>NZ_DCAP01000033.1:0-150234 GCF_002311535.1 Salegentibacter sp. UBA1130 | reverse complement strand
AATTTTTTAAAGAAATCTTAAAACAAATTCCTAAACTTCTCAATAAAAGGAACTTGTAAGATAAAAAATTTTAAAGAAATATTGGGGAGACAAAAGTTAATGTTTCAGCATAAAGAAAAACTACTTCTTTTTAATATTTCAGCAATAAATATCCTCCTTTATATATAAGTATATTGCGCAGGCAAAATCAACCTATTATCTTTGCGCTCATTAAAACTACATATACATGATTAAGGTAAGCTTGCCCGATGGCAGTATAAAAGAATTTGAAAAAGGTACCACTCCAATGGATGTTGCTAACAGCATTAGCTCTGGACTGGCCCGAAACGTAATTTCAGCAAAATTCAATAATAATATCGTAGAAGTTTCTACGCCATTAACTACAGATGGAAGTTTAACCTTATTTACCTGGAAGGACGACGACGGCAAAAAAGCTTTTTGGCATTCTACCTCTCACGTAATGGCCCAGGCTATAGAAGAAATGTATCCCGGTTCTAAATTAACCATTGGTCCGGCAATTGAAAATGGATTCTATTATGATGTAGATTTTGGCGAACATAAGATTTCGGAAAACGATTTTAAAAAGATCGAAGACCGCATGCTTGAGATTGCCCGTGAAAAACATGACTTTAAATTAAGGGAAGTTTCAAAAGCAGATGCCCTTTCCTATTATAAGGAACAAAATAACCAGTTTAAAGTAGAGTTAATCGAAAACCTGGAAGACGGTGAGATCACTTTCTGCGATCACGACAACTTTACAGACCTTTGCCGCGGAGGCCATATTCCAAATACCGGCTTTATTAAAGCGGTAAAGTTAATGAGTGTTGCCGGCGCGTACTGGCGCGGCGATGAAAACAATCCGCAGTTAACTCGTGTTTATGGAATTTCATTTCCGAAGCAAAAAGAACTAAAAGAATACTTAGAACTACTTGAAGAAGCTAAGAAAAGGGATCACCGTAAGCTTGGAAAAGAACTTGAGTTATTTACTTTTTCTCAAAAAGTTGGACAGGGACTTCCATTATGGTTACCAAAAGGAGCGGCTTTAAGAGAACGACTGGAAGATTTCTTAAAAAAGGCACAGAAAAAAGCAGGTTACGAGATGGTGGTAAGTCCGCATATTGGTCAAAAAGAACTTTATGTAACTTCCGGCCATTATGCTAAATACGGTGAAGACAGTTTTCAGCCAATTCATACCCCTAATGAAGGTGAAGAATTCTTATTAAAACCTATGAACTGCCCGCATCACTGTGAGATTTATAACGCTAGCTCCTGGAGTTACCGTGATCTTCCAAAACGTTTTGCTGAATTTGGCACCGTTTATCGCTACGAACAGAGTGGAGAATTACACGGCTTAACCAGGGTTAGAGGTTTTACCCAGGATGATGCTCATATTTTTTGTACTCCAGATCAATTAGATGAGGAATTCAAAAAAGTGATAGACCTTACCTTATATGTATTTGATTCTTTAGGTTTTGAAAATTTCACCGCCCAGGTTTCCTTAAGAGATCCGGAGAATAAAGAGAAGTATATAGGATCTGACGATGTTTGGGAAAAAGCCGAAACTGCCATTATTAATGCAGCTAAGGAAAAAGGGCTAAATTATGTTGTTGAAACCGGGGAAGCCGCGTTTTACGGACCTAAGTTAGATTTTATGGTGAAGGATGCACTTGGCAGAAGCTGGCAACTTGGCACCATTCAGGTAGACTACAATCTGCCAGAACGTTTTGAACTCACTTACAAAGGAAGTGACAATGAGACACACCGCCCGGTCATGATTCACCGTGCGCCATTTGGTAGTATGGAACGTTTTATAGCCATATTACTGGAACATACAGCAGGTAACTTTCCATTATGGTTGATGCCCGAGCAGGCTATGGTGCTCTCAATCAGTGAGAAATATGAAAAATACGCCCAAAAAGTTTTAACTTTGCTGGAAAATAACGAAATTCGCGCTTTGGCAGACAACCGAAATGAAACCATTGGGAAGAAAATTAGGGAAGCCGAAATGAACAAATTCCCATATATGTTGATTATAGGGGAACAGGAAGAACAGGATGGTACGGTTTCTGTACGAAAGAGAGGGGAAGGCGATATTGGCACTATGCCAGTAGAAGACTTTGCCGCAATTATAAATAACGAAATCAAAAAAACGTTGAAGACGTTTGAAGTTTAACCAAAAATAGATCAGCCATAGCAATACGTAGAAAAAAATCGAAAAGACCGCTTAGAGCAGTTAAAGAGGATCAACACCGGATTAACCAAAAAATCAGGGCAGAAGAAGTTCGCCTTGTAGGTGATAATGTAGAAATGGGCGTTTATCCAACCAAAGAAGCATTAACCATAGCCGAAGATTTAGGTTTGGATTTGGTAGAAATATCTCCAGATGCTAAACCACCGGTGGTAAAAGCGATGGATTACAAAAAGTTTCTTTACGAACAAAAGAAACGCGAAAAGGCAATGAAAGCCAAAGCGAGCAAAGTTGTTGTAAAAGAAATACGTTTTGGTCCTAATACAGATGATCACGATTACGAGTTTAAAAAACGTAATGCAGAGAAATTTTTAAAAGATGGTGCAAAACTAAAAGCTTTTGTATTTTTTAAAGGTAGATCTATCGTTTTTAAAGATAAAGGGGAAATCCTATTGCTTAGATTAGCTCAGGATCTTGAAGAACTTGGAAAAGTAGAACAAATGCCAAAACTTGAGGGAAAACGTATGACTATGTTTTTATCTCCAAGAAAAGCAAAATAGAATAAAGAATAATAAGAGAGTTATAATATAAAAAGAGGATAACATGCCGAAAATGAAAACAAAGTCTAGTGCCAAAAAGCGTTTTAAGCTTACCGGTACTGGTAAAATAAAAAGAAAGCACGCGTTTAAAAGTCACATCTTAACAAAGAAGTCTAAAAAACGTAAGCTAGCCTTAACGCATAGTACTTTAGTACACGATGCAGATAAGGACAATGTTAAACTTATGTTGCGTTTAAAGTAACAATAAGCTCTTAACGGTTTAATTAATTTAAAAACCCTGGAGTTGGGCAACACTTCGACTGCGCTTAGTGTGACAGATTGAAGTTTAAGTTAAAAGTGTCGATTATCGACCGCCTGCTACAAAACACATATAAATATGCCAAGATCAGTAAATTCAGTTGCAAAGAGAGCCAGAAGAAAAAAGGTTCTTAAGCAAGCAAAAGGTTACTTCGGACGTCGTAAAAACGTTTGGACAGTAGCCAAAAACGCGGTAGAGAAAGCAATGCTTTACTCATATAGAGACCGCAAAGTAAAGAAACGTAATTTCCGTTCACTGTGGATATTGCGTATCAACGCTGCAGCCCGTGAACACGGTATGTCTTATTCTCAATTTATGGGAGCTGCAAAAGCAAATGGAATAGGTTTAAACCGTAAGGTACTTGCCGATTTGGCAATGAACCATCCAGAAGCTTTTAAAGCAGTTGTAGATAAAGTAAAGTAAATACAAACAGTTATACACTCTCTTATTTAAAAATCCGGTTCTTTTGAGCCGGATTTTTTTGTACTTATATTTACTAATGATCTATTATTTGCCACCAGTACACTAATATTATCAGCCAATTCAGCGTATAGGTATCTCCGCTTAAACTCCGTAAAGGCTTAAAACTAATTTTCGGGAACCGCCATTATTTCTATGTTCTGCCAAATAAATTCCCTGCCAGGTTCCTAAATTTAATCTTCCATTTGTAACAGGAATTTGAAGCGAACTGCCAAGTAAAGATGCTTTTATATGCGCAGGCATGTCATCTGCCCCTTCTAAAGTATGTTTGTAATATGGCATGTTTTCCGGAACCATTTCATTAAAATGACTCTCAAAATCATCGCGCACCGTAGGATCGGCATTTTCATTGATGGTAATTCCTGCTGAAGTATGTTTAATAAAAACATTCAACATTCCAGAATTAATTTCCTTCAATTCGGTTAATTCATTTTCAACTTCGCCAGTGACAATATGAAAACCTCTTGATCTCGCTTTTAATTTTATTTCCTTCTGAAAGAATTTCATAGTTACTTCTTATTATTTTCTTTTAAATAAATTCCTGTTGCAGTTAAAATCCCAACTGAAATTAATAATATTCCATATACCGAAGAAGGCAATGTAATTATATTAGTTAAATCTAATATGAGAAATATTACAAAAATTAAGTTGACCACACTTAGTATTTTCAATAAAAGACTTAGTTTCATCTTAGGTTTTTTGAGGCTTTTTCTTCGCCGCCGGGAAGAGCACATTATTTAGGATCAGCCTATAACCCGGGGAAGTTGGGTGTAAATCAAGTTCGGTCTTTGGATCCCCAACCCTATGCTGATAATCTTCAGGATCGTGGCCTCCGTAAAAAGTGAAAAATCCTTTTCCTTTTATTCCGTGAATATAACGTGCTTCACCATTTAATTTACTCTCTCCCATCACCAGGACATTGGCTTTAATATTATCAGGGTTATATGCTGTAGTTTGCCCCATAAATCCTTTAACCAATCGCGTGTGGTTTTGAGTTAACATAGTTGGCACTACATCCCATTTTGCTGAAAAATCCATCAGCGTAAAATAATCGGTTTCCTTCGGAATATTTCTTTTAGCAGTCATATCTATTGAAGAAAACTCGTAAACCATTGGGCTTCGTTCCAGAGTAAAATCGGTAAAAGCGAAAGTATTACTGAAATCGATTTTAGATTGATAACCGGGTTCGCTGGGGTCACCATCAAACATAGTTTCAGCAATATCCACGCCTTCTGCGGCGAGAGCAATATCAAAACTATCGGTAGCGCTGCACATGGCAAACATAAAGCCGCCACCAACAACATAATCCCTTATCTTTAGAGCTACGGCTAATTTCTCTTGTGAAACCTTATCATAGCCTAACTTTTGCGCCAAAGCTTCAGATTCTTCTTTTTCCTGAATATACCAGGGCGTGGCTCTAAATGTTCTGTAAAATTTCCCGTATTGGCCTGTGAAATCTTCGTGGTGTAAATGAAGCCAGTCAAATAAAACCAGGGCATCGTTTAGAACGGCTTCATCGTAAATAGTTTCGTAAGGAATTTCAGCATAAGTAAGCGCCATAGTAACCGCATCGTCCCAGGGTTTATTTCCCTGGGGAGAATAAACCGCAATTTTTGGAGCTTTCTCTAAGACCACGGTCTCCATATTTTGGGAAGGACTACTGATTTCTTCTAAAATAGACTGCGTTTTATCGTCACTTATTACTTCAAAAGAAACTCCTCGTATTTGGCATTCTTTACGTAATTCTTCGGTATCTGAAATTAAAAACGAACCACCGCGATAATTTAACAACCATCTAACTTCTAACTCTTCTTCTAAAGCAAAATAGGTTATTCCGTAAGCTTTTAAATGATTCTTCTGAGAGTCTCCGTCCATAGGAATAAGCAATTGTGATGCTAAAACCTGAATAGAATTTAGAAACAGGAAAACAAAAAAGACCAGAAGAACGGTAAATTTCCCGCTTTTCTGGTCTTTTAAAACAATGTTATTAAGTGTACTCCTCTTTATTTTATCAGAATTTTTAGAATGGAACTTCGTCATCGTCATCATTATTAAACCCACTATTCATAGAGCTACCAAAAGCTTCGTTCGCACTTGGATTAGGCAGGTTTGGAGAATTAAATTCATTCTCATCATTTTCGCCGGTATTCATTTTTGAATGATATTCAAAAGGCGAATCGAACTCTTCTAAGTTATCAAATTTACCAAGATGACCAATAAATTTAAGACGTATATTTTCCAGTCCACCGTTCCTGTGCTTGGCAACAATAAATTCTCCCTGCCCATCGGTTGGTGTACGTTCTTCATCATCCCACTCTTCAATTTTATAATATTCGGGACGATAAATAAAGGAAACAATATCGGCATCCTGCTCAATCGCTCCAGATTCCCTAAGGTCAGAAAGCAATGGTCGCTTGCTTCCTCCCCTGGTTTCCACGGCACGTGATAACTGGGAAAGTGCAATTACTGGGATGTTTAATTCTTTGGCAAGTGCTTTAAGGTTACGCGAAATTGTAGAAATTTCCTGCTCCCTGTTTCCGCCACCTTTCTGGCTTCCACCGGCAGTCATTAACTGCAAATAATCAATTACAATAAGCTTAATCCCGTGCTGGGAAGCCAACCTCCTGGCTTTTGCCCTAAGGTCAAAAATTGAAAGTGAAGGCGTATCATCTATAAATAGAGGTGCATTTTCAAGATCTTTTACCTTCACATTAAGTTGTTCCCATTCGTGCTTTTCAAGATTTCCCGTTCTTAATTTTTCTGAAGAAAGACCGGTTTCCGAAGAAATTAATCGGGTAATTAGCTGTACTGCCGACATCTCCAAAGAGAAAAATGCTACCGGCATATTCTGGCCAACAGAAATATTTCTGGCCATAGATAAGGTAAGGGCCGTTTTACCCATACCCGGACGTGCAGCAACAATAATAAGGTCACTGGGCTGCCACCCGGAAGTTAACTGGTCTAACTTATCAAATCCTGAAGGAACACCACTTAAACCTTCTTTATTCGAGATCTCTTCAATTCTATTCTTCGCCTGAATCACCAAACTTTGAGCAGTCTCTGTAGATTTTTGAATATTCCCCTGGGTTACTTCGTATAATTTGGCTTCAGCACTGTCTAAAAGATCAAAAACATCTGTAGATTCATCGTAGGCTTCTTCAATAATTTCGTTTGAAATTTTAATCAAACTACGCTGAATATATTTCTGAAGAATTATACGCGCATGAAATTCAATATGCGCTGAAGATGATACTTTTTGAGTTAACTGAATAAGGTAATAATCGCCCCCGGTTTTTTCAAAATTGCCATCTTTCTTTAATTGGTTAGAAACGGTTAATAAGTCAATCGCCTCTGTATTTTCGAAGAGTTTATGTATGGCTTCAAAAATTAATTTGTGGGAGTTTTTATAGAAAGCATCAGGGCTAAGGATATCAATAATTTCATCTACCCCTTTTTTATCAATCATCATTGCCCCTAACACAACCTCTTCTAAATCAACAGCTTGTGGAGGAAGTTTTCCTTTTTCAAGGCTAATTACGTTGCTTTTCTTTGCCGAAAATTGTTGTGGGGCGGTGATTTTTTCCATATCACGAAAGTATAAAATTTGTTAAGAGCATCTTAATTATAATTCACTTACTTAATTAACCAGTCATCAACAATCTGCCTGTTGAAAACTTAATAATAGTGTTGATAAGTGCAAAAAAAACCGAAACCAGGGTTTCGGAAATTTAAGAAGTTATGGTATGTAAGGTATTAGCTTTTAAAAACCCCCATATCTAAATACTTATCCATTCTTTTATTAACTAAATCTGTTGGTGATAAGTTTTTAAATTCAGAATAAGCTCCTAAAATTGCATTTTTTACCGTATTAAAAGTTTCCTCTCTATTGCTATGAGCACCTCCAATTGGTTCTTTTACAATTTCGTCTATCAATTTCTGTTTTTTCATATCCTTAGCGGTAAGTTTCAAAGCATCTGCCGCCTGCTCTTTATACTCCCAGCTACGCCAAAGAATAGAAGAACAAGATTCAGGAGAAATTACCGAGTACCAGGTGTTTTCAAGCATCATTACCTTATCGCCAACTCCAATTCCTAAAGCACCTCCACTGGCACCTTCTCCAATGATAACTACAATAATTGGCACTTTTAGCCTTGTCATTTCCAGGATATTGCGGGCAATAGCTTCTCCCTGGCCGCGTTCTTCAGCTTCAAGCCCAGGATATGCTCCCGGAGTATCTACAAATGTCACTACAGGAAGACCAAACTTCTCTGCAGATTTCATTAAACGCAAAGCTTTACGGTAACCTTCAGGATTTGCCATCCCAAAATTCCTATATTGTCTCGTTTTAGTATTATAGCCTTTTTGCTGACCTATAAACATAAAACTCTGATCTTCAATTTTACCAAGCCCGCCAATCATTGCTTTATCGTCTTTTACATTTCTATCGCCGTGAAGCTCTAAAAAAGTATCACCACAAATTGCATTTATATAATCTAAAGTATAGGGGCGGTTTGGATGCCTGGAAAGCTGAACCCGTTGCCAGGCCGTTAAATTCTTATATATATCTTTTCGGGTTTCCTTTAATTTCTTTTCAATTTGTCTGCAGGTAGCCGTAACATCAACATCGCTCTCTTCACCTATGTTACAGGCTTTTGCGTACTGCTCTTCCAACTCTTTAATGGGTAATTCAAATTCTAAATATTCCATAAGTTGATATGGTTTGTTTTTTATTAGCCTACAAATATAACAAACTTTAAAAGGAAGAATTATACAGAAAGACCATTAAATTTTGAGAAATTTCTTCTCTTATCTTTTGGCTCTATAAAGTAGAAAAATTGCCAGAATACCAAAACTGATATTAGGAAACCAAACAGCAATTAAAGGAGAAAAGGTAGATTGCTCGGCCATAGTCCCAAAAACCTTATCGAAAAATATAAATATAAAGGCTAAAGTAATTCCAACGGCAAGGTTTACACCCATCCCTCCACGACGTTTCATAGAGGAAACAGCTACCGCAATTATGGTAAGAATAAATGCGGAAACAGGAATGCTCCATCGCTTATAAGCTACCACCAAATATCTATTTATATTTCCAGAACCGCGGCGGCGTTCTTGTTCAATAAACTCGTTTAGCTCGGTATAGTTTAAAGTTTCAGCGATATAAGTTTCAGGGGTTAATTCATCAAATTCAAAAGGAAGAATGGTATCCAACTTATTCTGATGAATTATAGAATCTTCATCTACCCCAACAATTCGTTTATTTACATTGGTTAAAGAATAAGTAGTGTCTTCGGGATTAAATCTTAGGCTGGTGGCACTTATTTTATATTCAAGTTTATTGCCTTCAAAATGTTCTAAAGTGAAATTTCTAGCCGATTTCCCCAATGGCTGAAAATGGCTGGCATAGATAAATTCGTTATCATTTATTTGCCTATAAACATCCCTGGTTTCCTGGGTTTCGGCTCCTTTTTTAAGATATTCATATTTAAATTCATTAAAACCTTTACTGGCTTTTGGCGCGAGGAACATACCAAGAATGAGCGCTAAAATACAAACAATAGTTGCACCAATAAGATAAGGTCTTAAGAACCTCCAAAAAGAAACCCCACTACTTAAAAAGGCAATAATTTCAGTATTATTTGCAAGTTTGGAGGTAAACCAAATCACCGATAAAAACAGGAAAAGCGGAAATAATAAATTGGCAAAATAGATTGTAAAGTCTACATAATAAAGAGCCACTTCTATAAAAGGCACTTCATTATCCAGTATTTTCCCAATTTTTTCAGCAAGATTAACTGTAATTCCAATTGGTATAAATAGTAAAAGCATAAGGAAGAAAGTTCCCAAATAACGTTTTAATATGTACCAATCTAAAATTTTCAAAGTCTAAAGTCTTTTATCCATTTGTTTAACCATCATATTCTTCCATCTGGCAAAATCTCCGGCTAAGATATGTTTTCTGGCTTCACGTACCAACCACATGTAAAATCCGAGATTATGAATAGTAGCAATTTGCTTGCCGAGAAGTTCATTTACACTAAATAAATGCCTAACATAAGCTTTGCTATAATCTTTATCTACAAAAGTAGTTCCCATTTCATCTAGAGGAGAGAAATCGTCTTCCCACTTTTTATTTTTAATATTAATTGTCCCGTGAGCCGTAAAAAGCATCCCGTTACGGGCATTTCTGGTAGGCATCACACAATCAAACATATCTACTCCCAGTGCAATATTTTCCAAAATATTAATAGGTGTACCTACTCCCATTAGATATCGCGGTTTATCTTCCGGAAGAATTTCAGTAACAACTTCTGTCATCGCGTACATTTCTTCAGCAGGTTCTCCAACTGAAAGTCCGCCAATCGCATTACCCTCTGCTCCTACTGAAGCTATATATTCTGCCGATTGTTTCCTTAAATCTTTATAAGTACTTCCCTGAACTATGGGAAAAAGCGTTTGATCAAACCCGTATAAAGGATCTACTTTTTGCAAATGATTTACACACCTGTCCAGCCACCTATGCGTCATATGCATAGAACGTTTTGCGTATTTATAATCACAAGGATATGGTGTACATTCATCAAATGCCATAATGATATCGGCACCAATAGTCCGTTGAATTTCCATCACATTCTCTGGAGTGAAAACGTGGTAAGAACCATCTATATGTGATTTGAATTTTACCCCTTCTTCCTTAATTTTCCTTCTCGCAGAAAGGGAGTATACCTGGTACCCACCGCTATCGGTTAAAATATTTCGATCCCAGTTCATAAACTTATGTAAGCCACCGGCTTTCTTAAGAATTTCGGTTTGGGGACGTAAATATAAGTGATAGGTATTCCCTAAAATTATATCAGGATTAATGTCTTCTTTAAGTTCCCGCTGGTGTACTCCTTTAACCGAAGCTACTGTACCAACAGGCATAAAAATAGGAGTTTCAATCTTACCGTGATCGGTGGTAATGGTCCCGGCGCGGGCTTTACTACCGGTATCGGTACTCAACAAATCAAATTTCATAATACTTTTTAAGTGAGTGCAAAGATACTCAAGTAAACTTCCTTTTGACAAACCCAAGGGGTATTAAAATTTTTTTTTGATTTAAAGACAGCCGAGCTTTCAAATATCGCAATCGATTGAAAATTTAATAAAAGAAGTTTACACCAGGAAATTGTTAGTTACTTGGTTAGTTTTCTTAATAACTGGAAGGCAAGCACTTTGACAAAGCTTTATAAAAAGCTATTTTTGTGGCTATCATTTTAACAACACAATTTTACTTTAATGTCAAAGATCAAAGAATTAGAAGATTTTGCCACCCAGGTACGCCGGGATATTTTAAGGCAGGTTCACAAGGTGAATTCGGGACATCCGGGAGGTTCGCTTGGTTGCACAGAATTTTTCACCGCTTTGTACCAGGGCGGAATTATGGAACACAAACCCGAGTTTAACATGGACGGGAAAGACGAAGACCTTTTCTTTCTTTCCAACGGTCATATTTCACCGGTTTTCTATAGCGTTTTAGCCCGTAGTGGTTATTTTCCTGTAGATGAATTAAATACTTTCCGACTTATAGATTCCAGGTTGCAGGGGCACCCTACAACGCACGAAGGCCTGCCGGGAATTCGTGTTGCCTCAGGTTCCTTGGGCCAGGGAATGTCGGTTGCTCTTGGAGCTGCTCAGGCTAAAAAACTGAATAAGGATAAGCATTTAGTATTTTCCCTTCACGGAGATGGTGAATTACAGGAGGGTCAAAACTGGGAGGCTATTATGTATGCCGCCGGTAATAAGGTAGACAATATCATTTCTACAGTAGACGTAAATGGCCAGCAAATAGACGGAAGTACAGAAACCGTTTTACCAATGGGTAACCTGAAAGCTAAATTTGAAGCTTTTGGTTGGGATGTAATGGAGATTGAAGATGGTAACGATATGCAACAGGTAATTGATGGATTAACTGAAGCCAAATCCCGTACCGGAAAAGGAAAACCGGTTTGTATACTTATGACTACCGTTATGGGTAATGGTGTAGATTTTATGATGCATACCCACGCCTGGCACGGAAAAGCGCCTAACGATGAGCAATTAGAAACTGCGCTTTCTCAAAATCCTGAAACTTTAGGAGATTATTAAAAGCCCCACCTAGCCTCCCCGAAGGGGAGGAATTTGATTTTAAGGGGAATGGATATAAAATAATATAGATTTCCAGAAAAGTGGAAATGACAAAGAAATTTAGAATGAAGACATATACAGATACAGGAAAAAAAGATACCCGTTCCGGTTTTGGTGCGGGACTTACCGAGCTTGGCAGAACCAATCCTAACGTAGTAGCACTTTGTGCCGACCTTATAGGATCGCTTAAAATGCAGGATTTTATAGATGAAAATCCGGAGCGTTTCTTTCAGGTAGGAATTGCCGAAGCCAATATGATGGGAATGGCCGCAGGTCTTACCATTGGCGGGAAGATTCCATTTGCAGGTACTTTTGCAAATTTCGCGACGGGAAGAGTCTACGACCAAATTAGACAATCTATCGCCTACTCGGGGAAGAACGTAAAGATTTGTGCTTCTCACTCTGGAGTAACTTTAGGAGAAGATGGAGCAACCCACCAAATCCTGGAAGATATAGGCCTTATGAAAATGTTACCAGGAATGACGGTAATAAATACCTGCGATTTTAACCAGACCAAAGCCGCAACTTTGGCTATTGCTGAGCACGATGGCCCGGTTTACCTTCGGTTTGGACGACCAAAAGTAGCTAATTTCACTCCGGAAGATCAAAAGTTTGAAATTGGGAAAGCAGTTCAACTTTATGAAGGGGATGATGTAACTATAATTGCTACCGGCCATTTGGTTTGGGAAGCGATACAGGCGGCCCAAAAACTTTCAGAAAAAGGAATTAGTGCTGATGTGATCAATATTCACACGATCAAACCTTTAGATGCAGAAGCCATTATCAAATCGGTTAAGAAAACCGGATGTGTGGTAACTGCCGAAGAACATAACTTCCTTGGCGGTCTTGGAGAAAGCGTTGCCCGCACTTTAGCCGAAAATAATCCGGCACCACAAGAATTTGTGGCCACCCAGGATACTTTTGGAGAAAGCGGCACCCCGGAACAATTATTTGAAAAATACGGACTTAACGCAGAAGCGATTATTAAAGCCACAGAAAAAGTGCTAAAAAGAAAATAAAACTTCTTTTTAATTATCTTTAAAGCCTTTGAGAATGTGATTCTTAAAGGCTTTTTTTATTCAGTAAAAAATAACAGGCACTATTTGTGCGTTATTTAAACCTAACAATAAAACAATCTACTATGAAAAAATTAATGTTTATCGCTTTTTTTGTGTGCTCCTCTGCTGGACTCATAGCACAGGAAGCAGATTTTGGAATTAAAGGTGGTTTCAACTACGGGGCTACCGGAGATCTTAAAATGGAAAATGCTTCTAACGATTTAGGAGATATCATTGAAGGTAAAGAAAAATCAGGGTATCATATAGGGCTTTTCAGTCGTTTTGAGATTGTGGGAATTTTTCTTCAGCCAGAACTAATGTTCACTCGCCTGAATACCGAATATGAAACTTTCAACTATAAAATTGATAAAATTGATGCGCCTATTTTATTGGGCGTAAATGTTTTAGGACCCTTAAATATAAAAGCAGGTCCTTCATTTCAGTATATTATAAATAATGAGCTGGAAGATACTCCGCTAAAAATTGGCGATGTTGAAAAAGATATAACGGTAGGTTACCAGGTAGGTGCCGGTATAAATCTGGGTAGATTAGGTTTTGATGTAAGATATGAAGGCGCTTTTACCGAAAATACCGCTTTTAGTGAAGAAGCTTCAGATAATTTTTCAATAGATTCCAGACCTTCTCAATGGATTTTGAGTTTGTCTTACGCTTTTTAAGTTAAAAGTAACCAAACAGGAAAGTTCTATTCTGTTTAATAAAAAAGGAGAGGTTAAGTAAAAAGACTTTCTTCGTCAAGCTGAACTAGTTTCAGCTTCTAATATGTTTTAAAACAACTTAGATCCTGAAGCAAGTTCAGGATGACGTTTAAGTTAACTTTCACTTAACCTCTTTTCTATATAAAATACTTAAGCTTTTACTTATTCAAAAGTATCGGGATCTAAATAATCTGGAGTTCCATTTCCGTTAGAATCTGGAAACTCTATACTACCATCTTCATTGATAATTATTTCATCACGGGTTGGTTTTCCATCACCATCATCATCGGCATCAGCAAAATTTGGAGTGTCGTCACCATCGCTATCATCGTCCAAAATATTGTTATTTTCATTTAAATCTTCCATCCAGCTGGGAATACCATCCCGATCGTGATCGGTTTCATTAACACGGAATAACTGCACGTTAAAAACCAAAGGACTATAAGGTGGAATACTGGTTTGTGAACTTGAAAAATATCCTAAACCTGAAGGAAAAATTAAAGCTCCAATGCCATAATCGTCATTAAAATCTACCGTATTATCTGGATTTACCTTATATCCCGAAGCTCCTTTAAATTCTATAATTCCTTCAGTAAAGCCTTTTATTAGTGTGGTAAGATCAAACCAAACAGGTGTATTTGCATTATCAAAAGCGGTAAGGTTTAATAGTTCCCCGCGGTAACTAACAAGAGTAGAATCGGTGAATTTTGGTTGTTGGCCTTCCCCTTCTCTAACCTTTAATACATACATATTGTATTCTACATCATTATTCACCACCGTTTTCATAATCAGGTTTTCCTCTTCAGAAAGTGGTGTTTTATCTGCATTTTCACCGGCAATTGTATCAAGACGAACCATATAATCAAAATCATCTGAAGGATTTTCAAACTCTTCGTAATTGTAAAAATGGGTGTCCAGGAAATTATTTATTGAATCGGCATCAGTCAAAGCCTGCTCTTCAGGGTCTCTTTCCTCAATTTGCGGCGTATTTCTATTATCATCATCGTTACAGGAAATTAGAGTTGAAGCTGAAATAAGGCTTAGAATAAAAAATTTGTTTAATCGCATTGTCTTTATTTTTGGCGCGCAAGATACAATATTCTTGTATTTTTGTTTAAGATTAACGCAGTTTTAAAGGAGAGATTTTATGAGAGTTGACAAGTTTTTATGGTGCGTAAGATATTTTAAAACCCGAAGCATTGCCACCAACGCATGCAAGCAGGGAAAAGTGAAAGTAGATGGCGCTAATGTAAAGCCCTCTAAAGAAATTTTTCCAAACGATAAACTTACCGTAAGAAAAAACCAGATAGATTATCAAATTGAAGTTTTAGACCTTCCGCCCAACCGGGTTGGCGCAAAACTGGTAAATCTTTATATAATTGATGTAACCCCAAAAGAAGCTTTTGAAAAATTAGAGCTTTTAAAATACTCTAAAGATTATTATCGTAAAAAAGGTACAGGAAGACCTACTAAAAAAGATCGTCGTGATATAGACGATTGGTTTGAAAACACAGACCCCAATCCAGATGACATCAAATCGTAGTTTTTCTTCGGCATTTTGGTCGCAACGCTACGAAGAAAACCAAACCGGCTGGGATATTGGCGAAATATCTCCCCCACTGAAACAGTATATAGATCAGCTTGCAGACAGGGAACTTAAAATATTAATTCCCGGCGCCGGAAATGGCTATGAAGCCGAATATTTATTTAAACAGGGTTTTAAAAATGTATATGTAGCCGATATTAGCAAAAATCCCCTAAAAAATCTAAAAAACCGTTTACCCAATTTTCCGGAAGAACAATTATTGCACATTAATTTCTTTGAAATTGAAGATTCTTTTGATCTTATTTTAGAGCAAACCTTCTTCTGTGCGCTTCCGGTAAGTTCCAGGCAGGATTATGCAAAAAAATCTGCTGAAATTTTAAATGAGAATGGATTGCTAAGCGGACTGCTTTTTAAATTTCCGCTTACAGAACAAGGTCCGCCTTTTGGCGGAAACAAAGAAGAATATTTAACGTATTTTAGTCCGTATTTTAAAATTGAAATCCTCGAAACCTGCTACAATTCTATAAAACCAAGGCAGGGAAACGAATTATTTTTTAAATTCAGAAAAAAGTCAGTTTGACGCTGAACCCAAACATATAAGCAAATGAAAGAACGTGTACTTATTTTAAATCACGAACAAATTCAGCATAAAATTAAACGTATAGCCTACCAGGTTTACGAAAGCAATATTGATGAAAAGGAAATTATTCTTGCCGGTATTTCTAAAAAGGGCCATCAATTAGCCTTGCATTTAAAAGAAGCTTTAGAAACGATTTCTCCGCTAAAAATCAAGTTGTGCGAAGTTTACGTAAATAAGAAAAATCCGCTGGAAGAAATTACTACTTCGTTGGAACCCGAGGTTTATCAAGATAAATCGGTTATTTTGGTAGATGATGTTTTAAACTCTGGGACCACCTTAATTTATGGCGTAAGACATTTTTTAAATGTTCCGCTTAAACAATTTAAAACAGCGGTTTTAGTAGACCGAAATCATAAAAAATACCCTGTAAAAGCCGATTTTAAAGGAATTTCGCTCTCCACTTCTTTAAACGAAATGGTAGAAGTTTCTTTTGAAGCAAATAAATTTAAAGCAGAGCTTTTATAGTTTTTCTATAATTTGATCTATAATAAATTCAGGTTCTTTTTCGTCTACGTTTACGGTAATATCCGACTGGCTGTAATAATAGGCGCGCTCAAAGAGATGTTTCCTAATAAATTCTTCTAAAGTCTCCCGGGAGTCTAAATGACTAATTACCGGTCTATGAACTTTTTCCTGGAAAAGCCTTTCGGTTAATGTTGGGATAGATGCTTTTAAGTAAATGCTTTTTGCATCTTTTTGGGCACAAATTCGGTCAAAATTATCTCCGTAACATGGCGTTCCCCCTCCTAAAGAGATCACCATATCTGAATTATTTTCCAAAATATCGTCTAAAATTTGTGATTCCAGTTTTCTAAAATAAAGTTCGCCTCTATCCTCAAAAATATCATTAATACTTTTTCCCTGGATCACTTCTATTTGATCATCGAGATCTACATATTTGTAATTCAGATTTTTAGCAAGCTTCTCTCCTACCACCGACTTACCCGATCCCATATACCCGGTTAAAAAAATTTTCATAGTTAAAGTACTTATTATTAGAAGGATTCAAATCTAATATAAATTTATCTCAATTTAGGCTTGAAAAATAAATTAATGAATGTATATTTGCACCCGCATTCGCAAAAAGACGGATGCTTTTTATTGATCTGGTAGCTCAGTTGGTAGAGCATCTCCCTTTTAAGGAGAGGGTCCTGGGTTCGAGCCCCAGCCAGATCACAAAATAAATTTTGATTTAGTTGGCGAGAAACCTGTCCCTAACGAAACGCAGTAAAGTAGAGTTTCGGGAAGCCCCAGCCAGATCACTTTTTAAGTTCAGAATTCTTAATTGAATTTATTTTTTTGAAATATTCGCAACCGATCTGGTAGCTCAGTTGGTAGAGCATCTCCCTTTTAAGGAGAGGGTCCTGGGTTCGAGCCCCAGCCAGATCACTTTTTAAGTTCAGAATTCTTTGAATTCAATTTTTTGCAACAGCCCTAGGAAATGTACTATTTCCAGACTTGTTTTAAGCCCGGGTGCTGGAACTGGTAGACAGGCATGGTTGAGGGCCATGTGTCCATTAGGGCGTGCGGGTTCGACTCCCGCTCCGGGCACTTTCTAAATTCCTATCCTACTATTTTCTTTATTAATCCAAAAAACTTATAAGGTGGATACTTTAATGGTATATCCAGTTTTGTAGTTGAATTTACCACGCCTCTTTCGTGCGTAAAAGCCAGGAAACTTTCTTTACCGTGATATTTCCCCATTCCGCTATTTCCCACACCTCCAAAAGGCAATTTATGGTTCGCTACGTGTAAGAGCGTATCGTTTATACAGGCTCCCCCAGAACTTGTTTCCCGCAAAACTTGATCTGCGCCATTATCTTTTCCAAAATAATAAAGTGCAAGCGGTTTTTCATTCTTGTTTATATAAGATAAAGCTTGCTCTATTTCTTCAAATTCCATTACCGGTAAAATAGGCCCGAAGATCTCTTCCTGCATAATCTCATCTTCAGGTTTTACGTTATTTAAAATCGTAGGAGCAATATATTTTTCTTCTAAATTTACTTTTCCGCCGTAATATATATCGCCATCTAAATATTTCATTAACCTATTCATTGCATTTGGGTTTACAATTCGGCCATAATGATTAGAATTTGCGATATTATCTCCCAGCATTTCTTCAAAAGATTTAGAAATTTCAGCTAAGAGATCTTTCTTAATATCCTTGTGAACCAGCAAATAATCTGGTGCGATACAGGTTTGGCCTGCATTTATAATTTTACCCCAGGCAATTCTTTTTCCGGCAATTTTTAGGTTTGCCGCTTTATCTACTATACAGGGGCTTTTACCTCCCAGTTCTAAAACCACTCGGCTTAAATGCTCGGCAGCAGCTTTCATTACGGTTTTCCCCACACCCGGACTACCGGTAAAAAACATAACATCAAATGGAAATTTAAACAGCTCCTGGTTAGCTTCCTTCCCTCCCTGCACTACCGAAATATATTCTGAAGGAAAAAATTCTGAAATCATTTCTTTTATAACCCTGGCTACATCAGGTGTGTCTGGTGAAGGTTTTAGCACCGCACAGCATCCGGCAGAAATGGCACCAATTAATGGATTTATAGTAAGCTGAAACGGGTAATTCCACGGCGCGATTATTAGACCAATGCCCAGGGGCTCAAAATAGATTTTTGAGCCGGAAGGTTTAATTTGTAAAGGTGTCCCTACTTTTTTAGGCTGTGACCATTTCTTGAGGCTTTTAATATGATAATTCAACTCTTCTATAAGCAAACTGGTTTCGGTAAGAAAAGCTTCTTCCTTAGATTTATGAAGGTCTTCCCATAAAGCTTTATTCACTTTATCTTCATATTGAAGAATGGCTTTTTTTAATTTCTTTAACTGCTGAAGCCTGAAATCTATACTTTTAGTTTCCTGAGAAGCGAAAAACGTTCTTTGATTCTTATATATTTCGGCTATCTCTTTTGCTGAAGTTTCTTCCATATCCTTATTTTTTTCGACCTTTAAATTCATCCATTGTTTTATACACCCCAATTACCCTTCCTACAAACCAATCGTAAAACCAAATTGGAAAAAGTCCCTGTGAAAATCTTACAAAACGCATACTCCACGGCATACTTAGATAGATCCTGTTCTTTTCAATTGCTTTAATTATTTTTTTAGCCACTTTAGTTTGATCCAGAATAGGGATATTAGATTTCACCCCGTCAAACATTCCGGTATTAATATAATAAGGAGTAACCGTGGTTAGGCCAACGCCCGTTTTAAGCTGTTCCATTTCCAACCGTAAACTATCAGACCAACCGGTGGCAGCCCATTTGCTGCCGGCGTAAACCGCCATTTTTGGATTAGAGACCAGACCGGCAGAAGAGGTTATATTACAAATATGACCTCTTTTCCTTTTGATCATACCGGGAAGAAAAGTTAATGCAAGTTGCATTGGGGCAATGGCATTTACCTTCATTGTCTTTTCTATTTTTTCTGAAGAATTCTCGTGAAAATAACCACCATACACAATTCCGGCATTATTGATTAAAATATCAATTCCTCCAATTTCTTCCTCTACCTGCCTGGCCATTTCCTTTACCCACACGGTATTGGTGATATCTATGGTGTATCCATATACCTCCCCCAATTCCTCAAATTCATTAAGTGTTTTTTGTAAATTGAGTTTATCCACATCCCAAATTACCAATTTACCCCCATGCTTTAATACTTCCCTGCCCATTATTTTTCCTATACCAGATGCGCCACCGGTTATAAGGACAAGTTTTGAAGAAATCGTCGTCATAAATTTTAGTGTTTAACTTTTTAACTAAACAATTAAACATTTTAACACTTTCGTAAAGTGTTTAATGTTCAATTTTAATTAGATTTGACTATCTTAAACACAATATGGAACTAATTAAGCAAAATTTCAGTATAAAAGACCTTGAAAATTTAAGCGGAATCAAGGCTCATACCATAAGAATTTGGGAAAAAAGATATAATATCTTAAATCCCGATCGTACTTCTACAAATATAAGGACATACGATAGTTCTAATCTTCAAAAGATCTTAAACGTTGCTTTCTTAAACGAACACGGCTATAAAATCTCAAGGATTTCCAAACTCAGTGATGAAGAAATTGCTAAAATGGTAAGAAGTATTTCTGCCAGTACAAGTAAAGAAAACCGAGCTCAAAATTCATTTAAACTTTCTATGATGAATTTTGATGAAGAGCTTTTTAATAATACATACGAGACGCTACAGAAAGATAAAAGCTTCAGGCAAATTTTTCACCAGGTTTTTCTTCCCTTACTGGAGCAAATTGGTATGTTGTGGCAAACCGATACCATTAAGCCAATTCACGAGCATTATATTGTAGATCTTATTAAACAAAAATTATATTTTAATCTCGCTGAAATAAAGAAAGAGGTCAAACCAACTTCCGATAAGTTATACGTACTCTTTCTTCCCGAAAATGAAATTCACGATATTGGGATTATTTACCTGTATTATGAACTTCTATATCACGGGAACCAGGCAATTTATCTGGGCCCAAGTTTACCTTTAACCGATCTTGGCTATCTGTTAGAGCGCCACGACAACCTGAGTTTTGTAAGTTATTTTACCACCGCACCCGGAGATGTAGAAGATTTTATAAATCAATTTAACGAGGAAGTTTGCGAAAAGAAAACTTACGAATTATTACTTTTTGGGCATAAAATAAGGGAAATTCAGCATAAAGAGCTTCCCGCTTTTGTGAAAACCCACACCAACCTAAACCAATTTATAGATAACCTTTAAATATGAAGAAGAAAGTTGCTGTTATTGGTTCCGGATTTGCTTCCCTCGCTGCGGCCTGCTACCTCGCAAGAGATGGCTATAGGGTAGATATATTTGAAAAAAATGCAAACATCGGCGGGCGGGCACGCCAGCTAAAAAAAGACGGATTCTGTTTTGATATTGGTCCTACATGGTATTGGATGCCCGATGTTTTTGAACGTTTTTTTGCCGATTTTAGCAAAAAACCTTCAGATTATTATGAGCTGGAAAAACTAAGTCCCGCTTATAAAGTTTTCTTCGGAAAAAATGATAGCATTACCATAGAAGACAGCCTCGATAAAATTTGCGCGGCTTTTGAAGCCGAAGAACCCGGAAGTTCAATAAAGCTAAAACAGTTTATTGAGGAAGCTAAAAACAATTATGATATAGCCATTAAAGATTTGGTATATCGCCCCGGCGTTTCTCCTTTAGAATTAATTACGCCCACCACCGCAGGCAAAATAGGCCAGTTTTTTAGCACAATTTCTAAAGAAGTCAGGAAAGAATTTACCAACCAGAAACTTATTCAAATTCTTGAATTTCCGGTACTATTTCTGGGAGCTAAAGCCAGCCACACCCCGGCTTTTTATAGTTTTATGAATTACGCCGATTTTGGCCTGGGCACCTGGCACCCCAAAGGCGGAATGTATAAGGTGATTGAAGCCATGGAAAACCTGGCTAATTCCCTGGGAGTTAAAATAAATACGAATGCCGCGGTTTCTGAAATTTTTGTTGAAAACAATACCGCAACAGGAATGCAGGTAAACGGTGAAAAAATAGAAGCCGATTATATTCTTAGCGGTGCCGATTATCATCATACCGAAACTTTACTGCCGGAATACAAAAGACAATACAAGGAGTCTTACTGGCAAAAAAAGACCTTTGCTCCTTCAGCTTTATTATTTTTTGCCGGTTTTAATAAGAAATTAGAGAATGTAACGCATCATACCTTATTTTTTGATACCGACTTCGAGAAACACGCAAAAGCAATTTACGATGATGCCGAGTGGCCAGAAAATCCGTTGTTTTATGCAAGCTTTCCATCAGTTACAGATGATGCCGCCGCGCCAGAAGGAAAAGAAGCCGGTATATTTTTAATTCCGCTGGCACCCGATGTGGAAGATACTCCAGAAATTAGGGAGAAATATTTTCAGAAAATTATAAGCCGGTTTGAAAGTTTAACCAATCAAAATGTAACCGATCATCTTCTTTTTAAAGAATCATTTTGCGTTAAAGATTTTAAAGAAGATTATAATTCTTATAAGGGTAATGCTTATGGCCTGGCAAATACCCTTTTACAAACTGCATTTTTAAGACCTAAATTAAAGAGTAAAAAAGTGCACAAATTATTTTTTACCGGGCAGTTAAGTGTTCCCGGCCCCGGCGTGCCTCCTTCCCTTATTTCGGGAAAGCTCGCTGCGGGATTAATTCAAAAAGAAAATTAAATTATGAAAGCCATTTTTGACAATGTTTCACGGGCTTGTAGTAAAACTGTTACTCACCATTACAGCACCTCGTTCTCTACGGCAACCAGGATGCTCGCGCCCTCTATTCGTCAGGATATTTATAATATCTATGGCTTTGTGCGCTTTGCCGATGAAATTGTAGACACATTTCATGACTATGATAAGGAAAAACTATTTAACGATTTTGAAGTAGATCTTTATAAAGCAATTAAAGATAAAATTAGCCTAAATCCTATTTTAAATTCTTTTCAGGAAACCGTACATAAGTATCAAATAGACGAATCGCTTTATCGCGCTTTTATGAAGAGTATGCGCTTAGATTTGCATAAATCTGACTATCTTAGTATTGCCGAATATAAAGAATATATCTACGGAAGTGCAGACGTAGTAGGCCTTATGTGTTTAAAGGTTTTTGTAAAGGGGGATCATAAAAAATATGAATCGCTGAAGCAATCTGCAATGAGTTTAGGCTCTGCTTTTCAGAAGGTGAATTTTTTAAGAGACCTTAAAGCCGATTTTGAAGATCTTAGCCGTAGTTATTTCCCCGGCACCAATCTTGAACAATTAGATGAAGCCAGCAAACAAAAGATTATAGCAGAAATAGAAGAAGATTTTAAACATGGTTTAAGCGGAATTTCGCATTTACCAGTAGAAGCTAAATTTGGTGTTTACACCGCATATATTTATTATAGAAAATTATTGCACAAGCTTAAAAAAGTACCTTCTTTAGAAATTAGGAACAGCAGGATAAGGGTTCCAGATTATCAAAAAGCAGGGCTCTTGGCCAAATCGTATATTTCTTATAGATTAAAACTTATTTAATATGGATATTTTATTATGGATTCTGGTTTTTCTGGGCACTTTCGCCGGTATGGAAGGAATGGCCTGGTTTACCCATAAATATATTATGCACGGATTACTCTGGAAACTGCACAAAGACCACCACCACAAAGACCACAGCCACTGGTGGGAACGCAACGATCTTTTCTTTATTTTTTACGCACTGGTTAGTATTGGTTTTTTCCTACTTTGGCGTTATGAAGATGTTTGGATTGGCCTACCCATTGGCCTGGGAATTTTAGCCTATGGCATTACTTACTTTACGGTTCACGATATTTTTATACACCAACGATTTAAAATGTTTAGAAATGCTAATAACCGTTTCGCTAAAGGAATAAGAAGAGCACATAAAATGCATCATAAACATCTTGGCAAAGACGATGGCGAATGTTTTGGAATGTTATTCGTACCTTTCAAATACTTTAAAAAATAAAATAGTAATGCTGCGTTAGTAATTTATGCTAGGTCCCGTATATTTTTATGTTATTATTGGTGGAGGACTTGCAGGCCTTCAATTAGCCCGGCAACTTAGCCGGGATGTTTTTTTCAAAGGAAAAAAGATTGCCATAATAGATTCTGATTTTTCTATTCCGGTTAAAACCTGGTGTTATTGGGAAAAAGGCTCAGGCAAATGGGATCATCTACTTACCAAATCCTGGAATAACGGAAAATTCATTTCTTCTGAAGAAAATATAGAATTACAACTTTCCCCTTATTCCTATAAGATGATAAAGGCTGCAGATTATCATCAAAAATTGCAGGAAGAGATAGAAGAATCTGGTGATATTGAATTTATTACCGATGAAATTCAGAAAATTGATCCCGTAACTATGAAAGCCAAAGGCCGAAAAACATCTTATGGCGCTACTCATTTTTTTGACAGCAGGGTAGATCCTTCTTACCTGGAAAGTAAAAAACACACTACTATTTTTCAGCATTTTAAAGGCTGGGAAGTAGAAACCGAAAAACCCACTTTTAGCCCAGATTCTTTTACGATGATGGATTATAGAATTAAGTATCCCGGCGCTACCGCTTTTACTTATATCCTCCCATTTACTGAAAGAAAAGCATTAGTTGAATATACTTTTTTCTCTCCCTTTTTAACTGAAGATAAAGTGTATGACGAAATGCTTCAGAAATATTTTGAAAAGGTTTTAAAAACAAAGGATTTTACGATTAAAAGCACTGAAACCGGCATAATCCCAATGACCGATTTCCCTTTTAATAAAGCAAACACTAAACAAATTACCAAAATTGGTACCGGTGGTGGCTGGGTAAAACCTTCTACCGGTTATTCGTTTAAAAACACAGAAAAGCGTATAAACCGAATTATTAAAAATATTAAAAGCGGAAAAATACCGGGAGAAAACTTAATCAATGAAAAATTCAGAAAGTACGATGCAATTTTTCTGGATGTACTCGCCCAGAATAATCAAAAAGGAGAAGAAATTTTTACCAAATTTTACACTAAAAATTCTCCACAGGATATTTTTAAATACCTGGATGAAGAAACTTCAGTTTCAGAAGACTTAAAAATTATGTTTTCGCTTTATAGTTTCGATTTTGTGAAATCATTTTTCAGGAAAACCTTTTAATTTATTCAGCTAAAAGCTGACTTAACAGGTTTCTAAAATTCTGACTATTCCAGTCGGCCGCGCCTTTTTTATCTACTACAATAGTTCCGCTTTTATCAATTACATAAGTAGAAGGTAAGGTATAACCATCTAAAGGTTTGGGATCTTCTGAGAGCATCCTGTAACTGGAGAAGTTATAGCCTTTACGCTTCAGGAAGTTGTTGGTAGTTTCGTGATCTTCGCCAGAGATAAAATAAAATGCTACATCGTCCTTATAATCTGTATAAAGTTCCTGGAAACTTGGCATTTCAGCAATACAGGGTGGGCACCAGGTAGCCCAGTAATTTACGATTATCACTTTTCCTTTAGATTCAGCAAAATCAACTCTATTCCCATCTTTCGTTTCCAAGGTCCAATTGTAAGTTTCCAGCTCTTTCCTGTCTTCTTCATCTGTTGCCGAAGGGCTAAACGCAAAAATTTTATTTACCACAATTTGAATGGGTTTCCGGGTTTGTGGGATAATCATTACCAGGATAATTACAATAAAAATAATGTTAGACCATTGATTCTTGAAAAGCTTCTTCATTGCCGAATTTTAATACTTAGACGTATATAACAAAGGTACTTAACATCTAAATTTAATCCATAAAAAAGAGGCTGATTAAAATTGATTTTCTCCACGTCACCCTGAACTTGTTTCAGGGTCTAACTCTTAAGAATTTAGATTCTGAAACAAATTCAGAATGACGAGACGATCAAAAATTAATCAGCCTCTTTATAAATATAATCCTAAACTAATTAAGCGGCGTTTTGCTTCTTAATTAAGTTTAAAGCTGAACCATGTTTATACCACTCAATTTGAGGTTGGTTATAAGTATGGTTTGTTTTAATAGTATCCTTACTACCATCAGCATGTACAATCTCTACAGTAATTTGCTTGTCTGGAGCAAAATCTTCAAGATCTATAAAGTTGAAAGTATCGTCTTCCTGGATAAGGTCATAATCGGCCTCATTGTCAAAAGTCAATCCTAACATACCTTGTTTCTTAAGATTGGTTTCGTGAATACGGGCAAAAGATTTTACCAATACCACTTTTACTCCCAGGTGGCGAGGCTCCATAGCCGCGTGCTCTCTAGAAGAACCTTCCCCATAATTGTGGTCTCCTACAACTACAGTTGGAACACCTTCTTTTTTATAAGTACGTTGTACAGCGGGAACACCATCATACTCACCGGTAAGTTGACTTTTTACAAAATTTGTCTTTTTATTGTAAGCATTAATAGCCCCAATAAGGCAATTGTTAGAAATATTATCTAAGTGACCTCTGTAACGTAACCACGGTCCTGCCATAGAAATATGGTCGGTAGTACATTTACCAAAAGCTTTAATTAACAACTTAGCTCCCATAAGATTTTTACCATCCCAGGGCTCAAATGGAGTTAATAACTGTAGTCTTTCACTGTCTTCAGCTACTTTTACAACTACAGAGCTTCCATCTTCGTTTGGTGGCACATACCCATCTTCTTCAACATCAAAACCATCAGAAGGTAATTCAATTCCTGTTGGTTCGTCTAACATCACTTCTTCCCCATCTTCATTGATAAGCTTATCGCGAGTTGGATCAAAATCCAATCTACCTGAAATCGCTATTGCAGCAACCATCTCTGGAGAACCTACGAAGGCGTGGGTATTTGGGTTACCATCGGCACGTTTTGAAAAGTTTCGGTTAAAAGAATGCACAATAGTGTTTTTCTCGTCCCCTTTTCTATCACTTCTATCCCATTGGCCAATACAAGGTCCGCAGGCATTGGTGAAAATTGTAGCATCAAGATCTTCAAAGATCTTTAACAATCCGTCACGTTCTGCAGTAAACCTAATTTGTTCAGATCCTGGATTAATACCAAAATCAGATTTTGCTTTTACTTTTTTATCTACCGCCTGTTTTGCGATAGAAGCTGCCCGGGTTAAATCTTCATAAGAAGAGTTGGTACAGGATCCTATTAATCCCCAGTCTACATTAATTGGCCAGTTGTTTTCTTTTGCTTTAGCACCCATTTCAGAAATAGGAGTTGCTAAATCTGGCGTAAATGGCCCGTTAAGGTGAGGCTTTAATTCTGATAGATTAATTTCAATTACCTCATCAAAATATTGTTCAGGATTTGCATAAACCTCATCATCTCCTGTTAAGTGTTCTTTAATCTCATTGGCGGCGTCTGCAACTTCAGCACGATCTGTAGCACGTAGGTAACGGTCCATAGACTCATCGTACCCAAAAGTTGAAGTGGTGGCACCAACTTCAGCTCCCATATTACAAATAGTTCCTTTTCCGGTAGCCGACATAGAGCGGGCACCTTCGCCAAAATATTCAATAATTGCTCCCGTTCCCCCTTTTACAGTAAGAATCCCGGCAACTTTTAAAATTACATCTTTTGCAGCGGTCCATCCAGAAAGGCTTCCGGTTAGTTTAACGCCAATAAGTTTTGGAAATTTAAGCTCCCAGGCCATTCCGGCCATTACATCTACCGCATCGGCACCCCCAACACCAATGGCAACCATTCCAAGCCCACCGGCATTTACCGTGTGAGAATCGGTACCAATCATCATTCCTCCAGGGAATGCATAGTTTTCTAAAACAACCTGGTGAATAATACCTGCTCCCGGTTTCCAAAAACCAATTCCATATTTATTAGAAACAGATTCAAGAAAATCAAAAACTTCACTACTTGATTTATTGGCAGCCTGCAAATCTATTGCAGCTCCCATTTTGGCCTGGATAAGGTGATCACAATGCACTGTAGTTGGAACTGCAACCTGTTTTTTCCCGGCTTGCATAAACTGCAATAAAGCCATTTGGGCCGTTGCATCCTGGCAGGCAATCCTGTCTGGCGCAAATTCTACATAGTCTTTTCCTCTTTGGTAAGCCTCTTTGGCTGCACCATCCCATAAATGCGAATAAAGGATTTTTTCTGAAAGTGTTAAAGGTTTTCCAACCACCTCACGTGCAGTATTCACACGTTCGGCCATTTGGCTGTACACCTTCTTGATCATATCAATATCGTATGCCATATTATTATATATTTAGTTCTAAAAAAGTCTAGCAAATTTAAGGATTTCGAGTGGATTTTGAAAATAAGAAGTGATTATCAAAATTTAATGAAAATAATTTTACATTTCATAATTTATAATAACTTAAATTCAACTAAAGATAATATTGGGGATGAATATTATGAATTCCGCAAATTAATATAACCGAATTCTCAAAAATTCAATTACTCGTACTGAATAAATCAAAATTTAAACCCATTCTTGATAAGCAAATGCTGGTGAGACCTTACTTGAATTTCTTGAACCTGTTATTTTAAAGGTGGAATAAGTTTTTTTTCTCAGAATTGAGAAAAAAGCCCCAAAAATAGAAAAGCCTTCCAGTACGAAAGTTATGCCCAATTATTTTCAAATAGAATTAAGCGAAATCCCAGCTCTTAATAAAGGTCTCGAATTATTTTTTCTTCTGAAATTCCTTCGGCTTCAGCTTTGTAATTTTTAATAATTCTATGGCGTAAAATTCCAATAGCTACCGCCTGTACATCTTCAATATCGGGGGAGAATTTTCCATTCACCGCTGCGTGAGATTTAGCGGCAAGAATAAGATTTTGAGAGGCTCTTGGCCCTGCTCCCCAATCTAAATAGTTTTTTACAAATTGCAGGGCTTCAGGAGAACCTGGTCTGGTTTTTCCTACCAGTTTCACAGCATATTCCACCACATTATCGGCCACAGGAATTCTACGAATTAATTGCTGAATTTCCACGATTTCTTCCGCAGAAAATAACGCATTTATCTTTTGAGTTTTATCTGAAGTTGTGCTTTTCACCACGTCTACTTCTTCCTGAAAACTTGGGTATTCCAGAAGAATAGAAAACATAAACCGGTCTAACTGCGCTTCAGGTAAGGGATAGGTTCCCTCCTGCTCTATTGGGTTTTGAGTAGCTAGTACAAAATAAGGATTGGCCAACTTGTAATTATGCCCGGCAACGGTTACAGATCTTTCCTGCATAGCTTCTAATAAAGCAGCCTGGGTTTTAGGCGGGGTTCTATTAATCTCGTCGGCAAGGACGATATTTGAAAAAACCGGACCTTTTATGAATTTAAAGCTCCTGTTTTCGTCCAGGATCTCTGCGCCCAAAATATCGCTGGGCATAAGATCTGGGGTGAATTGTATTCTTTTAAAATCGAGGCCTAAAGCCTGGGAAATGGTATTTACCATTAAGGTTTTGGCTAAACCGGGAACCCCAACCAACAACGAATGCCCTCCTGAAAAAACCGAAAGCAGGATTTGGTCTATAACCACATCCTGCCCTACTATTATTTTGGCAATTTCTTTCTTTAAATCCCGGTGTTTAACCACCAGTTTTTCTACTAGAGCAACGTCTGACATTGATAAAATGCTATTTTTTTAACCAGTTACTGCTATACTCACAGTCTTTAAACTTTCCGTTTACTTTTATATAGGTATCTCCTATTTTTTCCTGTTGCCACTCTTCTATAGCTTCTAACTGTTTATCTCTTAACGCAAGCTCTTTGATCTTTGTAAAATCTGTAGCGTAATTAGCTTCGTGCTCCGCTATTCTTTTATTTACTTTTATAAGTTTAAAAAACGGGCGCCCGGTTCTATCCTGGTCGCGCATTCTTAAAGAAAGTTCACCTTCCTGCAAATCTCCTACCTCATCATACAATTTTGGGTCTATCTTAGAAAGTTCAAAACGAGTATCACCCGTTCTTGGGTTTATAAGTTTCCCACCATCTCCCCTGGTTTCTTCTTCATCAGAAAATTCACGGGCAGCTTCAGCAAAATCTAAAACCCCTTCGTCTACTCTTTTTCTAATGCTATCAATTTTTGCCTTGGCTTCTTCTACTGAAGCATTGGTAACATCTGGAATAAGTAGTATATGTCTTAGGTCTATGTTTTGTCCTCTAATTCTATCTACCTGGATAATATGAAAACCGAATTCGGTTTCAAAAGGTTCGCTCACTTCCCCTGCTTGAAGACTAAAAGCTACGTCTTTAAATTCTTTTACAAAATTATCTTTTCTTGAAAGAGAAATTCTACCCCCGTCCCTTGCACTTCCAGGGTCTTGAGAATATAACACCGCTTTAGTGGCAAAGCTGGCGTCGTTATCTAAAACATCTGCCCTAAAGTCTTTTAAACGATCAATTACTTTTTGTTTTTCACTTTCAGGAATTTCCGGCTCTACAACAATTTGAGAAAGCTCTACTTCTTCTCCAAAAACCGGTAATTCGTCTTCGGGAATGCTTTCGTAATAAGCTCTTACTTCTTCAGGAGTAATTTCTACATTTTCCACAATTCTTTGCTGCATACGGTTTGCTAACTGTCGCTCTTTATTAAGCTCGAACAATTCGCTTCTAAATTCAGCTTCATTTTCTTTATTGTAGAATTCCAGGACTTTATCCATAGAACCTACCTGGCGTACCATTTCAGAAATTTGCTGATCTATATAACTATTAACCTCGGCATCCATTACAATAATACTATCCTGGATGGCGTGGTGTGCATAAAGTTTGTTTTCCATAAGGGAACCGGCCAGTTGGCAATCGGTCACATCTGCAGTAGACATTCCCTGGCTTTGCATATCTTTGTACATCATATCTACATCGCTGTCAAGAATAATATAATCTCCAATTACAGCCGCAATTCCGTCTACTTTACGACGTTCTGAATTGTTAGTTTCGGCAACGGTATTTTGTGCGATCTCCTCTTCTGGTTGAATTGAGGTACTATCGGTTACAATCACATCTTGCGAATAACCGGTAAAACCCAGTAAAACGGCCAAAAGAAAGCCCGTATTTTTAATTATAGATTTCAAATTGTTCATTTTTAATTGCATCTTTTGTAATATCTTTTTCCAGTTCTTTTATTAAATTTCTTTTTCGCTTATTAAGCAAAATCTTTTCTATGGTAGGTTCTGCATACTCAAATGGAGCATCCTGCCCATGTTCCAACACATCATTTACGTAGATCAAATATACACCTAATGAATCTTCTACCTCAAAAAAATTAGATTTGTTTAATAGATTGTCCCTATTATTAGATGATAACGCGGGGATCTTATCGTAAACCGTTTTAATCTTTACCCAAACCGAATCGTTTAACGAGTAATTTTTAAACTGAAGCGATAATTTTTCAAGTTCTTCTTTATCCTCTTCATTAAAGCGTTTGAGATAAGTTTTTATTTCCTCTATATTAGTATTATTCTCTTCCAGGCTTACATACCTTAGTTTCAATAAATCTTCAGTAAGTTTAAAATTTCCTTTATTTTCTTCAAAATAAACCTTTTTCTCGCTCTTGGTTAAACTACTATCTAATTGCCTGCCTACTACAGCATCTTTATATGCACTTGTATAAAGTTCATTTTTATAGTTTTCTATAAGGTCTCTAAACTCTTTTTGCTGACTTTCAGGAAGGTTTAATTGCGCCCGGTCTATAAGTAATTGCTGTGTTGCCCAACGTGTAATGTAATTAGACACAATAAGACTACTGTCTTCTGTAGACGTATTTTCGTTAATTAAAGCATTAATATCTTCTTCATACAAATAAGAATCGTTCACTCTTACTATCACTTTACGCGCTTCATCTTTCTCAAAATAAGTACAACTTGCGAGCAAAAAAGCGGCAATTAAAGAAACTATAAAAAACGATGATATCTTCAAATTCATTAAGTTGAGATAGCAATTTACATACCATTTTTAAAAGACTAACAGCCTGTAATTTGCGCGTAGGCAAAAATAAGAATTCCTATAGGTTCTACAAGCTTATGGCTAAACGATTATAAGCTTCTTAAAATTATAATTTTAAAATGAAATAGGCTTGTTAAATTGAAAATGACTAAAATAATTTTGAAGCTGCAATAGTTTTAAGAGATTTTGTATGAATAATTAAAACCTGCTATTATATTTGCCAAAAACAATATTATTATGACACGCAGCAGTTTATTAATTGCTTTTTTATGTTTTAGCGTTTTTGTTAGCGCACAAACAAAAGTAGGAACCATAGATACCGATTACATCCTTTCCCAAATGCCCGAAATGGAAGAGGTAAATGAAGGCTTACAGGCTTACGATAAGCAATTACAACAAGATTTCCAGGGAAGTGTGAAAAAATATGACACCCTGGTAAAGAGCTACCAGGCAAATGTAGAAACACTTGCCGATGAAGCCCGGCAACAAAGTGAATCTGAAATTATTGAATTGGAAAACCAAATCAAGCAATTTAGACAAAGAGCCCAGGTAATGATGCAAATGAGACGAAACGAACTTACCAATCCGCTTTACGAAAAAATTAATGTCGCTATGCGAGCAGTAATACAGGAAGAAGGTTTTACGCAAATTCTTCACGCCGGTGGAAACAGTCTTGCTTTTTCGGCTGAAGAATATGATATTACCGAAAAAGTAATGAATAAAATGGGAATTGAAATTCCTGAAACAACAGAAGAAGAAGAATAGAGTTTAGAGACTCTATTTCATTTAATACTGGAATAAATAAGTAAGACCCCACAGGTTCATAAAACTTGTGGGGTCTATATTTTTGAATAGCCGTCTAGTCTACCTACTGTAATTAGGCGACTCGTTGGTAATAGTTACATCGTGCGGGTGGCTCTCGTGAATTCCTGAAGCGGTAATCTTCACAAACTTTGCATTTTCCTTTAATGTTGGAATATCTTTCGCGCCGCAATAACCCATCCCGGCTTTTAAACCACCTACAAACTGGTGTATACTTTCTTCCAGCTCTCCTTTATAAGGAACCCTACCAACAATACCTTCCGGTACAAGTTTCTTTATATCATCTTCCACATCCTGGAAATAACGATCTTTAGAGCCTTTTTGCATAGCCTCTACAGATCCCATACCGCGATAGGATTTAAATTTTCTTCCTTCGTAAATAATTGTTTCCCCTGGAGATTCTTTAGTTCCGGCAAGCAAGGATCCAAGCATTACACAATCGGCTCCGGCAGCTAAAGCTTTAGGAATATCACCGGTATAGCGAATTCCGCCATCGGCAATTACCGGAACGCCAGTTCCTTTTAGTGCTGCTGCAACTTCAAGAACTGCAGAAAATTGAGGAAATCCAACTCCTGCCACAACTCTGGTAGTACAAATTGAACCGGGACCAATTCCTACTTTTACCGCATCTGCTCCGGCTTCAGCTAAATATTTAGCAGCTTCACCAGTAGCAATATTTCCTACTACCACTTCTAAATCAGGGAACTTTGCTTTTACGTCTTTTAAAACCGAAACCACACCTCTGGTATGCCCATGTGCAGTATCAATAATAATTGCATCTACCCCTGCATTAACCAAAGCCTCTGCTCTATCTACCGCATCTGCGGTTACCCCAATGGCTGCAGCAACACGAAGTCTTCCAAAGCTATCTTTATTTGCATTAGGCTTTTGGGTAAGTTTAGTAATATCCCTAAAAGTTATAAGCCCAACAAGCTTGTTATCTTTATTAACCACAGGAAGTTTTTCAATCTTATTTTCCTGTAAAATATCTTCTGCCTCGTCCAGCGAAGTGCCTTCGGCCACAGTTACCAGGTTTTCTGAAGTCATAACCTCAGCAATTGGCCTGCTATTATTTTTTTCAAATCTAAGGTCCCTGTTTGTAACAATGCCCAGCAATTTCCCATCATCGTCTACAATTGGGATTCCACCAATACTATGCTCGCGCATATTTGCTTTCGCATCGCTCACATTGGCAGTAATAGGTAAAGTAACGGGATCTATAATCATTCCGCTTTCGGCACGCTTTACTTTACGAACTTTAAGTGCCTGTTGCTCGGCAGTCATATTCTTATGCAAAACACCAATTCCGCCTTCCCTGGCCATAGCAATAGCCATCCTGGATTCGGTAACCGTATCCATTGCGGCCGAGATTATGGGCACATTTATAGAAATGTTTTTTGTGAATTTTGTGCGAATACTTACTTCTCGAGGTAGTACTTCAGAGTAAGCGGGAACTAGCAATACATCATCGTAAGTAAGGCCTTCTCCTAAGATTTTGGAATCGTGTGCGATCATAGCAATTAAAGATTTAATTGCGTGCAAATATAAGCTTTTTATAGCAAAATCTGGCTTAAAAGATATTAGTTATCAGAAAATTAAATTATAAGATTTAATGATAAGCGGTAAAGATTTTAGATGCTTCGTTATAGGCCGATTCAAAACTCGTCATTTTTATATTTGAATCTGCTTTTTTGGAATTGAAATAGGAAAGCATTTTTTCTGAAGGCATATTTCCTGTTAATTCGTCTTTGGCCATTGGGCAACCGCCAAATCCCTGGATCGCTCCGTCAAATCTTCTACAACCCGATTTGTATGCTGCATCAATTTTTTCGTGCCACTTTGTTGGGGTGGTATGGAGATGAGCTCCAAATTCAATTTCAGGATATTCTGGAATTAAATTTGAAAATAAATATTCAATTATATCAGGAGTAGAGCTCCCAATAGTATCAGATAAAGAAAGGATTTTCACTCCCATGGCCGACAATTTTTCTGTCCACTCCCCTACTATCTCCACATTCCATGGATCTCCATAAGGATTCCCAAAGCCCATAGAAAGATAGGCTACTACTTCTTTGTTTGTTTTTTCAGCAATTTCCAGGATCTCACTTAAAATATCTACCGATTCGGCGATGGTTTTATGCGTATTACGCATCTGGAAATTTTCAGAAATAGAAAACGGATAGCCCAGATAATCAATTTCGTTGTGAACGGAAGCATTCTCTGCACCCCGGGTATTGGCAACAATAGCCAGTAATTTACTTTTAGTGGTGCTCAAATCTAGTTTGGATAAAACCTCGGCAGAATCTGCCATTTGCGGGATTGCTTTAGGGGAAACAAAACTTCCAAAATCTATGGTATCAAATCCGCAGCGCAATAAAGATTGAATATACTGTACCTTTTTTTCGGTAGGAATAAAGGTTTTAATTCCCTGCATTGCATCTCGTGGACACTCTATAAGCTTGATTTTATCCATACTTTCAAAGATAGTATTTTAAGGAATATCTAAAAACCTTTAGAAATTAATTCATTTTATTAAATTGAAAGTATAATAGCACCGCTCTAACTAAGTTTCTTTTAAACTAATATAAAAACTGCAATTCCTATAAAAACTACAATTTGCAACCATTTTAAAACCACCCCAGAATGTTTATGTAATTTAAGATAGGTAGATATTTTTCCCGCCAGCAAGGCTACGCTTCCAAAAATAAGAATGGTTAAAAGCATAAAAATGGCTCCCAGAATATAAAATTGGATCACTGTATTTCCTCCGGGCTCCCAAAGAAAACCCGGAAAGAATGCGAGAAAAAAGATAGTAACTTTAGGGTTCAGCATATTCATTATAAAACCCTGTTTAAAAAGTGATAACAGGGATTTTTCTTTTATTCCTTCAGCCGAATAGGCAATTTCGGGATCACTTTTGTAAACCTGCCAGGCGAGATATAAAAGGTAAACAGCGCCGAACAGTTTAATAATAAAAAAGAGGCTTTCAGAACTTTTAATTATAGCTGAAACTCCAAAGGCCACAAGACTGGTATGAATAATAATCCCCGCAGCAAGCCCCAAAGCAGTTACAAAACCGTGTTTTTTTCCATTGGCCATTCCCTGTACCATTACATAAATAATATCGGGACCGGGAGAAATGGTAAGAATTGCCGAGGCAGTTAAAAACGGAATAAGTTGTTCTAACAAAATTTATCTTCTTTCAGATTTTTTCCTAGTAAGCAAAAAATAAATCACGTAAAACCAGCTAAAAATTCCGTGTATAATCATTAATAAAACCGAACGGTTACGCTCCCATGAGGTGATGGCAGCTACAACGGTTCCTAAACTAATCCCATTCCTAATTACTGTATGGGTAACTTCAGAAGTAGTTTCAGAGAAGCTATAGGCATCAAGACTAATTATAACTATTAATAAAAAACTTAGGTGAAATTTCTTCATTTATGACTTGTTTTTAGCTAAAATTGCCTGGTTAATCTTTTTTATTAATTCTGGGCCTTCATAAATAAACCCCGTATAAAGTTGTACTAAACTGGCACCGGCTTCAAGTTTTTCCAAAGCATCTTTTGCAGAATGAATTCCGCCTACACCAATTATAGGAAAAGCTTTATTGCTTTTTTCAGAAAGAAACCTAATCACTTCTGTAGCGCGATTTTTTAGGGGTTTTCCGCTTAGGCCGCCCATTTCGTTCTTGTTTTCTGACTGTAAACCATCTCGCGCAATGGTGGTATTTGTAGCAATAACCCCGGCAATTTTAGTTTCCTTAACTATGTCTATAATATCTAAAAGTTGCGCATCAGTAAGATCGGGTGCAATTTTTAGTAGAATTGGTTTCTGTTTTGGCTTTGTAGCGTTTAAGCTTTGCAGCGTATTTAGTAAATTAGTGAGTGGCTCTTTATCCTGTAATTCCCGTAAGTTTGGAGTATTGGGGGAACTCACATTTACCACAAAATAATTCACATAATTGTAGAGTGCTTCAAAACAAATCTTATAATCGTCTACGGCATTCTCGTTTGGCGTAATTTTATTTTTACCAATATTTCCGCCAATCAGCACGTTTTTATTCTTTTTTAGTCTTTCAACAGCGGCTTCTACACCATCGTTGTTAAAACCCATTCGGTTAATAATCGCGCCGTCTTCTTTTAATCTGAATAATCGCTTTTTTTCATTTCCGGGTTGCGGCTTTGGAGTCACGGTACCAATTTCAATAAAACCGAAGCCAAGATCTGATAATTCCTGAAATAGCTTTGCGTCTTTATCAAAACCGGCAGCAAGCCCAACCGGATTTTTAAACTTTAAACCGAAAACTTCACGCTCTAACCTCGAATCTTCCACCCGAAAATTCTTCCGCACAAAACTTTTAAAAGCAGCTGTTTTGCCGAATTTCTTTAGTGTTTTAAAGGTGAAGTGATGTACCCATTCCGGGTCAAAACGAAATAATAAAGGCCTAATCGAAGATTTATACATGGCGGTTGGTTTGTGCAAAAATAGCAGAAATCATAAAAAACCGGCAGTAAATCTTAAAAGGTTTTGAAGCTGAAACGTGAATGTTTAATTTTGAATCAAACTACTAACCAATGATTAATAAACAGCGCATCATAGATCGCTTTATTAGCTATATTACAATTGATACCCAAAGCGATCCCCATAGCACAACAACTCCAAGCACCGACAAACAATGGGTTTTAGCCCAAAAACTGGCTAGTGAATTAAAAGAAATGGGAATGACCGAGGTAAGCATAGACGATCACGCCTATGTAATGGCTACGCTCCCGGCAAATGTTCCGCATAAAGTACCGGTAATTGGATTTATTTCGCATTTTGATACTTCGCCAGATTTTAATGCTACCAATATAAAACCCCAAATTATTGAAAATTACGACGGTAATGATATTATCCTGAATAAGGAAAAAAACATCATATTATCTTCAGAATATTTTGATGATTTAAAACAATATAAAGGCCAAACCATAATTACAACCGATGGTACCAGCCTTTTAAGCGCCGATGATAAAGCGGGAATTACCGAGATTATGACCGCAATGAAATATTTGCTGGATAATCCTGAAATTCCTCACGGGAAAATTAGGGTAGGTTTTACACCCGATGAAGAAATAGGTCGTGGTGCTCATAAATTTGATGTAGAAAAATTTGGTGCAGAATGGGCGTATACTATGGATGGTAGCCAAATTGGCGAACTGGAATTTGAGAATTTTAATGCCGCAAAAGCAATTGTTAAAGTTAATGGGAAAGGTGTTCACCCCGGCTACGCAAAAGATAAAATGGTAAACAGCCAGTATATTGCCGTAGATTTTATTAACTCGCTACCGCGTTTGGAAACCCCAGAGCATACTGAAGGCAGACAGGGATTTTTTCACCTAAGTGATATGAAAGGCGATGTTGAAGAAACCGTGTTGGAATATATAATTCGGGATCACGATTTAGGCCATTTTGAAGCTCGTAAAGAAATGATACAGGACCTGGCTTCAGAGATTTGTTCGCAATATGAAAATGATTGTATTTCAGTTGAAATTATCGATCAATATTTTAATATGAAAGAAAAAATAGAGCCGGTAATGCATATTATTGAAATAGCTGAGAATGCAATGAAGGCAGTAAATGTTGAGCCTATTTTAAAACCAATTCGTGGCGGAACTGATGGCGCGCAACTAAGTTACATGGGACTACCCTGTCCTAATATTTTTGCCGGCGGCCACAACTTCCACGGGAAGTATGAATATGTACCGGTAGAAAGTATGCAAAAAGCCACTGAAGTAATTGTGAAAATCGCTGAATTAACTTCAGAAAATTATAAGTAATCAGTTTGTCTAAAAGTTAAAAATGGCAGTAAAATCGGTAGATCAGTATATTGAAACCCACCCAACCTGGGAGCAGGAATTACTTTCTTTACGTGAAATACTACAAAACACTGAATTGGAAGAATGTATAAAATGGGGTGCACCCGTTTATGCTTTAGATGGGAAAAATGTAGTAGGAATGGCTGCTTTTAAAAATCATTGTGCACTTTGGTTTTTTAATGGCGCTTTATTAAAAGAAAATACCGCTTTACTTTACAATGCCCAGGAAGATAAAACCAAAGCTTTAAGACAAATAAGGTTTAAAAAAGAAGATGAAATAAAACCGGAAATTCTTCAGAAGTATATAGCCGAAGCCATACAGAATCAACGGGAAGGAAAAGAAATAAAACCTTTAAAAAATAAAACACTGGTACTGCCTTTAGATCTCAAAGAGGCATTAGAAAAAGATGAACATTTCAAGAATTCCTATTATCAGTTAACTAAAGGTAAACAAAGGGAATACGCCGATTATATTTCTGAAGCAAAAAGAGAGGTTACAAAAAAATCCCGCCTGGAGAAAATTAAACCGATGATTCTAAGCGGGGTCGGGTTAAATGATAAGTATAAAAATTGCTAAGATCTTTTATAAGAACCTAAAACAGTTTCTGTTTCTAATATCTTAGATTCTGAAACGAGTTCAGAATGACGTTTTTTACAGTTCTTAAATCTTCTATAAAATAAGAATCCCCAGCGCTATGGCCTGGGGATTCTAAATTCTATTGATTAAAACAGAAAAAACTATTTCTTTTCTTTAATAGCTTTTGCCTTACTTTCTTTTTCTGGCTTCGCCGGTTCGTTGAGTTTTTTACTCATTTCCATCGAGATGGAAGAACGATCAAAGGTTATTTTTCCTGCTCCGGTTTCTATAATTACCGCATTATTTTTTTCGCTAAAATCAACAATTTTGCCGTGCATTCCGCTTTTGGTAACCACACGGTCACCACGCTTTAATTCTGATGCAAAATTACGTTCCTGTTTAGCTTTTTTCATTTGCGGGCGTATCATAAAAAAATACACCACCACAAACATTAATATTATTGGGGCAAACTGGGTTAATTGATCCATTTACTAGCTAGCATTTTCTTCGGTTTCTACAAAGGCTTTAATTCTAAGACGCTCTGTACCAGCTTCAGTATTAGCAGTTACTGTAACAGTTTTTGTTACCTGTCCTTTTCCAGAACCGTTGAATTTAACCAACATTTCACCACTTTCTCCTGGCTGAATTGGTTCTTTGGTCCAGGTTGGTACTGTACAGCCGCAAGTACTTTTTGCATTGGTAATTACCAATGGTGCCTGGCCGGTATTAGTGAATGTAAAAGTATGCTCTACGTTCTCACCTTTTGGAATATTCCCGAAATCATGTTCAGATTTCTCAAATTCCATTTTAGGATAAACAGTAGCCTGAGCATCACGCTCTGCAGCGCTTTCTACGTTTTCGGCTTTAACTTTTTCTGAGGCGTTATTGTTGTTTTCTTTACAAGAAGTAAATAGCAGCGCCCCTACTGCAGCTAACATTAAGATTCCATTTTTCATAATAGTGAACTTTATAATTTAATTTTTAAAAATAAGAAATTTTATTGACTACATAAGGCCCCGCCCTACTTTATTTAACTTATTATCATCTTTATATTCTTTAGAAAGTTTATCTAAAACTCCGTTAATAAAAATGCTACTCTTTGGGGTACTATACTCTTTGGCAAGTTCCAGGTATTCGTTAATAGTAACCTTTACCGGGATTGATGGGAACTTTAAAAACTCACAAATTGCCATTTTAATAAGGATCATATCAATTTCAGCAATTCTATCTTTATCCCAATTGGGGGTTTTCCCTAGCATTTCGTTGGCCAGAGTTTCATCATTCAAATACGTTTTTCTGAATAATTCTTTGGCAAAATCTTTATCCTCTTCATTTTTATATAGTTTCCCTATCTTAAGATTTTCAGCAGAATTAGGCTTTAATTTCTGAAGGAATTTCAGCACGGCCGTGTTTACCAGCGGTAGATCGTCTACCCAGGTAAGTTTCGCATCTTCTAGATAATCGTATAATTTTTCATTGGGTGCTATTACTTCTTTAAAAATAGCTATGATAAACTCTTTGTCTTCTTTAAAACTGGAATCGCGGGTTTCCATGTAATTTTCGTAAAGATCGCTCTTCTTTATCTCCTGCCAGATAATTTGTACATAATCATCATCCCTTTTCCAGTGTGTTATTTTTCTTGATTCCAGTGCGTCCTGCAGGCTTTCATTATGCTCTAGAATTTCAAAAATGGCGTTAGAAACAAATTTTTTATTAGGATCTTTATCTTCGCTGGTAGCAAGATGTTTTTGTTGGGATTTTTCTAAAAAGTTTTCGGCCTGGCCCTTTAGTTCTGCAATTAGGCTTAATTGTACAAGGAACAGGTCGTACATCTCTTCCATACTTTTAAGCAGGAATCTCTCCTCGGTTCCCAGGTTGTCGTTTTGGCTTTGGTTAAAGGCGTAAAGTGATTGCATTACTTTAACCCGAATATGTCTTCTTGTCAACATAAGTGTAAAAGAACTTTTTAGAATTAGAAAAGGCGAAAGAATATTCTTTCGCCTTGCAAAAATACCAAACTTTTGAAATTGATTACTTCAAATTTTGTTTTTTTCTATCATCAATTCTTTGCTGTGCAATTTTAAGTGCTGCAAAGTGGGATGTCATATCTTCCTTATCTGCTTTAGAAAGAATTTCTAGCGTAGTATTGTAGATATTTTCAGTCTTACGTATAATTTCCTTTTTATCATAATTCTCTAATTCGGCGTAAACATTTATAATTCCGCCGGCATTAATTAGAAAATCCGGAGCGTAAACAATTCCTCTTTCTCTTAAAATTGTACCGTGAGTAACCTCATCAGCCAACTGGTTATTGGCAGCACCGGCAATTACCTTAGCCTTAATACGGTTTACTGTATCATCGTTAATGGTAGCGCCAAGGGCACAGGGGGCGTAAATATCTACTTCGGCTGCATATACATCAGCGTCATCATAAATAATTGCTCCATATTTATTTTTTACTGCTTCAAGACGTTCTTCGTTAATATCACTGATAAAAACTTTAGCTCCATCTTGAGTTAAATGCTCTACAAGGGTCTCACCAACGTGACCAATCCCCTGAACCAATACGGATTTCCCTTCAAGATCGTCACTTCCAAATTTGTGTTTTGCAGCGGCTTTTATTCCCATAAAAACACCGTAAGCGGTTATTGGAGATGGGTTTCCTGCTCCACCTTTATCTTCAGAAATTCCGGTAACGTATTTAGTTACTTCACGAACAGTATCCATATCTGCAGTTTCCATTCCCACATCTTCTGCTGTGATATATTTTCCGCTAAGGGAATCTACAAAACGTCCAAAACTTTTCATAAGTTCAGGAGTTTTTTGGGTTTTAGCATCCCCAATAATTACGGCTTTTCCACCGCCAAGATTAAGTCCGGTAATCGCACTTTTAAAGGTCATACCTCGAGAAAGACGCAAAACATCATTTAAGGCTTCCCATTCACTGCTGTAATTCCACATTCGGGTACCACCAAGTGCTGGTCCTAAAACCGTGTTATGAATACCAATAATTGCCTTTAAACCTGTATCTTTGTCGTTGCAAAAAACTACTTGCTCGTGGTTGTCAAAAGAGAGCTGACCGAATACCGGTGCAGACTTTTTAAGTTCATTTGCATTTAGAACATCAACTTGCATAACTTGTTACATTTTATAAATTAGTGTTTTCATATTTCTGAAAATCACAGTGCAAAAATAAAGAATATTTCAACAAAGAGGTTTTTAAAACGTGTTAAAATAACATATCCTCAATTTTTAGCTTTTTTACTCTTAAATGAAGAACCTTAAGCATCTCAATAAATATTTCCTGAAGTATAAATGGAAACTACTAATTGGCCTCGTAATTACCATCGTTGCCCGTATTTTCGCATTGTATTATATTCCGTTAATCGGTGATTCTACTGATGCGATAGAGCAATATATTAACGGTGAAATAAGTACTATTGACGTTCTTAGAACCGAACTTGCTATAAACATTGCGCTAATTATAGGAGCAACATTAGTAGCTGCATTTCTTACCTTTTTAATGCGACAGACCTTTATTGTGGTTTCGCGTTATATTGAATTTGATCTTAAAAACGAGATTTACAAACACTACCAGGAACTTTCGCTTAATTTTTATAAAAAGAACCGTACCGGCGATTTAATGAATAGAATTAGCGAAGATGTGAGTAAAGTAAGGATGTACCTTGGCCCGGCCATTATGTACACGGTTACCACGTTCACTTCTACCGTTGTGGTTTTAATTTTTATGGTTCAGGCAGCGCCAGAGCTCACTTTATATACTGTAGCACCCTTACCGGTTTTAGCATTTTCTATCTATAAAATTAGCGTTGCCATTCATAAACGCAGTACTGTAGTGCAACAATATCTTTCCAGGCTCAATACATTTACACAGGAGAGTTTCAGTGGAATTGCCGTTATAAAATCTTACGGGATGGAAACCCAGATTAACCACAATTTCGTAGACCTGGCTAATGGAAGTCGCGATAAAAATATTGATTTGGTTAAAGTCCAGGCTTTTTTCTTCCCGCTAATGGTATTATTAATAGGGATTAGTAATGTACTGGTAATTTATATAGGTGGTAATCAATATATAAACGGCGAGATTGATAATATTGGAGTTATTGTTGAATTTCTCCTCTATGTAAATATGCTTACCTGGCCAATTGCATCTATAGGTTGGGTAACTTCTTTAGTACAGCAAGCTGATGCTTCCCAGGAACGCATCAATGAATTTTTAGACGAAAAACCTGAAATTACGAATAAGAAAAAAACACCAGATGAAATTCACGGGAGCATCGCTTTTAATAATGTGAGTTTTACCTACGATGATACGAATATTACTGCGCTTAAAAATGTTTCTTTTGAAGTTGAAAGTGGAGAAACTCTCGCCATAATTGGAAAAACCGGCGCAGGAAAATCTACCATCCTGGAACTTATTGGAAGACTGTATGATGTTGACCAGGGCACTATTAGTATAGACGGAAAAAATATTGAAAATCTAAACCTGGATAGCTTAAGAAACAGCATTGGTTACGTTCCCCAGGATGCATTTTTATTTAGTGATTCTATTAAAAACAATATCAAATTCGGAAAAACCAATGCCAGCGACGAAGAAATTTTTGAAGCTGCCAAAAATGCATCGGTTCATAAAAATATTGTTGGCTTCAGCAAAGGTTATGATACGGTTTTAGGAGAACGCGGTATAACGCTTTCCGGCGGTCAAAAGCAACGTGTTTCTATTGCGCGTGCCATAATTCACGATCCTAAGATCTTATTGTTTGACGATTGTCTTTCTGCCGTAGATACTGAAACTGAAGAGGCTATACTGAATAACCTTTTTAAAATTTCAAAAGAAAAAACGACCATAATTGTAAGTCACAGGATTTCTTCAGCAAAAAATGCCGATAAAATTATTATCCTGGAAGACGGCGCTATAGTGCAACAAGGGACTCATTCCCAATTACTAAACCAGCAAGGCTATTACAAAGAATTGTATGCAAAACAGCTAAATGAAAAAGAAATGTGAAAATTTTTTGCTAGATGTTAAAAATTTTTAGATTTTTGAGCAGTACTAAACCAAATTATAAAGAATCTATTTTATGAGCGACAAGGGAATGATGGAGAAAGAAGAAATATTCTCTAAAGTGCTAAGGGCGGGAAGAAGAACTTACTTCTTTGATGTGAGAGCCACACGTGCAGACGATTATTACCTAACTATTACCGAGAGTAAAAAGTTTACCAACGATGACGGTTCTTTTTTCTACAAAAAACACAAAATTTACCTTTACAAAGAGGATTTTGCCGGTTTTAATGAAATTTTACAGGAAATGACCGACTTTATTCTGAATGAAAAAGGAGAAGAGGTAATTAGCGAACGTCACCAGAAAGATTTCAAAAAAGAATATGAAACTTCAGAAAACGGTGAGACGCAAGGTGTTTCTCCAGAGAAGTTTACCGATGTGAGTTTTGACGACATCTAAAATTTTACCTGAGCATTGAGATTAATTGCTCTAATGCTTAACTTAAAATTACAGTAATTTTATAAAGTGCCTCGTGCATTTGTTTCGAGTTAACTATTTAAAAACTATACAAAACCGTCCCGATATTTTCAGGACGGTTTTTTTATATTTATAACTAAATAAAAATAACATGCAAAGACTTTTACCCCTACTTATTTTCTTTCTTTGTTTTAGCGCTTTTGCCCAACAAGAAGAACTGAGTTTAGATTATTACCTACCCCAGGATGTAAGTTACAATGAAGAAATTCCAAAACCCCAGGATATTATTGGCTACATCCCGGGAGAATGGCACGTAACCCACGATTTACTTTTAAATTATATGCGGGAACTTGCAAGAGTTTCCCCGAGAATTGAGGTAGAAAATCGCGGCAAAACCTATGAAGGCAGACCGCTTATTCTGCTTATTATAACCTCAGAAGAAAATCATAATAACCTGGAAGAAATCAGGGAAAATCATCTTGCTCTAACCCGGGAAAACGCTTCTTCGCTTAATACCGAAGAAATGCCCATTGTAGTAAACCAGGGGTTTTCCATTCACGGGAACGAAGCAAGCGGTTCTAATGCTGCGCTTTTAGCAGCTTATCACCTGGCTGCGGCTGAAGGTGAGGAAGTTCAGGAATTATTAGACAATACGATTATTCTTTTTGACCCAGCTTTTAATCCTGATGGTTTACAACGTTTCTCCTACTGGGCTAACACCCATAAAAGTGAAAATATAAATCCCGATCCGCAGGATAGGGAGTACGATGAAGTTTGGCCGGGCGGAAGAACAAATCACTATTGGTTTGATATGAATCGTGACTGGCTGCCGGTACAATTACCGGAGTCTCAGGCTCGCATTGAAACTTTTCATAAATGGATGCCGAATATTTTAACCGATCATCATGAAATGGGCTCTAATTCCAGTTTTTTCTTTCAGCCAGGAATTCCCTCAAGAACACACCCGCTTACGCCCGATATTAACCAGGAACTTACAAAGGAAATTGGCACTTATCACGCAGCAGCTTTTGATGAGTTAGGCTCCTTTTATTATACCGAAGAGAACTACGACGACTTTTACTACGGAAAAGGCTCTACTTTCCCCGATATCAATGGAAGTATAGGAATTCTTTTTGAACAGGGAAGTTCCCGTGGCCACGCCCAGGAAACCGATAACGGTATTCTTACTTTTCCGTTCACCATAAGAAATCAATTTACTGCGGCACTTTCTACTTTAGAGGCTGCTAAAAATATGCGAGAGAAAATTCTTAATTATCAACGCGATTTTTATAAGAATGCCCGCAATTCTGCTGAAAATGGAGCTTATGTTTTCGGCAGTGAAAAAGATGCTTCATCAGCTTACGAACTGGCGAAAATCCTGGAAAAACATAAAATAGAAATTCATAAAATCAAGGAAAATTTTGAATCTGACGGGAAGAATTTCAAAAAAAATTCGGCTTATGTAGTTCCTAAAAATCAGCGCCAGCATAGATTGGTAAAAGCTATGTTTGAGCGTAGAACCGAGTTTGAAGATAGTTTATTCTACGATATTTCGGCCTGGACGCTTCCTTTAGCTTTCAACCTGGATTATGCTGAAGACGTAAAAATGAATAAAGCCGGGGAGAAAATAAAAAACCTGGAAAAACCAGAAATTGATCAGGTAGAAATAAGCAATTATGCTTATGTGATGCACTGGCACGATTTCTATTCACCGAAAGCTTTAAATATGATCCTGGAAAAAGGTTTGCGTGCAAAAGTTGGGATGCAACCATTTTCTTTGGAAAATAAAGAATACGATTATGGAACAATTTTAATTCCGGTTCAAAATCAAGAATTAGAGGCTGATAAAATGCACCAATTTCTGCAAGAAGTATCTCAAAAATCAAATGTACAAATAGAAGGGATAAACACCGGTCTAACCCAGGGCGTAAACCTTGGAAGTAATCAATTTAGAGCATTGCAACCTGCTAAAGTTGCTTTAATTGTAGGCGAAGGGATCACGCCGTACGATGCTGGTGAGATCTGGCATTTATTCGATCAGCGTTACGACATGAAAATTACAAAACTTGACACCCGAAATTTTTCAAGAGCAGATCTAAGTAGATATACTGACATTATTCTGCCAAATTCCTGGGGCAGCGCTTTAGATGATAGTGATATTGATAAATTAAAAGAATGGGTTCGCGATGGCGGAACTTTAATTGGTTATCGCAATGCCGCTCGATTTTTTGAAAAAGAGGATTTTATGGATCTCGAAATTAAAAAAGACAGCCTGGTGGCCGAAAATATTAGTTTTGAAGAACAACGAGATTTTAGAGGTGCACAGGGAATTGGCGGCGCTATTTTTGAAGCTAATATAGATCGTTCTCATCCAGCGAACTTTGGTTATACAAATGATAAACTTCCTTTATTTAGAAATACTACGATTTTTGTAGAAGCAGATAAACAGAGTTATAATAATCCAATTCAGTATACCGAGGAACCTTTACTAAGCGGTTATATTAGCGCACCGAGATTAGATTCTATTGCCGGGACGGTTCCGTTTAAACATACAGGAATGGGACGCGGAAATGTTATATTGTTCACCGATAATACCAACTTTAGAGCTTTCTGGTTTGGAACCAATAAATTATTGATGAATGCTATCTTCTTTGGCGATGAGATGTAAATTTCTGGATAGATGCACGCAACCTTTTGCGGTTGTGTGCATCTATTTAATATAACTAAAAACCAAAAGATGAAAAATTTGCTCTTTATTGTATTATTCGCAGCGATAACAAGTTGTTCTACCACTCCAAATAGTCCAGACCTTAATTTAGATAACCAAGAAATTACCGGAATATGGCAATTAACCGAAACCCTCGCCGATCCCGGTGACGGAAGCGGTACCTGGCAAACTGTTGAAAATGGAAGAACCCTCGAATTTACCTCTAATGGTTTAGTGAAGACTTCAGGTAGCTTTTGCAACGAAGAGGAAATAAATGAAACCTCGTACGATAACGCTGAAAAAATGATAAGTACAGATTGCGGTGAAAATACTTTTGAGCTTAAATATGAATTAAAAGAAGGAAAATTATTTATTTATCCTCATAGCCCAAGATGTATTGAAGCTTGTGGGAGTAAATATGAAAAAATAGAAGATTAAATTTTAACCGACCCGCAAGCCGTTTTCAACTTTAAAATCGGGGTTTAGTAGCACAATATCATTGTTTTTACCTACTGCCCCCAAAACCAAACATTCGCTCATAATATTAGCGATTTGTTTCTTCGGAAAATTAACCACCGCTACAATTTGCCTGTTGAGTAAATCCTCTTTTTTGTAACGCTTAGTGATTTGAGCGGAAGTTTTTCTTTCCCCAATTTCTTTTCCAAAATAGATAAGCATTTTATAGGCAGGATTTTTAGCTTCAGGAAAGTCGGAAATTTCAGTAATAGTCCCTATTCGCATTTCCACTTTTTCAAAATCTTTCCAGGAAATTTCCATAGTTTATTTTTAAGTCCAATTTAGAAAAAAAATGGCTATTCCGAAGTGAATTCGTAAATTACCTTGTGGCGAGCCAGTGAGGCATAAATATGGAAAAATATTTTAATTTCAAGGCAAGCACGGGAGCATTTTAATTCTCAACTATCGAGTAAATTTATAAGAAAAGAGACTATGGTCAGAACTGCTTCAAATATGATCGCTTTGGGTACCAGGGCCCCAGATTTTAACCTTGTAGATGTAATTACCAGCAATAGGTATTCTCTTGAAAATATTCGGGGAAAAAAGGGCACTTTAATTATGTTTATAAGCAACCACTGTCCTTTTGTAAAACATGTAAACGAAGAAATAGTAAGACTGGCGGGCGATTACCGTGTTTTGGGTTTTGGTTTTGCCGCTATTATGAGTAATGATGTAGAAAATTACCCGGCAGATCATCCTGATAATATGAACGAGGTAGCCAGGAAACATCAATATTCTTTTCCTTATCTCTATGACGAATCCCAGGAAGTAGCAAGAGCTTATAAAGCTTCCTGTACACCAGATTTCTATCTTTTTGACGATGAATTAAAACTAATCTATCGCGGCCAGTTAGATGATTCCAGGCCCGGAAATGGAATTCCCGTAAACGGTAGACATTTGCGGGATGCTATGGATGCCGTTCTTTCTAATAAAAAAGTTCCTGAGCTACAGAAACCCAGTTTGGGCTGTAGTATTAAATGGAAATATGCCCCGGAATCTTAAACATAGAAATTTGCTCATTTTTAAAGCAAAAAGTAACAATCAGTTAATCTTATCACAAAGCAAGTAAATCCTATTGGTTTAATAGGTTTTACTGAATATTATTCTTTAATTTTATAATTCGAATCACTAAAAATATAATATTATGAGCGAATTAAAATTAGGAGATAAAGCACCAAATTTTGATGCTGAAACTTCAGAAGGAAAAATCAATTTTTACGATTATTTAGGAGATAGCTGGGGAATTTTATTTTCGCACCCTGCCGATTATACTCCGGTTTGTACTACCGAGTTAGGAACGGTAGCGAAATATAAAGATAAATTTGAAGCCCGTAACACTAAAGTAATGGCTTTAAGTGTAGACGGCGTTGAATCTCATAAAGGCTGGATAGACGATATTAACGAAACCCAGAATACTACGGTTAATTTCCCAATTATTGCCGATGAAGATAAGAAGGTTTCTAACCTATATGGAATGATTCACCCAAAAGCCGACAACACGCTTACAGTACGTTCGGTTTATGTAATTGGGCCAGATAAAACCATTAAATTAATGATTACCTATCCCGCCAGTACCGGGAGAAATTTTGATGAATTACTTAGGGTAATAGATTCGCTACAACTTACCGCCTATCAAAAAGTAGCCACACCGGCTAACTGGAAGCACGGAGACGATGTAGTGATAAGTCCTTCGGTTTCTAATGAAGATGCCAAAGAGATGTTCCCTAAAGGTTTTAAAGAGGTAAAACCATACCTTAGAATGACCCCGCAACCAGATTCTAAGTAAAACGAACTGCTATTAAGCACGTCATTCTGAATTTGAATCGGGATTCTAAGCTTTTATATTTCGAAACAATTTAGATTCTGAAATAAATTCAGAATGACGCATAAAAAAAGACCTCACAAGTTTCGAAACTTGTGAGGTCTTTTTTTATTCAAATTCCCCCTCCAGGGGTTAGGGGGCTGTTATTTTACCGAAACCAATTCCACATCAAAAACCAAAGCTGCGTTTGGCGGTATCACACCACCGGCGCCCTGTTCCCCGTAAGCCAAATGCGACGGAATCACAAAACGAGCCTGGTCTCCAACATTCAATAGTAAAATACCTTCATCCCATCCGCTAATTACGTGCCCAACTCCTACCGGAAATTCCAACGGCTGATTTCTCTTGTAAGAAGAATCAAAAACACTACCATCGGTAAGCATTCCTTTGTAATGAACTGAAACGGTTTGTCCTTTTTCAGGTTTTGCGCCTTCGCCTTTCTTTTCAATTTTATACCGAAGTCCGCTTTCTGTGGTTTTAAAACCTTCTGAAAGTTTTCCTAGCAGTTCGTCTTCCCTTTTTTTAGCAGCTTCTTCTCTTTTAGCTTTAGCTCCATCAAATTGTCTAAAAGACTCTACAGCATTATAGTTTTCTGCTTTCTCTCCAGCTCTAAGGATTTCCAATTTTTCAATTTTATCTCCTTGCTTAATACTATCTACCACATCCTGGCCTTCAATAACGCTACCAAAAACAGTGTGTTTCCCGTCTAACCAGGGAGTTTCGGTATGCGTAATAAAAAACTGGCTTCCATTAGTACCGGGACCGGCGTTTGCCATAGAAAGTTTTCCCGGGGCATCGTGTTTTAAATCGGGGTGAATTTCATCTTCAAATTTATAACCAGGGCCACCAACACCTGTACCCTGGGGATCACCACCCTGAATCATAAAATTAGGAATCACACGGTGAAATTTAAGATCGTTATAATAAGGTTTTCCCTGCGGAAAAGCTTCGTTTTCCAGTTTACCTTCAGCAAGACCTACAAAGTTACCCACTGTACCGGGTGCTTTTTCAAATTCAAGCTCCACTAAAATCTGGCCTTTAGTGGTATAAAATTTTGCATATAATCCGTCGTTCATTTTCTTATATTTTTAAGGTGCAAAGATATCTATTTTAATAGAATGCATTAATATACTTTTTCAGCATTTACGTAAGTTTCCAAAACTTTTATTCCAGGAATTTCAGCGGCATCAACTTTCATAATATCCTTATCAAGGATTATAAAATCGGCAAATTTACCTGCTTCAATACTTCCTTTTTCTTTTTCTTCAAAATTAGCGTAAGCCGCCCAAATAGTCATTCCTTTTAAAGTTTCTTCGCGAGATAAGGCCTGCTCCATCATAAAGCCATCTTCAGGATAATTATCAGTATCCTGTCTAGCTACAGCCGCGTAAAAAGTAAGAAACGGGCTCACTTCTTCTACCGGAAAATCGGTTCCAAGGGCAACAATCCCAGCTTGGTCCAGTAATTTTTTAAAGGCATATGCCCCTTGCATTCTTTCTTCACCCAAACGATCTTCTGCCCAATACATATCACTGGTTGCATGTGTAGGCTGTACCGACGGAATAATATTTTTGCTGAAATATTTAAAATCTGCCGTATCTATCACCTGGGAATGTTCTACCCTCCAACGGCGGTCTCCACCATCTTTTAAGAGTTCATCGTAAATTTTTAAAACCAGGTAATTAGCTGAATCTCCAATTGCGTGAGTATTTAACTGAAACTTTGAAGCAGCAAGGCGTTCAGCGGTTTCTTTAAAATCTTCAACCGGTGAAAGTAATGCTCCAAAATGCCCGGCACGATCGCTATATTCTTCTTTTAAAGCCGCGCCCCTGGAACCCAGTGCCCCATCGCCATAAAATTTAACCGACCGTACATTTAATCTTTCGGTTTTAATTGGGTCTTTGTCCAGATAATAATCAAGGTTCTCCTCGGTGTTACTAATCATCGCATACAGCCTTATTTTAAGACTTTCCTCCTGGTGAAGGCTATCCATAAGTTCTATAGTTTCCCTATCAATTCCCGCATCTACCACTGTGGTAAGTCCGTATTCAAAAGAAATTTTTTGAGCGTCCAGCAAGGCGTTCACCTGCTCTTGCGTAGAAGGTTCCGGTAGGGCATTGGTAATTAGACTCATAGGATTATCTACAATAATGCCGGTAAGCCTGCCATTTTTTTGTTCAATATCGCCACCATCAAAAGGAGTTTCGGTAGTTATTCCCGCTTTATCTAACGCAGCCTGATTGGCTAAAAGTGCGTGACCGTCTATACGGGTAACAGCAATTGGAGTATCGGGAAATAATTCATCCAGGGTATCTTTTGTGGGAAATTCTTTGTTTTCCCAATCGTTTTGATCCCATCCTCTCCCGGTTATAAATTCTGCGCCACGTTGATTTTGAAAATCAACAATTCGTTGTACAACCTCATCAAAACTTTTGGTGCCGGTAAGGTCTACCCGTTGTTGCTGTAAGCCCAAGCGGTAAAAGTGAGCGTGCCCGTCTATAAAACCGGGAAATACACTTTTGCCTCCTGCGTCAAGCTTTTCAGCTATATCATATTTTTCCTCAAGCGCTTCAGCTGTGCCTATTTCCAGAAATTTACCGTCTTTAGTTACAAAAGCTTCAGCAGTACTAAAGTTATCGTCCACAGTATAAATTTCAGCATTAAAAACCAGAAGGTCGGCTTTTTCTTTATCTATAGAATTACAGGAAATAAGCATCAGGCTGAATAGCCCAAGAAGTAATATTTTTTTCATTGTTTTCAATTTTCGTATAAAAATAAAAAATGCGCCCGTTAAAGGCGCATTTTATGAGTTTTATTTAATTACTGCTTAAAAAATAGCATTGATAATTTGATCGCGAATACTTTTGTTTGCCGCTGCAGCAAGTGCTACAGAAACGAATAAACCAATCATCGCGTAAGAGAAATCTTTAAAGATCATCTTACCGGCTTTCTTACGGTGTTTTTTACCTTTTTTAGTTCTTGCCAAACTAATTGCAATTTCCCTCCCACCAATAATTCCAAGGAAAACCCAGGTGGTACTCATTGGTACGGTACTTATAAATAGTTTGTAAATAAGCAGGATTACGTAGGTTAAATCTACTAAGGTGGCTGCACGAATATCAGAAATCCTGGATTTTTCACTCACCACTTCCTGAATTTTATCTCCCCTTAAGTAAAATAATAGTCCCAGGCCACCAAATATTGTTAAGGCAAAGACTATAAATTGGAAAGTGTCCAGGCTTCGCGGAAGGAATACTGCTATATTAGCTCCATCTTGCATTACCCAAACTCCCCACAGTGTACCACTTACAATCCATTGAACTGCCGTCCAGCTGTGATTAAATTTCCTGCTTTTAAAGTATTTTTTTATAAAATTATAAGAAAGATACCATACTAAAAACGATAGTATAAAAGCCATAATATAGCCTGTCCAACTCTTCCAAACTACCGAGGTAATCCCAGAGGTATCGGCACTAAACACACTTAAAATAAGAAAAGTGGTAGAAACCGGCATTTTAAGCCTGGTGAGGATTAATAGCACCAAAGGTGCTATAATTTGAAAGAAACTGAAAGATTCAGGGTGCGGATAAGGTGAGGTTCCATCGGGTTTCAGCAAACGCTGAAAGGTCACATCTCCATCAAAATAAAACCAACTGAAACTTACAACTCCCAAAAAGATGGTACCTACGTAGAGCCATAGAATCCACCAACGTTTGGCTTTATTACTTTCAATAAAAGTTCCCAAAGACTGGATACTATCATTAGCTACCGTTGCATAGGCAGCGAAGAAAAAACCAAGCCACATGGCTGCAGTTTTATTACCGGTAAAAATTCCGGCCATAATAATACCAACTATAACAATTGCAAGGAATGCCTTTTCCTGAACCATAAAGTCCAGAATATTCAAATAGGGACGGGACCGGTCACTCCTTTTAAACTTTTTGCCTTTTGCCATTTAAGTAGCTTTTTTAATAGTTTTGATACTTAGATTTTGGTCTTTACTAAAAGACCCCCTTAAAAATTTGGATACAATATTAGTTAGTTCTATTGTTAATTTTGAATTTCCAATGTTGTGTTATTGTTAAGGAATTTTACCTTACAAACTCCTATAAACACTTGAATTGAAGCTACCTACCGGCTATTAACTGGCCCAAGATATTATTAATAACAAAAAAAAGCATCAATAAATGATGCTTTTTTTAATTTAAAGATGGCTTTTCTATTAAAAATCGAATTTATAAGTCGCTCCTGCCAGTACTTGTAATCCCTGTACCTGGAAATTTGTCCAACGTTGGTAATCATTATTTAAAAGGTTACTTCCTTTAGCAAATATTGAAAGCCTATCGTTAAACCTATAGCCTAAATGAGCGTTTACATCAAAATAGCTATCCAGGCTAATTGTATTCATAGAAGGCTCTCCTGCTGAAGCAATTCTTTCCTGGTCAAAACGCTCGCCTACGTAAAATAAATTAGCGCCGGTATACCACTTTTCATTAATTTGATAATCGGCATTTAATGAAGCTTTAAAATCTGGAAGGTTCCAGGCTTCAACCTGGTTATCTGTGCTGTAATTAAAATATTCAGCATTAATTCCCAATCTAAAATTTCGGTTTACATCTACATTTAATTCCCCGGCAACCGAAAGGGTTTTTACATCGTCATAAACCACTTCAAAAGAATTTCCGTAGGCATAATTTTCGGTAGTGATATCGTTAGCCCGGGCATTTCGCCTAAACACTGCTTTGTTAAATTGCGACTCATAACCGGTTTTGAAATTATAAGAAATACTATTGCTTAACTTTCCTTTGGCACCAACATAAGCATTATACTCATTATCTGTAGGTTTTATTACCAAGCCCGGAAAAACGTAAGGATTCTCCTGTATAAAACTATAATAAGTGTTTTGTTGCAGGCCACCTTCCAAACCGGCGTAAGGGGTAAAATAATCGCCACCTAATCTATAGCTAGCGGTTACTTTAGGATAGATATAAAAATTACCATCACTATTTTCTACATCCTGACTATAGAAAAATGCAACACCAAGATTTAACGTAAGGTCATCTCTTAAAATTAATAAACTGGGATTTATACCGAAATTCATAAAAGTATAATCATAAGTATCGGTTGCCAGGAATTGTTCTCCCATTTGTCCGTTTACAATATCAGTATAAATATTTGTGGTGATTAGCTCATCGGCAATATTCAGTTCAAAAGTACCGCGGGCATCAAAATGATTTTCTGAAGAAGAATAGGAATCTCCGGTATGCCTAAAAGTACCACGGGCATTATCAAAAAAAGAATCGTAAAGCTCAATTTCGGCTCCTGCATAAGCTGAAAAATAATTCTGTGCAGGATCTATTGAATTTATTTCTTCGTTGCTAAAATTAGCATCTTGCGGTAAACCATACCAGTTAAATAACTGGTGCTGCGCTCCTACTTCGGTTTTCCAACCTAAATTCCTCGTTTTTGAGTTATAACTTAGGTTAAGCTCGGTATCATAAAATTTATCGTCTAGCGCAATCCCGTCAATTCCACCCTGGGACGAATTATGGTCTAAATAAACCCCAAAATTATCGGTGCGGTTCACTTCCAGGTTACTGTAAAATTCAGCTAAAAGGTTGCCATAATTTCCAAATCCAAGACTTGCATAATTATCGTAAACCTTTACTGGGCGTTCTCTTTCTACTGTGGTAGCACGCCCTTTTGCGGGTGTAAAAGTAGAAGCTACAGGCACTGAAAATATACTGTACTGCACCGGTCTTTTTTCTGTACGTACAGAATCTGACTCTTTGGGAGTTTGCTTTATTTTATTTGCATCTTTAACTGTTGGGGTATATGGTTTTACTACGGTTACAGTTTCGCTGTCTATAGGATCCTGAGCAAAAAGAAGCCCACTCATTAAAAACAGACTTAAAAACAGGTTTCTTTTTATTGAAAACATTTGCATATAGAAATTCTTAAATGTTAGATTGAAAGTTGAATTAGTTGTTCGCTTCTACCGAAGAATTGGTTTTTGCTTCTTCTGTCTTTATTCTGGACAATTCCTGCTTAGCTTCCTGAACAATTTCAGGATAATTAGAGAAATTATTGATTACGTTTTCCAGAATATAAGTAGCCTGGTAAGCATCATCCAGCTCGTAGAAGTTATCGGCCATTAAAACCAAGCCTTTAGCGCCCCAGCGTTTATAGCCAGAGAAGTCTTTTGCCAGGATTTGCACCGCTGCGTTAGAAGCTTCGTAATTTCCACTTTCATTTTTAAAGTAAGCATCGTAATATAAAGCTTCAGCAGCTAATTCTCCTTTAGCAGTTTTTTGAACTTCTGAATAAGCATTTTTTGCTTTACTCATATTTCCGGAAGCAAAAGCAGCACGTGCCACTATTACACGCGCATCGTTTCTCGCCTCAGAATCTGACTCTGAATTAGCCAACACCTTATTGGCATAAGTTGCAGCTTTTTCTGGCTGGTCTAATTCAAGATAAGATTTCATAAGGTTAGATTGTGCAAAAATCACATTTTGTTCAGAACTCGCTTCCTTCTCTAATCTTTCTAAATAACTTACCGCTTCCCGGTAATTTTTATTTTCAAGTAAGATTTCAGATAGCCTTGAAAGCGCATCTTCAGTGAATTCATTTTTAGGCTTATTGGCTACAGAACGGTAATTGGCAGCCGCTTTCTGCTTGTTTCCATTTCTAAAATACATTTGTCCTAAATAGAAATTCGCGTTTATAGAATGAATTCCATTTGGGAAACGTTGCAGGTAATTTTCAAAGCCACTAATCGCCCTGTCATATTCATTCTTGAAATATTGATTTTCTGCAGACTCGTAAGTAGTATTATCCAAATCGGCATCAGTCACTTCAACAAAATCTATATTTTGTACCCAGCTGGCATACTCATCGGTTCGGCCAAGATCTACGTAAACCATTCTTGCTGTAGAAACGGCTTGCATAGCTTCAGGTGTATTAGGATAATCGTTTACCACCTTTTTTAATCTTTCTAAAGCACGGTTGCCGTTATCGGCATTATAATGAATAAGCGCCTGTCTAAGCATTGCTTTGGGTACAAATGCACTTTGAGGCACTTCTCTAATTAGCCTGTCGTAAGCAGATAAGGCTTCAGAAATATTATTTGCAGCAACATAAGTATTTCCCAATTCGTACATTGCATCGTCTCTAAAAGAAGAACGAGAATATTGATTTATAAAGCTTTTTAGGTCAGAAATTTTGGTGTCTCTTCTATCAATAAACCCATAGCTCATTGCTTTTTGAAACGCAGCATAATCATTATCGCCGCTTAGCGAAAGTGCTTCATCATAGGCTTCAATGGCCGGCCAATATTGGCTGCTTACAAAATATGTGTCACCCAAACGCAATAAAGCATCATTTCTACGGGCAACATCGCTAGATCCATTCGCTGAATAACGCTTAAAGAATTCAATTGCTCTCGAATATTCATTTTTTTTGAAATATGCATAACCAAGATTATAATCCAGGTTTTCCAGTTCATCGGTGCCTTGTGCAGCATTCATTCCGGAAAACTCCCGATAACCTATTATCGCATCATCAATTCGGTTGATGTTATATTCACTTTCGGCTTTCCAGAAAGTAGCTTTAGCCGTAATTTTTTGATCTCTGGGTTCAGAAAGCGCTTTTTCAAAATTATTAATCGCTCTTTCATAATCACCTTCTTCATATAACTGAAGTCCGTAATAGTAAGCTACTTTTTGATAGGCTTGTTTATCGCTAAAGTTGCGATTGTTTTCCAGCAAGCGCATCGCTTCTTCAAAATTTCCTGAAGTAAGAAAAGAATCTATAAGTAAACTTTCCATAGCTTCCCGGTTTTCAGATTCCGGGTATTTCTCAATATAATTGATTAGAACCTGCGACGGACTTTCATAACTATTTCCTATCTCATAACTGAGTTTTGCATAATTCATATACGCATCCTCCTGGATTTGAGAATTGAAATCCATTTCACTGGCATTTTTAAATGCGTTTAAAGCTTGCTGTTTTTGGTTAGATTCTAAATAAGATTGCGCTAAATGATAATAGGCGTTTTGGGCAATCTCATTTTTTCCATCAATAATTTTATTGAATTCAGAAATCGCTTTTTCGTAATCTCCCTGCTTGTAATAAGCATAACCTAACTGGTAATAATCGGTATTATTCCATCTTCCGCGTTCACCATCATATTCTTTTAAATAAGGCAGCGCTTCTTCATACTGCTCTAAGTTGAAATAACTTTCACCAATAATCTTATTTAATTGCGAACGTTCTATACGATTAGAACTTTGTAATTGTTCTTTAGCCAGTTTTATGGCTTCTTCAAAATTCCCGAGTTTAAAGTTCATATCGGCCTGGAAATAAGAAAGGTCTTCACTATACCTGTCGTTACTACGTACCGCTTCAAAATTTTGATTGGCTTCCTCATAATCATCACCCTCGTAGGCCATATAACCAATGTAATATTTTGCCTGCGAACCAAACTCCTGCGAATCCCGAACCCTTTCTAAATATGTGCGGGCCTGGTCGTATTGTTTAGCTCTAAAATAGGCGTAGCCATTATTAAAATAATAGCGTTCCCTTTCTGTCCTGCTCATACTTTTTTCATCAACTTTATCATACCACTTGCGGGCAAGGGAATATTTTCCGGTTTGAAAATAATAATCGGCTACATCCAAATAAGCCGAATTAGTTTTTGTGCTGGTGGGATAACGACTTACAAAGCGCTCCATTAACCGGTCTGCACCGGGCTGGTTTAACCTTACGGCCGCATTGGCAATATAATAAGCACAATCTCCTTCAATTTTCTCGTCATCGGTTTGCTCTTTTACTTCATCAAACAAGTTTTGGGCAGCCAAAAATTGCTGATTATTATAAAGTTCAAGAGCTTTGTTAAATTCAGCGAGATCGTGGGTATAGTTAGCCGATCGCTGAGAAATTCCTTTAAAAGAGAAGAAAATTAAAACAACAAACAGTAAAATTTTGTTAGGTGTCATTTATTGATTTTTAAGTTGAGTATTCAAAGATAATTTAAACCTTGCTTTATTAACGCCGATATAAAGTGATAATTATGTTAATGTAAAAAAAAGTAAACCCGCGCCTTTTGAAAAATGTATATTTACCGATATTTTTACACTGAAGAAAAGCCTAAAACTTTATGTCTAATACCGTCCTGGAATTAAATAACGCTGCTATTTATCAGCGTGAAAGCCTTATTTTATCTGAAGTAGATGTACACATAAACAAAGGCGATTTTGTTTATCTTATTGGTAAAACCGGAACCGGGAAAAGTAGTTTTATGAAAACACTTTACGGCGATTTACCACTTACCGAAGGTGAGGGAACTATTGTAGACTTTAATTTGCGTACACTTAAGGAAAAAGATATTCCTTTTTTAAGACGAAAACTTGGTGTTGTTTTCCAGGATTTTAAATTGTTAACCGATAGAAATATAAAAGACAATTTACTTTTTGTACTAAAAGCAACCGGCTGGAAAGACCAAAAAGCAATGGATCTTAAAATTGACGAGGTTTTAGATAAAGTAGGAATGAAATCTAAAGGATTTAAATTTCCATATCAACTCTCTGGCGGGGAGCAGCAACGGGTAGCTATTGCACGTGCTCTTTTAAACGACCCCGAACTTATTCTTGCCGATGAACCTACTGGAAACCTGGACCCGCAAACTTCAGTAGAAGTTATGGAAGTACTTCAGGAAATTAGCAAAAATGGGAACACCATTCTTATGGCTACACACGATTATGCTTTACTGCTTAAATATCCTTCAAAAACTTTAAAATGTGACGGGCAGCGTGTTTTTGAAGTTGTTCAAAAATCGGTTTAAGGCTGAACTTCATCAGCTTTTACCCTGTGCGGTTTTTTATTGATAAAGAGGTAGTAGAAATTTACACAAACAATTACCGCGTTGGTAATAATTACCGGCCAGGAATCTATTAAAACTCCGTAGACAATAAAAAAGACACAACCCAGGCTATTTACAATTCTAAGCTTTATGATATTCTTCATAAAGAAAGAAATCGCTACAAAAAAGGAGGCTAGATAACCTATCCATTCAGTAAGACTAATTCCTAGGAATTCCATATAAAAAAAGAAGAGTTTGTTTGAAAAAGTTCCCGAACTCGTCATTCTGAACTGGTTTCAGAATCTAACATGTTAGACCCTGAACCGAGTTCAGGGTGACGGAGAAAGCAACCTCCAAACAAACTCTTTAAAGTTGAGTGATTAAACTATTTTATTTCTCTTACGCTCGTTTTCGGTAAGATAAATTTTACGCAACCTTAAGTGACTTGGAGTAACCTCAACATACTCATCTTTCTGAATATATTCTAAAGCTTCTTCCAAAGAGAACTTAAGTGCAGGCACAATCTTAGCTTTATCATCGGCTCCAGAAGAACGAACGTTAGAAAGCTTTTTGGTTTTGGTAATATTTACCGCCATATCATCCTGACGGGAATTTTCACCAATAACCTGGCCTTCATAAATTTCTTCTCCCGGATCTACGAAAAACTTCCCTCTATCCTGTAATTTATCAATAGAATAAGGAATTGCTTTTCCGCGTTCCATAGAAATTAAAGAACCGTTTTGACGCTGTGGAATTCCACCTTTTAACGGCTGATATTCTTTAAAACGGTGAGCCATAATTGCTTCACCTGCAGTAGCAGTAAGCAACTGGTTACGCAAACCTATAATTCCTCTGGAAGGAATCATAAACTGAATAATCATACGTTCGCCACGGGTTTCCATGCTTAGCATTTCTCCTTTTCGCATCGTTACCATTTCTACCGCTTTTCCTGAAACTTCTTCAGGTAAATCTATAGTTAGTTCTTCAACCGGTTCACATTTTTCACCATCAATTTCCTTGATAATCACCTGTGGCTGTCCAATTTGAAGCTCGTAACCTTCTCTTCTCATTGTTTCAATAAGTACAGAAAGGTGCATTACCCCACGGCCATAAACCAAAAATTTATCGGCACTATCGGTTTCCTTTACCCTAAGGGCAAGGTTTTTCTCTAATTCTTTGGTAAGTCTTTCCTTAATATGCCTTGAAGTCACAAACTTTCCATCTTTTCCGAAGAAAGGAGAATCGTTAATAGTGAAAAGCATACTCATTGTAGGCTCATCTATAGCGATGGTCTTAAGCCCTTCAGGGTTTTCAATATCAGCAATAGTATCACCAATTTCAAAACCTTCAAGACCAACAATAGCACAAATATCACCTGGTTGAACTTCGTCTACTTTTTTACGGCCTAAACCTTCAAAAATAAAAAGTTCTTTTATTCTTGTCTTTTTTATACTTCCGTCACGCTTCACTAATGAAACCTGCATTCCCTCTTTTAAATGCCCACGTTGTAATCTACCTATAGCGATTCTTCCTGTAAAAGAAGAAAAGTCTAAAGAAGTAATAAGCATTTGAGGAGAACCTTCCTGTACTTTAGGTGATGGAATGTGTTCCAGTACCATATCAAGAAGCGGTTCAATATTATCTGTTTTTACATCTGGATCGTCGCTCATCCAGTTGTTAAGCGCTGAACCGTAAACGGTTGGGAAATCAAGCTGCCATTCTTCAGCACCTAATTCAAACATAAGGTCAAAAACCTTTTCGTGTACCTCATCTGGAGTACAGTTTGGTTTATCTACCTTATTCACTACAACGCAAGGTTTTAAACCAAGGTCTATAGCTTTTTGCAACACAAAACGGGTTTGCGGCATTGGACCTTCAAAGGCATCTACCAATAATAGAACCCCATCGGCCATATTTAATACTCGCTCTACCTCTCCACCAAAATCGGCGTGACCAGGAGTATCAATAATATTGATTTTGGTGTCTTTATAGACTACCGATACGTTTTTAGAAGTAATAGTAATACCACGTTCTCGTTCCTGATCGTTGTTATCCAGGATAAGATCTCCGGTGTTCTGGTTGTCCCTGAACAAACGGCAGTGATACATAATCTTGTCTACCAGGGTAGTTTTACCGTGGTCTACGTGCGCGATAATCGCGATGTTTTTAATAGCTGTCATATAAGCGCCTCATTTTTAAGGCTGCAAATGTACGGCTAATTTTAAAGATACAAGTATCTAAGGCGACTAATTCAAAATAAAAAATATAGAAGCAAATTAACTGATATTCAAAAGGTTAATTTTGAAAATGCAATTTAATAAAATCAGGAAGTAGATTTTAGCTTTTTATAAACGAAAAAACCAAAATAAATAGCCGCAATTGTTCCGAAACCAACACCTAACAAAGGCTCTTCGGGTCTTTGATAGATAAAGAAAATGGTAGCAGCCGTCATTATTAGTGCGTTGATAAGTAAACGCTTAGGGGTATAATAATTACTGAACTGTTCTTTTAATCCTTGCATAGCTAAATTTTTTGCAAAGCTAAGAATTTAAAATTGATCTTTTAATTTTCGTCGGCTGATGGCCCATAAGTGGCCGGCACCGGTATATCCAGTAATCTAAAATAAACGCCCAATTGCGCCCTGTGGTGTGGCAATTGATTAAGAACCATCATTCTAAGAACAGAATATTTAGGCATATCCATTAACACTTTGCCATCCTGCATCATTTTCCAGTTTTTCTCGTATTCACTATCCGGTTTTCTTAAAGCAGCTTCGGCTTCAGAGGTATTATTCTGCAATATTTCAAGAATTTCCTCAATACTATCAAAATCTGGAGATTTATAACCAACCATATCCATTTCGTCCATTTCCATAGTAGCGGTTATCCAACTTGGAATTTCAGCAAGATGATTCGACAATTGCTTTATGCTCATTGATTTTTTATGTGGTCGCCATTCCAATTTATCGGCAGGAATACGTTTCAAAAATTTTTCGGTAAGCACAACTTCGTGTTGTAGTTCAGAAATTAGCAAATGTTGCAGCTCCATATTTTAAAAATTACCACGGGAAATTACAACAAATAGTTCTTACGTATAATGTAGTAAGTAGAAAATTAAACTCGGGAAAACACTTATTTTTTGAATTGTAACACCCGCTTAATTCTGTTATCTTTGCTTTCCTAATTCCCATTTTATGAAACTTGAAAAGATTCCGCAGTTAAAACATATTAATTCTAACAATTTTTTCTTACTAGCCGGGCCCTGTGCAATTGAAGGGGAAGAAATGGCGCTGAGAATAGCTGAAAAAGTAGTTGAAATAACCAATAAACTGGAAATTCCCTACGTTTTTAAAGGATCTTTTAAAAAAGCTAATCGCAGCAGAATTGATAGTTTTACAGGAATTGGAGATGAAAAAGCCTTAAAAATTCTTCGAAAAGTTTCTGAAACTTTTGAGATCCCTACTATAACCGATATTCACGAAATAAGCGACGCAAAAATGGCTGCTGAATATGTAGATATTCTCCAAATCCCAGCATTTTTGGTGCGGCAAACAGACTTAGTAGTTGCCGCCGCAGAAACCGGAAAAGTGGTTAATCTTAAAAAAGGACAATTTATGAGTCCTGAAAGTATGAAACACGCGGTTACCAAAGTAACAGATTGCAATAACGAGCAGGTTATGGTTACCGATCGTGGGACTATGTTTGGTTACCAGGATATGATTGTAGATTTTAGGGGAATTCCCACTATGCGTGAATTTGCTCCTACCGTTTTAGATGTTACTCATTCTCTCCAACAACCCAACCAAAGCAGCGGTGTTACCGGGGGCAGACCAGAAATGATAGAAACTATTGCCCGCGCAGGAATAGTAAATAAAGTAGATGGCCTGTTTATAGAAACTCATTTTGACCCGGCTAACGCTAAAAGTGACGGCGCCAATATGCTAGATCTTAATTACCTAGAGAAATTACTAGGTAATTTAGTTGCAATAAGAAAAACGGTAAATAGCTTATAAAAATTTCTTTAAGTCCAAGGTGGATGTCGTTCTACTTACCACTTATTTTATCAAAACACCCGGTCATATGTCTTGGGTGTGATTGTTATTGCACTACCCTATTTAATAAAATTATCAAAATTTAAGGTTGTTTTTCTTCAGTTGCAATCTTTTATATTTTAAAGCTGCTGGAGGGCATTTATTGTCCATAGCTTTAATTATCTCCTGCTAGTAAACAAAACCTATAGCTCTCTTAACAGCTGTTATATTTAATTAAATAAAAGTTAATCTAATTCATTATTAAGAGTTTCCGTTTTAAATTAAGTTAATTTGAAATTCAACCAACCTAAACCTTAATGCAAAAACAACCTATTTCGAAAGGTGTATTTACCTGGAAATTCTGTTTAGCTATTTTCTGTATATTTTTAGTAGCTCCTTTAACTGCGCAGGAAGAACCAGAAGTATCTGTTGGTGGTGCGCTTCGTTATAATTACAACCTTTCTTCCTGGAAAGACGGACAAAAAAACCGTGGTGGTGATTTTGGTTACGATATTTTTAGAGTAAACTTCAATGCAAAATATAAAGGGGTTTACTTAAATGCTGAATATAGATTATACTCTGACGCTTTTGGCGGTGGCGTAATGAAGCAAGGCTGGATGGGATATAAATTTAATGATATAGACGAAATTCAAATTGGCCTTACCCAGGTTCCATTTGGTATTCAGCAATATAATTCCCACAACTGGTTCTTTAATTTAACCTATTATATGGGGCTGGAAGACGATCACGATATGGGCATAAAATATATTCACGCCGGGGAGAAATATGAATATCACTTTGCTTTCTTTAAAAATTCGGAAGAATTGCGATTTGGCAGTGATACCGAATCTTCTACCAGTAGATATTCTTATGACGTTATAGGCAGAAACAAAGAAATAAATCAATTTAACGGGAAATTTGTTTATAAATTTGGGGATAAGGCTGCTAATAGATTAGGCGTTTCGGCACAATATGGCGGCCTATATAATTTAGACACTCAGGAAACCGGAAACCATTACGGTTTGGCCGCGCATTACGAAATCACTCAAAATCGTTGGAATTTAAAAGCCCAGGCTTTAACCGCTTCGCATAATCCAATTAATGCCGAAGGAGAAAGCAGGGAAGCTTTAAGTTTTGGTGCTTATGGCGCACCTTATGAAGTTGCTGCCGACTTTAATTTATATTCCCTGGCAATTTCAAGAAATATCCCTGTAAACCTGGGGCCCGTTTCTAATTTGGAATTCTATAACGATTTTGGTTATATGCAAAAACATAAGAGCAATTTTACTGATTCTTATATGAACGTTACAGGAGTACTGGTTACCGCCGGGCAGGTTTATACTTATATAGATTACGCCGCCGGTTATAATCACTCCTGGTTGGGAGGTAATTTTGTAGACGATTTTGCAGCCGGTAACCCTGATGCAAAATGGGAAGCAAGATTCAACATCAACATAGGCTACTATTTTTAATTTAATTTCTGAAAACCACTTATATGGCAAAGAAAGTTACCAGAAGCGATGAGAAAAAGTCAATTTTTGGATTAGAAGTAAACGGTCCCGTTTTCTTTATTTCATCCTTTATAATTATTGTAAGCATCGCTCTTACCCTCATTTTTGAAAAACAGGCAGAAACTATTTTTGCAGATATTCAAACCGCGGTTGCCAATAATGCCGACTGGTTTTTTATCATGTGTGTAAATATATTCCTGGTTTTCCTGGTCTACCTGGCCCTTGGGCAATTTGGGAATATGCGCATAGGTGGCCAAAATGCCAAACCCGAATTTAAAACCCTCTCATGGTTTGCCATGCTGTTTAGCGCAGGGATGGGAATTGGGCTGTTATTCTTTAGTGTGGGCGAACCTGTAATGCATTTTACAGCACCTCCAACCGGTGAACCAGGAACTGCAGCTGCCGCGCAGGAAGCTATGAATTTCACATTTTTACATTGGGGTTTTCACGCCTGGGGAGTGTATGCCTTAGTTGGCCTGGCACTTGCTTATTTCACCTACACTCGAGGTTTGCCACTAACTATACGTTCTATTTTTTATCCTTTCCTGGGAGATAAAATCTATGGAAAAATTGGAGATGCAATAGATATTTTTGCGGTTCTAGCTACTTTATTTGGCTTAGCTACATCGCTGGGGTTCGGGGTTCAGCAAATTGCCTCTGGTTTAGATCACGTTTTCAATATTCCCAGCGGAATTACTACACAAGTATTATTAATTGCTGGAATTACGCTTATTGCCACAATTTCAGTAGTTCTTGGGGTAGATAAAGGAGTTAAATTTCTTAGTGAATGGAATATGCGGGTTGCCTTGCTTTTGCTTGGCCTGGCTTTAGTGCTTGGTCCTACCGTTTTTATTTTTAGATCTTTTGTTGAAAATACCGGAAGTTATCTTTTCAATTTTATTGAAATTTCTACCTGGAGTGAAACTTTCACTAATAGCTCCTGGCAAAACGACTGGACTGTGTTTTACTGGGGCTGGTGGATTGGCTGGTCGCCATTTGTTGGGATGTTTATCGCCCGTATTTCTAAAGGACGAACCATTAGAGAATTTGTGTTAGGTGTATTATTAGTACCTTCTTTAGTAACTTTCTTCTGGCTTTCAGCCTTTGGTAGTGTTTCAATCCAGGAAGCGCTTGGTGGGGATATGAGTATAATAGACGCCGTTAACGATGATATTGCCACTGCCCTATTTGTTTTCTTTGAAGATTACCCGCTTTCTATGGTAATAAATGTAGTAGCAGTAATTTTAATTGCCGGCTTTTTTATTACCTCATCAGATTCTGGATCTTTGGTAATTGATAGTTTAACTTCTGGAGGAAAAATAGATGCACCAAAAGGTCAGCGAATCTTTTGGGCAGTTACCGAAGGAACTGTAGCCGCAGTTTTATTAATTGGTGGCGGGCTACAAGCGCTCCAAACCGCAACCATAGTTACGGGATTACCCTTTGCTGTTATACTGCTTATTATGTGCTACTCTCTCTACAAAGGTTTAAAAGAAGACCTGGTAGAAATGCAGGATAAAAAAGAACAAAAGGAGATGGAAAATTATGAAGATATCGTGAATGATATTGTTAAGAAAAGAAACCTCGGGAAAAACAATAACCAAAACTAAAAAACAGGCATTATGGAAAAATTCACCAACATTCTGGTTGCCTTAGACCTTTCAGACATTGATAATTCAGTTATAAAATATGCTTCATTCTTATCGGATACGCTAAAAATTAAAAAGGTATATTTTGTACATAATATTAAGAAATATGAAATTTCTTCGCTTTTTGATGAACAAATGAAAGATGTAAATCTTGATGAGATAATTGGCGACGAACTCAATGAAAAAGTAGAAACTCATTTTAATAGTAAGGCAGAATGGGAAGTTCTTATTTCTGAAGATCCTTATACCGAATCTTTGATAAATTATATCGCCAATAAATATTATATAGACCTGGTGATGGTTGGAAATAAGAATAGAAAAAAAGGAACCGGAATTGTAAGCAATAAATTGCTGCGTCTTTTAAAATGTGATATTCTCTCTGTTCCACGAGACTTTCATCCAGAAATAAAAACAATTTGGGCAGGAACCGATTTTTCCCGTGAATCCCGAAAAATATTTCCAATAGCTCAAATGCTTCAAAAGGCTACTTCGGCTCCTGTAACTGCCGCACATGTATATTCGGTACCGGTGCAATTTTCACCTTATGTTCCTAAAGAAGCAATGGCACCGAAAATTGAAAAACACGCCAGGGAAAAAGGAGATAAATTTCTTATCAAATTAGATTACCAGGGCGAAGTGACTCCCTTAATTATTCCCGGCAGGGACGCCAGTGTGGCCAGCAATTTATTGGAATGTGCAAAGAAAAATAACGTTGATATTTTAATTGTGGCAGATAAAGGTGCGAATAATATTTCCAGCCTATTAGTGGGAAGTGTAACCGAAGAATTATTCGGGAAAAACCCCGAAGTACCGTTATGGATTTCTAAATAGTTCTAATAAAATTCGTCATCCTGTAACCTGGTTTAGGATGACGAATTTTTACGGATAGATTATAGAGAAAAGTTTTAAAAAATATCTCCAGAAATGGGTCTATTAAAGATCAACTTCCACCCAAACCGGCAGATGGTCTGAAGGGTACTTTAGGTCTTTGGAATCACTCAAAACGCCATATTTTTTAACTTCAATCTCATCTGAAGTAAAAATATAATCAATTCTTCGAGTTACGGATTCCTCAAAATTATAACCGTTATAAGTACCTTCTGGTCCAAAATCGAGTTTAGCCACCGCTTTAGAATCATTCATTTTTCGCATTAAAAATCTTATTCCGCCAGTATGGGGTTCCAGGTTTAGATCACCCATTAAAATCACCGGCAGATTTTCTTTATTTAATGCTGAAATTCTTTCCCAGATTAATTTTGCACTGTTCTCCCTAGCTTTTTCTCCAACGTGGTCAAAATGCGTATTAAAAACCCAAAATACTTTTCCCGATTTTTTCTCTTTGAATTTTGCATAAGTACAAATCCTTTCCATCGCAGCATCCCATCCTACCGAAATTTCAGCTGGAGTTTCCGAAAGCCAAAAAGTATCATTTTCCAGCATTTCAAACTCTTCAGCATTATAAAAAATAGCACTGAATTCACCGGCTTCTTTCCCATCGTCTCGCCCTACTCCAACATATTTGTAATTATCCATTTCGGCTTTGAAATGTTTTAACTGAATCGCCAAAGCTTCCTGAACTCCAAAAATCCCGGGTTCGTAAAACTTAATTTGTTTGGTTATATGGTTCTTGCGATTAGACCAGGAATTTTCACCATCATTTTCATTGGCATATTTAATATTGTAACTCATCAGTTCTACTTCCTGGCTAGAAAGAGTAGTTCCGGTAAAAATGAAAAGCAGTAAAACAAAGAAATTTCGGTTTATCATATTTCTGATTTTGGATAAAGTTCGGAAAAAAATTAAAAAAACAGGCCAATTTAATATTTTGATGATTTTTAACTAATAATTGAAGTTTTTTATTTTACTTTGTATTTCAAAGTACTTTATAATGGAAAATGAAAAGTATGTTCAAGACCTAAGCGACATCAAGCACATGATGAACCGCTCTTCTCGATTTATTTCCCTAAGCGGGCTCGCGGGAGTTTTTGCAGGTGGCTATGCAATTATTGGAGCTATAGTTGGAAAAGGTTTATTGGATGGGCATAATTCAGCCATAGATTCGCTGAGCCCGGCTTCAATGGACGCGAAAATATTGACGCAGTTATTTTTATTAGCTCTTGCTGTTCTTCTTCTGGCTATTGGTACGGCGGTTTTTCTAACCACCAGGAAAGCTAAAAAAACAAACGAAAAAAGCTGGGATAGCACCAGCAAACGATTACTTATCAATTTTTTTGCTCCTTTAACATCAGGTGGAATTTTCTGTTTAATCCTTTTGCAATATAATCTTATAGGACTTATAGCTCCCTCTATGCTTATTTTTTACGGGCTTGCCCTTATTCATGCCAGCAAATATACTTTTGGCGATCTTAGAAGTTTAGGGTATTCAAATTTAGTCCTGGGCCTTATTGCAACCCAGTTTTTGAGCTACGGATTATATTTTTGGGCAGTTGGTTTCGGATTTTTTCATATTGCCTACGGTATCTGGATGTACAATAAGTATGACAGAAAAAATGCTTAATGAAAAATATTATAAGTGATATAAATAAAGCTTTTGATCACCGGGTACGCCTGGGAATAATGAGTGTATTAATGGTAAATGAATATGCTGATTTTACAAGCCTAAAAGAACTCCTGGGAGTTACCGATGGTAATATTGCGAGCCATATTAAAGCCCTGGAAAAGAAAGGTTATGTAACGGTAGAAAAATCTTTTATAGACCGAAAACCAAATACGCGCTACAGTGCCACTAAAACCGGCCGGATAGATTTTCAGAAACATATAAACGCCATTGAAAACTTATTAAAGCAACAGAGGCAATAAGGATAAACCTATTTTTTTATCATTCAACTTTGAAATTCAAAGTACTTAAAATAACTATTAATCAAATTTATTATTATGAAAACTAACCGATTTTTAATTATCCTAATTATCGTGGGAGCACTTTTATTGATTCCCTTTATCGCGATGCAGTTTAGCAGTGAAGTGGTTTGGACTGTTTCAGATTTTATTATTATGGGAATTTTACTCCTGGTTACCGGGCTGGGAATTGACCTTGTGTTGAGAAAGGTTTCCAGCAGTAAAAACCGACTTTTAATCGGTGGAATTATTCTTGCAGTATTTTTTATGATCTGGGCAGAACTTGCTGTTGGTGTTTTTGGAACTCCTTTTGCCGGAAGTTAAAAAAACTATCAGAACAATATTTTAAAATCGCTTAATGCAATATTTTGTAAATAAAAACTCTATAGTTCGCGAAATTTGGGGAAAGGGTGATACCATTCTCTTTATTTTCGCCGGGGCTTCGGCAGAGTTTGCGCTCAATAAAGCTGTAGACTGGCTTTATTATACCGGCCGTTTACCTCAAGATCCGCTTGGCAGGCTTTTCTCAACGGTTTCCTATGCCCGGGAAATAGTTTTTGCTGAAAAATCGTCGGCACTTAAGGCAATAGATCATATAAATTCTATTCACGCTTCGCTGGAAAATAAACGCGGAAAAAATATTCCAGACTGGGCTTACCGGGACGTGCTTTTTATGCTTATAGATTATTCTATCAGGTCTTTTGAAATCCTGGAACGCAAGCTAGAACTTTCTGAAAAAAAAGAAGTTTTTGATGTTTTTTTTAGGGTAGGTAAAAGAATGAATTTAAAATATCTACCAAAAAATTTCCACGAATTTGAAAAGATGCGGCAGGAACACCTGGAGCAAAACCTTAAGTATGGAGAATATACCAAAGACCTTTACCAACAGTACCGCAAACACCTGGGGTTAATGCGTTACAGGCTATTAATGGAAACACAAAGCCTTATTACTCCCGTTAGCGTTCGTAACTATTTAAATTTGCGTAAGTTTTCTTTCTTAAACCCGGTGATCCCTATTTATAAAATTAGCAGAATTATAAAAATAGACGGACTTCTTAAATCGCTGATCCTACCTTCAGAATATCAAGAAGAGATTAAATCCTTAGACATTCAAAATGCATATACCACACAAGAAAAAAGAAGAATCTAAAGAATAAAAATTGAGCATCTTCACACTTAACCGAAATCGCAGAAAAAACTATCTCATTGGCTTTTTCTCCCTGTTAATTACTGAAATTCTTATCGCCAGCTTTATAAAAGATGATTTTATAAGACCATACCTCGGGGATTTCCTGGTGGTAATAATGCTTTATTGTTTCCTAATGGGAATAAGCCGATTCTCCATTTATAAAAGCCTATTTATTGTTCTGATATTCTCCTTTATAATAGAATTTCTCCAGCTTATTGATATCGTAAAATTACTCCAATACCAGCCACCCAAACCTATAATGATAATACTTGGTAGCAGTTTTTCGGTTTGGGATTTGCTTGCTTACCTGTTAGGACTTTTAAGCTGTCTTATTTTAGAGATTATTATGAACAGATCCTATACTCCATCTACATAATTCTGTAAATAACTGAATTTTGGAGTTAACCTGCCATTTTGAGTCATCCGCGCTCGGGCTAAGACGCCATTTTTATCATTATTAAAGAAAGCCGGGATCACGTGTTCCATAAACATTTCGCCAAAACCTTCGCTGGCATCTTTGGGTAATTCGCAAGGCAAATTATCTACCGCCATAACCAGGATACTCTCTTTCTCACGGAAATCTACTTCGCTTTCAGTTGCAGGATCGTAACCGTAAAAAGGTTCAGCTATGGTGGAAGGCCTAATTGTACTGGCAATAGGCTCATTGATATCACAAGAAATATCTGCTATATATTTTATAGTAAAATCTTTAGACTTTGCATCTTCAGCAGTAAAAAATACTGGCGCTCCATCTCCATAAAAATGTCCCGATATAAAGAAATCACTGCATTTAGCGAAACGCAAAAAGTTAGAATCGTACTTGCCGGGTTCTTTAAAAAACTCTTTATGACTGCCCGCTGAGCCATCCTTCTTTTTATTATAATCAAGCACATCTATATTGCAATATACCGGCTCTTCTCCTTTAAATTCCAGAAAATCCTCCACGTCCAGTTCTCTGATCTTTAAATGATCTAAAATTTCTTTTGCGCCCCGGGCCACCTTTCCTGCGCCGGTTAGTAATATTTTAATTGGCGGAATTTTAATTTTATCGAGTTCTGCCAACATGGCATCAAGATCTGGCAGAGATTTTACTTTCGGTAAAGTATATAGATTTTCTTTTAAACCAATTCCTCTAAATCCATTGTAAGTTCCTACCAGACCTGCATATCGGCCGAAACCAATAAGCCTGTGATTTTTTTGATTAACTATTACCTCGTGGTCGTATAATTCGATATTATTTTTTAGAATTTCCCTAAGCAAATCGCGGTTATAAGGTTGCTTTTTAATGGTATGGGAAAAGAAAAAATATTTTTTATTCGGAATTAACGCCGGTAGTGGAACTTCTTTTACACCCAGTAAAACATCGCAATCTGAAACATCTTCAGTAACATCAAAACCGGCATCTCGATATTCCTGATCGGTAAAAATACGAATATTAGAACTTTGCACTTTAAAATTAGCTTTCGGAAACTTTTTTACGAGTTCTTTTAATTTATTAGGTGAAAAAACTACGCGACGGTCTGATGGCGTTTTTTCTTCTTTAATCAGTGCAAATTTTATCATTTATGGTATGGGTTTTGTACTTCTATGTGTGTAACTCAAAGGTATGAATTTAAAATTGTATCTTTGCATGCTCAGAGCAGCTAAAAACTGACTGGATTTCCGCCTTTGCGGAAATAACAATGTTCTTTATTTATGGGGTCGACTTGGTTTTGACAGCGAGTCTAATTGAGTTGTAAGCACGTCGAGCGCTGGGATATAGCTCGTAAATCTCATATTTCACACTTTTTTAAACGGCGAAGATAACTACGCCTTGGCTGCATAATCCGAATCACAGTAGGATTGCTTAGTCCCTGTAAGACAGGGAGCCAAGATGTCCCGCGAAGGCCTTGATTTACGGCATTCGCATTAGGGGCACCGATAAAGTAAATATAGGAACTGTAGGACCTTGATGCAGTTCTAAAATCTAATTGAGGATACGGAAGAAGTTAGGTAGTTTTCGGCCAGACTTTTTCCCGACAATTTAAGTGAAAACTAAACGTGTAGAAAGCATCTGAATTGCTTGTTTGGACGAGGGTTCGAACCCCTCCGACTCCACTTATTACATTCCAAAATGTATCAAAAACCCCGAAATCCTAGGATTTACGGGGTTTTTTGTTTTTAAGAATATCAAAATATCTCAAATAATATCAAATAATTCGAGACCAATTCGGTGACCTATTTTAAAATTGAAAAATAGGTCTCGATTGACACATAAACCCCTATTTCACAAATCTTTATGCAAAGTTAAAATTTTCTATCGAGACCCTTTTTTAGGTATATTTATTACGAATCGAGACCTAAAAAATTCATTATTATGAGAACTGACTTTCACTTACACTTTCACCTATTAAATTCAAAGATCAACAAAAGAGGCTTAGCCCCTATATATCTTAGGCTTACCGTAAATGGTAAGAGAAAAGAATATAGTATTACCAGAAGGATAGAACCCGAAAAATGGAATTCAAAACTTGAGAAAGTGATGGGAAAAAATCATATCTCTCAAGAGATCAATACCCATATCAACAATATTCGGCACAGGCTTAATAAAATTCATCAGGTATTATCTGATAATGATGAAATGATCACTTCTTCCAGAATGATTAAAGAGCTAAAAGGCGAAACCAAACATAAATCAAAAATGACCCTAGAGGTATTTAGAGAGCATAATGAACAAATGGATCGCCTTTCCGGTAAAAGTATCTCTAAGAGCACCGCTAAGCGATATTGGACCTGTTATAACCACATTGAGCAATTCCTAAAGGAAGTTTATAAAGTTGAGGATTTCCGAATGAAAGATATAGACCACCAGTTCATCACAAAATTTGAATATTTTTTAAAAACTGCAAGAAAGTGTAATCACAATTCAGCCTTGAAATACGTCAATAATTTTAAAAAGATTGTACGTATTGCACTTGCCAATCAATGGATGGACAGGGATCCATTTTATAATTATAAGGTTCAATATGAAACCGTAGATCGGGAATTTCTAAATGAAGATGAAGTAAAAGCTCTGGTAGAGAAAGAACTTCATTTTGAGCGTTTAAGAATTGCAAGGGATATGTTCGTCTTCAGTTGTCATACCGGTTTGGCTTTTGGTGATTTGGAAAAACTCTCTGAAAAGGATATTACTAAAGGCATAGATGGTGGAAGATGGATAAGAACAAAAAGAAAGAAAACTAAATCAATAACCAGCGTTCCCTTACTACCAATAGCGGAAGAAATCATTGAGCGCTATAAAGATCATCCTGAAATAAAAGACAAGGACTTAATACTTCCCGTTCCCAGAAATCAAAATTATAATGCATTTTTAAAAGAGATTGCTGTGTTATGTGGAATTAAAAAAAACCTTACAACGCACCTGGCTCGCCATACATTTGCAACCACTATTACATTAACTAATGGAGTCCCTATAGAATCTGTAAGTAAAATGCTAGGTCATAAAGATTTAAGAACAACCCAGCATTACGCAAAAATTGTGGATAGAAAAATTAGTGATGATATGAAAGCGTTGAGAAAGATATTGGAAGAAAAGGCAGCTAAAGATTCAGATAAAAAAAAACTCTAAGAAAAAATAATGAGAATCCTTATTTGAATTAAGAATCTAATCTCTGCAACAGGCTTTCCAATATCTCATCTTTATCATCTAACAAGTGATCCTTGATCGTTATTTCTGGTTTGACTCCTTCAGGCTTTTTGCTTTTGTTTACTCTTACCATATAGCCCTTAGGGACCTTTACAGGAATCTTGGTATTTGGTAAATAAAATGTAAATAATGACGCGTATAAGGATGGAAAATCCCCAGTTTCTTCACCTACCAATGTAGCGAACTGATAATCCTGAATTAAACCGGCAGCAACAGCAGCCTGAGAGTAGGTTTGCCTGTTTATCAAAACATAAACTTTTTCATTAAATCTTTTCCCAGGTGCCTGGGGTTCCATTGCTTCAAAATGATAAGAAAAAATCTCTCCATTGGGCTGCTTTAAAATTTCCTGAAAATAAACCTTGGTAGTGTCGTTATTTAACCTGGTATTTTGCTTCAAATATTTACTTGTTTTTAAAGTAAAACTTGAGTTCCAACGAAAGGGTTTATGAGCAAAATAAGAAATGAGATAATCACTAAATGAATTATTCCCACCCGCATTATTTCTGAGATCAATAATTAGATCTTTTGATGATTTTTCCTTTATAAAGGCAAAAGCCGAATCAATAAATTTCTGATAATCTTCTTCATCTCCACTGAAATTCCCAGGATTTAAATAAGCGGTATTCCCATAAAATTTCACTCGTCTGTTGGAGCTTAAAATGTCCTTTCTTTTATATTCGTAATCTTCCAAGGCTGCAACTGCCTGCAGCCGATACTCTTTTATTTGGTCGTTTTCTTTTATTAAAGCGGAAAAGTTTTCTTCTTCCCCAAAGATTTGCCAGTATAGTCGTGGAAAGGACCAAAGCTCGATCTTTGCTTTTTTCAAGTAAGGTCTTTCGGCAGAAATATGTGGATAGATTAATTTGAGAATATCATCAATTTTCGCATTGTTTATTTCCAATACTTCAGAACCGCTTCTAATATCCTGATTACCGGAGTAATTCTTTCTTATATAAGCTTTATCATCTTCCAATGCGATTTCCAGGGGAAATATTCTTCCCCCCTTCTGAACAAAATCTATATAGGACTTGGCTGGATAATCAATCTCAGCGTGACCGGTATTGGCCTTTGAGATCACCTTTTGAAAAATTCCTACGGCATCTTTAAATGAGATGGAATCTTTTTCAACTGAATTCTTCACCTCATCAAAGTTTAGGTCAAACTCTTTTTTTGGAGTATAAGCATATAAATTATAGTGGCTTTTTTCCAGTAGAGTCTTTAAGGTGTCCAAATCCTTTAAAACTTCTTCTTTTGAAAGTTCTTTAGTCTGAGAATAACCAATAGAAAAAGTAAAGAGAACAAAAAGCATTAAAATAAGTTGGTTGTATCTCATATTATATTTTAGCTAAAGACTAAATTTTAATTAAGTCGTTGCAACTCTTTTAGGACCAGCCGACAAAAATTTACAAATGCCAAACACTGAATCCCAGCTACCATTTTTCAGCAATAGACATCTTCTAAAATAATCATTTTCAACAAACTAAAGCTTATCTAAAAATTACGGATTCAGCTTTAATTATTTACAAGCTCCCTTTTGTAGATTTTAAGGTTCAGCAGTTCGTATTCTGAAGCCAGCAAATCAACATCTACTTCCTTATTTTTAAGATGCTTGTCAAAAAATGTAGTTATTAGCCTGCTTGTAATTTCAATGCCCTTCTCAGGTTCAATTTCCCCTGCTTCGCTAAGCATTTCTAAGGGAATCATAAACGGAATATCCATAAAATTGCTATGGCCTGTGTTATATATTCTGGCTTCATAGAAAATAGATCGGCTTTTGTTAATATAAGCGTGTGCGTTAAGGTCTTCTTTATCTTCTGGCCAGTCTGCAGAAATATATAAGAATGGATCCTCAAAAGCACTATCTACTATACGTCCCCACTGCACGCCATCAACATTGGCTCCGGCCTTAATCCTTTTATCAGTTAATAGTGTTTCTCCAGCTGCACCTCCTCCTCTAGAATGACCAAAAACGCCAATATTGTCTGTATCCAGCTTTGCTTTTAAAAATCCTGACGTGTTCCAGGAATCTATATGATCCACAACGCCTGTAAGATCTTTAGACCAACGCTCAACCATTTCTCTCACAAAATAATTTTTCAAACCCTTTTTTACGATAGGATGTCGATCTTTAAAAGACAGATCATCCTTAAAAGCTGCGACCACCGGTTCCATATCTTCCCAGGTCCCCTGTTCAATTTCTTGAGCATATTCATAATTGAAATAAGTTTCAGATCCATCCGGAAAAGTACTTCCTGTACTTTCATAGGTGTGATTGACCGCGAATACCACATAGCCCTGACTTACTACTTGTGACAATAATGCATAATAGCTATTGGCTTTAGAGTTATACCCATGTGAAAAAACGAGGACAGGAAATTTTCCCTCAGCAACGTTGGCGTTTCTATATACGTGTGTATCTACTTTATCCAGATAGTTAAATGTCGAATTAGGAAGTCCATATTTCTGGGCAAACCCGTGTCTTCCGCCTTGATCAATATATGGATCGATTTCGCCTTCTCTATCGCTTGAAGGGTACCAGACTTTTACCATAAGCTTACGCTTGTCATCCTCCTCTTCTGTAATTACCTCTTCACGGTTTAGTTCTAATAAAATATCGCGAGTACCAACGGAATATGGACCTTCGGGTTCCGGTAGATCGAATACGGGTAGAACAGAAGGAAGAAAGATTGCGATTATTAATAAAAGTGATAACCTAATACCTTTAGAAACCTTTATAAATGTTCTGGAACTTTTTTTTGACCTCCGTAAACCGGAGATAAAAGCAATTACCCAGAGCAAATAAGCTGGTATCATTTGCCATCGATAACCCTCCACTAAAAAGTGAACTAAAATTACTAATATTAATACTCCAGAAATATATTTTGGTTCAATAGTTTTCTGAGAAAACAGATGAAACCCAAGGTAAATTGTTGAAATAGATAATAAGAGAATTTCAAATAACTGCATGATAAATTTTTTATAATTGTAGGCTCACAATTTCGCTAATGCAGGTAATTCGATGCAATGCAGAATCCATAACTAAAACTGCATTCTACCGATAAAAGCCCGGTTTTATTAGGTTCGGGAGTTTCAAGAAAGAAATTACTACAGAATAATGCGATTTAAATCAGGAGTTTGGCTGAAGGCTTTCCAAAATTTTGACAGCCTGTTTTTTATAAGTTCGACTGATTGGTATCGTGGTGCTTAAAATGCTTATTTCGGTAGCGCTAAATGAAGTCACTTTCTCAGAATTTACCAGGAAAGACCGATGTATTCTTATAAACCTATCTGGTAATTTATTATTTAGGCTAGTGATCTTTTCTCTGGTGATAAGCTCAGAATCTGCTGTAACTACCTTCACATAATCATTTAGGCTCTCGATATAAAAAAGTTCATCCAGCGGAATAAGATGATTTTTACGCTGTGCACGAACCAGTAGATTCTCTTGTTGATTTCTTGTTTTATCTGATTCAAGACTGGCTACGAGTTCTTCTTTCTGCTGAAAACGTATAACCAGTCTTATAAAAGCTGTTAAAAATACAATGAGGTAAAGACTTATGCCAAGGGTGAAAATAGAGATACCTTCTAAATTTACCACTGCTTTATCCATTTCTGCAATGATCACGAACGAAAATAGAGAGACCAGCATTTCGCAATAGAGCGAAATCACTAGCATATAAAAGAAATAGAGCGTAAATTTTCTATACCTGCCGGTTAAAAGATACTTCGGTACCAAAAACGAATTAAAAAAATAGGTGGTAATTATAAGGATTGGAAGTAACAAAGCTGAAAAATAGAAGGCCAAAAGAGGACTTTCCCAGCTAAACCCGAAAATTAGTGTGAAGACCAGAAGAACTGAGCTCCAATAAAAAACCTGAATGAGTAAGGACTTTTTCATTCTTTCAGATTAACGAAACTCGCTATATTTGGAAAACAGAACATAGCATAACTGGTTCTTCCGTAATTTAAACTTAAAGAAATGACAGAATTGTTCTTTAAAGGAGGCCCAATTTTTATGGGAATCCTGACCATTATTTTACTTATAATTCTTATCATTTCGGTGGTTTTCTTTATCAATGTTTCCACTCGCAAAATAAATAATTCTGAACAAACCTTAAGAAAGATAAACACTGTAAAGTCTTTAGGCATCTTTGCTCTGATTATTGGAATTCTTGGTCAGTTGATAGGTTTGTTCTCGGCTTTTAGAGCTATCAGATTTGGCGAAGTGGAGGCATCACATGAACTTTTTGCAGAAGGATTTAAAATTTCAATGATCCCTACTGCTTACGGTATTTTTATTTTTACATTTTCTATAATACTCTGGTTTCTCTTGAAAAGAGTTCTGAAAATATATAGAAAATCAAGCCTTAAGTAATAAACCAGAACTAAAAAGCTGTTAAAGACTTAGAAAAAACATACATCTCAGGATAGTAAATAGAATGTAATTTTTTAAAAATCTATGTAAAAAACTTTCAACATTTAATAGAGTCTATTCTTCGTTAAAGAGATCGAATACCTCTTGATTAAGGTCTGGAATATAATTACCCAGGGCCTTCAAGGCTCTTTCCTGAATTTTACCGAAACTTTCTGATTCTAAATCTCCCCAGGCAATCTCCCAATCCTCAAAGTGAAGAACCTGTGAGAGATAAGTGTCATCTTCACCATAGTACATAACTGTAACGCGAGTCCCACTAAAAGCCAATTGTAAAGAATAGAAAACGTTCTTAAAATAATCTGGAGTATGAATTTCAGGCAAATCCAATGAAATTATATTGGTTTCCGGATCATAAGAAAGCCATGTTGGTAAATAAACTTTTCCCAGTTCTAACATTAGAATTTAATTTACAGACCAGTTCCATAAAAGTAATATTTTTTAATATAAAAGATTGCTTTTCAAGGAATAGTACTTTGGCAACTCAATTCTTGGGGCATCAATACTTAATCCCCAAATGTTTCTTTAGGTCTTCTTTACATTTTTGAATCTCAGGTTTAGATAGAGAATCCAAAACCCGTATAATTCTTTGTTTATCAACTGGCCTAATTTGGTCAAGTGCTATTATTCCTTTTATACTATCTGTTTTTATCGCAATTCGAGTCGGGTACTTTTTGAGATTTGTAGTCATTGGGCCACAACAATAGTTCTCAAATATTTATTCATTTCGTTTGGTGAAATAATTACACACGGTCCCGTTTTCTTAATTTCGCCTCCAACAGTTGGTTCAAGATTCACTAGAATAATAGAATACAATCGAGTCTAAGATCAAAAAAGGAAAACGCTCAGGATACAATAAGTAAATCATTTCATAAAAGCTCAAAAAGCAATTATAGAAGAACTAAAATTTAAAATCGAGATAAGCCTTAGTTAACACTAAGAAGTACTTTACAAATTAGTGAAGTCCTTCTTATGCATAAGTAAATAGCAGAAAATCAAATTATTAAGGTTCAGCTCTAACATTCTTCCCTCAACCCCCTATCTCTCACCCAATTATCATTATTTTCTATTGTTTATATACCAAACATCGGCAATGTTTATTACATTTGAACAAATCTTAACTTCAAAGTTTTTCTCAAGAACCTTCTATGTCTAAACAATTAAAAAAAGATATTGGCCAATTACGTAAACTGGATTTTGACTTGGCCAATTATTTTTCAAATACTATTATCCCCCAATTATTCGTAGATGCCGATATGGTATTAAGGATTTTCACCCCTCCGGCAATGGCACAGTTTTCTTTGTCCTATGATGATATTGGTAAAAATATAAAGCAAGTAGAAGATAATATTCGCTATCCAACTTTCGTGAATAATATCCAGGAGGTTATGACCACGAGCGAAATTTTTGAGAAAGAAATTCAGACTACCGATGGAAACTGGTTTCAGATGAATATCATTCCATACGTAGATCATGAGCGTAACGAGATAAACGGAGTGATAATAACATTTGTGAATATTACGGTTCGATTAAATTCCATCAAGGAACTGGAAAAGATTAATGCAAAACACAATGTGCTAATGTTTGCATTATCACATGATATGAAGCAACCAATATCTACCATAAAACTACTTTCTAGCGGACTTTTGGAAACTTATAAAAGGCAAGATTCAGAAAAGTTTCATACTATGATTGAGAGATTGCAAACTGCGTCCAAGGGACTCAATACAATGTTAAATGAATTTACTTCGGAAGGCGAGGCCAATCTTCAGAATAATGTAGAATTGAAACCACAAAATATTGTAAAATTATGTGGAACTATCCTGAATGCACTCCGAGATGAAATTGTTAGTAAAAATATTCAGGTATTAAAAGATTTTAAAACTTCTGAAGTAATATTCCCAAGAAATACTTTAAGGAGCACAATCTATAATCTTATCCATAATGCTATTAAATATCGCAATAATAATCAGAACCTTGTAATCAAGCTTAAAACTTATAACATTAGAGATTTTGTAATCTTCAGTGTAGAAGATAATGGTGTGGGTATTGCTGAAGAACACCAGGAGATGGTTTTTGAAAAATCTGCAAGAATTAATAACAATATTGAAGGAACCGGTATGGGATTATATGTCATTAAAAAAATGATTGAATCTCAGGGCGGGAAAATTGAGTTAAAAAGTACTTTAGGGCAAGGCTCTAAATTTAAAGTTTTCTTTAAAAAAGAAATTGAAGAAACAGATTAAGCTGAAAGGAAAGTACAGCAAAGCATTTTCCCATAATTCATTTTTATCTTCAATTAAATCCCTGTAAAGTTTAAGCGCTTTTTCCTTCCGAACTTGACTTATCTAAAACCGTAATCTTTTTAAGAATGGTAGAAAGTACAAGACTGAACAAGACGAAGGCTATAAAAATAATGAATCCAGGCTGCAACGATGTTTTGTTAGTAGAAATACTCACGAGGGATTCAGTTTCAACATTCGCATTAGTAAGTTGATGGTCTAAAATACCCTGAAACCCTATATAAGCCATAAATATTGCGATAACATACACATCTGCCATACTCCATTTACCCGATTTAAATGCGAAGAATTTCAGGATTTTGCTTCTTCTTATTTTTTCGTTTCCGGCCAGGTAAATCTGAGTGGAAACAAGTTTAGCCACAGGAAAAATAATACTAAATGCGAGAATTAGAATTCCTACAAAAAAAGAATCTACTTTTCCCGTTTCAAACAAAATTTCTATTACCTGCAGGATACTTTTACTTTGAAAGAAAATTACCTGGTCGTTAAAAGTGATTTGTTCCCCAATCAATAAAAAATTTACTTGCTGAAAACGCGCATCTATTTCTATCATAGGAGCAGTTAACCCTGCAAAAAGAACTACCAGGGATAAAATGACCGAAATAATAAACATTGGCGTATGTAAGAAAAATTGATTTCTTAACAACCACCAAATAAAAAGAAAAGCCACAATAATACCGAGCAAGATATAAGTATGATTGTAGGTTTGATCCTCAAGTGTCATTAATTTTTCTGAAGTTTTCCGGTTAAAATCTTTAAGGCCGGTAACTTCATATTTATTCAAAAGTGAATTTAGTCTTACAACAGCAGTTTCAGAATCTGCGTGGGTCATATCACTGTATTCCTGTAATTTACTTTTAATGACGAATTTAAGCGCTTCTTTATTTTCCGGTTGCTGAATTTCATCGACAATAGTTTGAGCGAACATAGGTACCAGCGCCCTTATCTTTTCTTCGGGCACCAACGTTCTTACGGCAAACTTTCTTAGTTTTCCCTTTAAACTCTTTTGTTTAAGGTCCATTAAACTATCCCCCTTATCTATCCCGGCCATGAGAATATTTTCCACCTGCAGCACAAGCGTATCTTCTTGCGCCGGAGTAAATTCAAATTCATCAATACGGTTTAAAACCATATTAGTTAAATGATCTCTCCAGATATTTACTGAAAGGAGTCCGTGGGTGATGCTATTAAGCTCACTGTAATCTTTCTTGATTTCTGCAGCTTCAGAAGAATATTTATAAACCAAGTAGCTACTCCACCCAGCTAAGCATACCAAAAAACCAGTAAATAAAACAAGGAGAATGCGCTTTATATTTATAGCCATGATGTTGCGAAGTATTCTTTAAAGGTACTCCATTAATCCGGATAAATTCTGAGGGATTTTATTGCTGAAATATTAATTAACTATAATCTTTCTTGTAAAAAGCTCCATTTCATCATAATTAAAATACAAATAGGTAAGCAGCAGCCTAAGGTTATCGTACCTTAATAGATACTCTTTAAAGAATTCACACATGAGACATGCTATATGTTACGTGAGTAACAAAACCAAAGAAACTAGCGACATACAGGTTGAGCACTTATTAGAAGGAACTTTCACAAATAATACATCATCTGGGGTTAAAGGACTTTTGTTATATTCTGAAGGTAATTTCTTTCAAATAATTGAAGGAGAAAAGGTATTTATACTCGATTTATTTGAAACTATAAAAAAAGATTCCCGTCACGATGGAATTATTCAGATTATTGGTCGCGACATAGAAAAGGATGCTTTTGACGGTTATAAAACTGATATCATCACTGGTGATATAAAATATTTAACTGTGATTCCGAAAGAATATACCGATACTCTGGAAGGCTTACCCTTGGACCTCAAGAGAATTATGGAGAGAATGCTGGAAACTTTTATTGATACTCATTGAGTAAGATATAATGGATAACTCTCCCTTTGGATAATGGAGAATTCATTAAAGTAAAATAAAACAAAAATTTATAAATCTTATAAAAAATATCTTACAAGAAATTCCTCATGTTCTCTCCAGGGATGCTTTAATTAACGAGGATAGGATGTAAAAGCTCTTTCAAAGGCTTAATCATTTGGTTTCGTTTAAATCAAGGAGTTATATATCCTTGTTCCCTTGTACAAAATGTTCGGCAATTTAACTCAAACCCCCTCAGCGCATTCCCCTGCATTTCGCAAAAGCTTCATTCCGGGAAAAGCGCTTCTCTACAAAGGTCTTGGACACCATCGAAGAAATTGCGGCTTCCATTACGCTAACCCGATGAAAAATCGGATCGCTTCATTACAGTTCGAAATTTTTCGATGAAGTCCGCTAAATTGGATTTCAGAACATACTCTTTCTTTCTCAATAAAGTGGTGGTGTTTCCTGATCCATATGCAAACATTATCCTTACGCCCCTCCCCTTTTTAAGATGTAAATAACAACATCCTTTCCCGGACAGCGGCATAAAGCCGCTGCGGCTTCGCCCACTCTTTTTATACGCTTTACCAGGCCAGGATGTTATAAAATAAATGCATCAAAAAAGTTAATGTAACGACGCTATAGGGAGTAAATCTACAAGTAAAATATAGTGTCAATCCCAAAACCTAAGAGTTAGATCGAGTTTGAGTTTAAAATAAAAAATAAAATGCTCTGGATATAATAAGTAAATTGACAATATGAAACTATCTGCCAATTTTGGTACCATTATCAATAAATTTTTCTATTAAATTATACGTGAAAGGAAGCTGGAATTCCAATCGTGAAAAAATATCCGCCGAAATGCTTCTTCTGCTAAAGGGTACGACTTTTACATACTCCTGAATTTCTCCTTCAGACCGGCCGTATTTATACTCATAAGGAAAATCTCCTTTTTCATTAGTTATAATATTTGGATTATTCTGGTTGGGGACACTAATGTAAAATTCACTGTTGTTTATATTACCGTTTTCATTGAAAAGCTTTTCCTCCTTCAAATGCTGAAATAATTCTAGGGCAGTATTTACTGCAGGATCAATAAGATCGATATCTTTAGTCATAAACCGACGGTAACGGAGACTCCCATCATCTTCACGGTAGTTATATAATTCGTTTAGTACACGATCGATTTCCCTTGTTAAATAAGGATAATGAGTACAGCCCAGAATAATAGATTTTAAAGGTTGTTGAACATTTGCCTTTCTTATCTTTTCCATTAAAGAAACAAGGTGGTAGCGCACATAATTTTCAGCATCGTTAATTTGCAGAATATTACAATCATCGCTGGCCTGGGTATCACAAAGCATCTTGAAATCGTCATAGTCAAAATTATAAATATCCATAAGAGCCTTATCTATTTTTAAATTCCCCTTAAGATCGGGCCCTTTATAGCTTTCACGTGGCTCGGTTAGTTCTTTATCGAAATAATCGGAATCTTCATCTACTGCCTCTGCGATTCCAACTCCTCCTTGCTGAAAGACTTCAATATTTCCGGTGTAGCCCAGTTTGTCTTTTTGTTCGTAAAGGGTGTTTACATAGCCCTTGGAGGAAACTGTTCCAGCCGTGGCCATTACAGCTATGGTAGCGTCTTCATCGTGCTCCAGTTTTTCCAGAGATCCTCTTACCCCTGCATCAATAACTCCAATTACTTTTATATCTAACTCCGCCAATTTCATAAAAGCTTCAATATTCTCTTTTCCATAGGCCGTAGCCGTATTGCAGGCAATAACTAGCGCCTTAATAGGAGATTTGTCGGTGCTGAATGTTTGGGATTCCGGTGAGGTATAATATTTGTTTCCAAGGATGAACTGTACATCTTTAAGAATATGCTCTAGTAATAGCGCATCTTTATTTTCTGCAGAATAATTTCCATAAGGCATATTGGCCTGATCGGCCAGGTAAATGAATTCTTCTTTTTTAAAGTCGATTTCACCATCGGCACCTGCAGCAAGAGATTCATTGTTGAAGCCATCAAAATTAACAATGGCATCAAGCACCGTTAACCCACCAATTCCGGAATCAAATACGCCTATTGGAAGGCTTTTTTCCCCTTCAGGATAATCCTTGGTATTGATGTAATAAAAGCTATCCTTATCATTTAAGATGCTCTTTGTGATGGCTTCTTGGGCCCAAAGGAGGCTGGGCAGGAATAGAAATATTATGAATAATGATTTGTATGATCTCATGATTCTAAGGTTTTGTGGTTTGTGGGGTGATAAGTTTTCCGGCAGCAGCTCCTGTGAGTTTATTATCTTCCAGGCATATCTGTCCGTTTATGATGACGGTTTCAATTCCCTGGGGATATTGATGAGGTTCTTCAAAAGTGGCCATATCTTTAATTTTTTTAGGATCAAAGATTACCAGATCAGCTATACAGCCTTCCATTATTCTGCCCCGGTCATTGAGTCCAAGGAGATCAGCCGGCATCGAAGTCATTTTTTTTATAGCTTCGGAAAGACCTAGCACTTTTTTCTCTCTTGCATATACACCGAGAACCCTGGGAAAGGTCCCGTAAGAACGGGGATGTGGATGATTTACGCCCGGTTCGGATAATTTCCCGTCTGAAGCTATCATGGTTGTAGAGTGTTTCATGATCCGGTTTACATCATCTTCGTGCATAACATGATAGATCATTTGCGCTCCACCGTTTTTTTGGGCCTCAATGATTAGGTTTACAGCATTGGCGGGAGTAGGCTCGAGCTTTTCCATTTCCAGCCAATCTACCATGGTTTTTCCCTGCAATTCCGGTTTCCAGCCGAACTTTCTGAATTGTAGACGTTCTAATTCGTCTCCAACCCTCACGTGGATTATATTATAAAGAATTCCTTTCTCTATACTGTCTCTTAATTTCTTATCCTGAAGTCGTTCCTTAAATTTTTCACTTCCCCCTGCGCGTGCCCAGGAAGGGATTAAAGCCGATATTCCTGTAGAACTGGCTGTATATGGATATTGATCTAATCTCACATCTAAACCGGCTGCATTGGCAGAATCCACCATTTTCAGCGTTTTTTCACTTGCGCCCCACATCCCGGCCCCCAGGGCTTTATGGTGACTGAGTACTACCGTGATATTGGCCTTTTCAGCTATTTCAATAGTTTCTGAGACAGCTTCGATCAAGCCCAGGCTTTCATCGCGAATATGGGAGGAATAAAAACCTCCATGTTTTGCTGCAACTTTGGCCAGGGCAATTACCTCTTCGGTTTCAGAATATGTCCCTGGCACATAGGTTAGCCCGGTACTTAGACCAAAGGCGCCGTGATTCATGGCTTGAGCTACCAGTTCCTGCATTAGCAATAATTCTTCTTCGCTTGGGTTACGGTTCTCTGTGCCCAAAACCCTCTCGCGAACCGAATTATGACCTACCTGGTAACCCACATTAACCCCTAACTTCAGCTCGCTTACTTTGTCAAGATAGCCGGGGAAATCATCGGGGCCGCCTCCGTCTGCCCCGCCAATGAGAAGACTTACTCCCTGGCGCATGGCACTTTCTGCAGTGGGTAGCTCTCTAATGTTTTCTATATGAGCATGGGTATCAATAAAACCTGGAGCCACAGCCTTATATTTTGCCTCAATATTTTTACTCGCTGTTTTATCTTTGAGGTCTCCCAACTTTACAATTTCATCCTGGTTTATTGCGATATCCTGTACCCTTGGTTCATCTCCTAATCCATTATAAATAGTGGCATTCCTTATAATAAGGTCATAATCCTGCGCATTAATATACTGTCCAAGGAGGAGCAGGAAGCTGAGTGGAATCATTAATTTGAATTTCATATTGCTCAGTTCTATATGTTAGTTTGAGTTTGTAATAAAAGAACTTAGGTCCTTTGCCAGATTTGCCTTTCGGGGCTTATCTATTTCCAAGTATTCCTTTTCCAGATCTGCTAAAGCCTCAAGAGAGATCTCGGCTTCGTCTGCAATACTTTCATACCAGGAATACAGGTTTTCTTTATTTAAATTACAGATTTCTTTTTGTAAAAGATGTTCTATTTTCTGTTTAGGCACCTCCAGAGTTTGACCCTTTAAATAACCTTCAACCTGCTTCCGGATATCTTTTAGGTAAGCGGTATTATACCTGTTATTTAATACAACGATCAAACTCTTATCATCGATATATCTTTTAATAGAAGTGAGGTTTCCTGCCCAACTCCCGGTGTGATAAACTACCTTCCCCAGACTATCATCATTATAAATATGCCATCCAAATCCGTAATCGGAGCTGTCTTTTTCTGGCTTATAAACCTGGAAGATTTTCTGCTTACTTTTTTCGCTGAATATTGCATTGGTATTTAATATACTATCCCATTTAACAAGATCATTTATACTTGAAGATAATCTGCCCGGGCCTAATCTGCCGCTTAAAAAGGTATAGTAATATTTCCCCGGAAGATTCTCCGGCTTGGTATATGCACAGGTTTTAAGGTCCAGCATATACGCGGGAGCATAATTTTTCATTTTCCAGATCGTGTCTCGTTCATAAAAGGCACTCGATCTCATATCTGCAGGTTGAAAGATGTTTTTATGCAGAAATTCATCTAGTTGTTCTCCACTAACTCTCGCAATTATTTCTGCCAATACAACATATCCCGAATTGGAATAGCTATATTTCTCCCCTGGAACGCTTTCCAGATCTGGCTTTTCAGTTTTAAAATAGGAAATTATGTCTTTATTGTATGCAACCTTAGTAGTGTCCCAATTTTTTCTAAAATGGCTGGCATAATTTACCAGGCCTGAAGTATGAGTTAAAAGATGTTTTATGGTAATTTCAGAGTAGGGAAAATCATCTAAATAAGTCTGAACATTATCTTCAATATTTAATTTACTCTGTTGTTCTAATAACACTATAGCTGCTGCTGTAAATTGTTTGGAAACGGAGGCTACCTCCATAGGAGTATTAGCTTTAAAATCCTTATCAAACTGGAAATTTGCTTTACCGTATCCTTTTTTCAACAGAATTTTGCCATTCTTCTTTACAACCACAGCACCACTAAACATGTCTTTTTCCTCAAGTTCCCGAAAAAATCCATCCAACGTCTTGTCAGTAGTAATTTCATTTGAATTCTGTGAAACGGACTCTGGTTTGGTTCCACACGAGAGATTCCCTAACAAGCCTAAAAGAAGGATGAAAGATAATAGGTTTCTAGTCATTGTTGAAATCCTTGATTAATAATTAAAAATCTAAATGCGGAAAAACATGATGCCCTCCCGCGATTTAGATTAAAATACCTATTGAATTATGGCTAATTCATTAGAAACCGGGATTTTGTGGCCCTATCTGTGGATTGGCATTTAATTCGCTTAATGGAATTGGTAATATGAATTTCTCATTGGGATATGAAGCTTCAATTACCTGTCCTTCCCCCTGATCTATACTCACTCCTTTTTTATTCCTGTTTAAATCAAATAGTCTATGACCTTCAAAGGCCAGTTCCTTTCTTCTTTCTAATAGGATTCTATCAACTAATTCATTCCCGACTTCTGAGACCTCCTCAGCATCAGGATTTGCTCTGTTTATCACTTCCTGTAAATCTTGTTGAGCAAGCTCGTTTTGTCCGGTCTTCGCATAAGCTTCAGCTCTTATTAAATACTGCTCTGCTAGTCTTAAAATTTTAATATTATCATCATGCAAAGTCCCATTAGGGAACTTATTCACGAAATAAGCTTCCTCTTCTGCTCCCGGTTTAGAACCTTCTAAAATGGCAAGCAAGCGAACATCACTTTCATCATAAGTAGCAACAAGATCCTCTGTTACCAAGGCATCTGCATATCCAGTCACGTCAAAAAAGTGTCCCAAACCATTGGTCCCAGCATTATCTGCTATAGTATTGATAACTTCCATAAGGGTTTCTTCATTGAAATCCACCGACCATAGATCCATATACCTTTCATTTGGAATAAGTGAAAAAACACTACTTTCAATAACATTTGTACTATAAGTTATGGCCTGCTCGTTTTCTTCTTCATATAAGGCCACTCTTGCCGCTAAGGCGTATGCCGCATTCACGGAAAACCTGCCGTCCTGATTGGCTTCTGTCATTAATGAAACCGCTGTACTGAGATCTGAGTTTATATGTTGATAAACTTCATTTACCGAATTTCTAGATGGGGAAACTTCATTTTCATTAATTTCGGTAATTAGGGGTATACCAGGGTGGCTAGCATCTGCAGTAAAATTATAAGGTTGTGCAAATAAACGTACGAGGTCAAAATGAGCCAAACTTCTTAAAGCGTAAGCTTCTCCAAGTAATTGTTTTATTTGAGCTTCCTGACCGGGAAATTGCTCCAGTAAATTTTCGCCTCCCTCAATTACCCGTGTAGCATTTACCGCCACTTCATATATTGAATTCCAGGCACTTTCTACATAAGAATCCTCTTCACTTACAACGAAATTATTGAAATCAAGATATCTCCCCGTATTTCTCAAACTTAGGTAAAGATTATCAGCCATAAGTTCAGGCATAACATATACATTCCTTCCATAATACCCATTGCTTTGTAAATTACTATATACCCCATTTACCGCAGTTTGAAGCGTATTAATGTCTATTACTGCATTTTCTGCAGCTACATTTTGTTCCGGATCTATTTCAAGGAAATCCTCGCTACAAGAGATAGATAAAAAAGTCCAGAAACTAACTAATATAAATTTTATACTTTTTTTCATTGTGCTTATTTTTAAAATGAAAGATCTAATCCAACTAAAAGCTGTCTTGAAATAGGAATTCTGAGATCAGATTGACCTGTAATTCCAACTTCTGGATCCATTTCTATTTTATCGTCTTTCACCCAGGTCAAAAGATTATTCCCTTTCAGATATAACCGCAGATTATTTACTCTTATACGTTCTATAAAATTTTCAGGCAGATTATAAGATAGGGTGACATCCCGTAATCTTAAATAAGTACCATCATACAGAAATCTTGTGGAGTGTTGGCTTGAAAGTCCTGATTGAGAATTACCCCAAACCACTTTAGGTACATCAGTGATATCACCAGGGTTTTGCCATCTGTTCTCATAGATGTTTTGTGTCATATTGCCTCTGTCATTAAGCCTTGCACTCCCGTCACTGTTTGTATACCTACCCCAATAATCATAAACTTTATTTCCATAGTTTAGGTAAAGCATGAAAGAAAAGCTTAAGTTCTTATAAGTTAACGTGTTCGTTAATCCAGAATAAAAATCAGGCAATGCGCTACCTTGTTTATAAGGTTCCGCTTCGCTATACTGATTGGTAGTATTAGTTTCACTGCCATCGGTATACCATAAAGCATCCCCATTTTCAGGATCTGCTCCTGCAAAGCCCGGCATAAAGAAAGTATAAAAGTCTTCTCCTACTTCTCTTTTGTAATATCCATCAACTATTGCTTCGTCATCCTGCAATTTTGTGATTTCATTTTCGTTAGAAGTAAAATTGAAATTACTAGTCCACGTAAACCCATCAGGATTATCAATATTTACAGTATTAAGTGCAAACTCCCAACCCGAGTTTTTCATTTCACCAATGTTTGCTAAAAAATTTGTTATCCCGTTTGTAGCAGATATAGGAACTCGAAATAAAAGATCTGTGGTTGTCCTATTATAATATTCAATAGTTCCTGTTATACGATGATTAAAATTAAAGTCCACTCCCACATTGAAGGGTTTATTCTTTTCCCAGGTTAAACCAGGATTTGATTGTTGACTATATACATATCCTGGTTGACCATTATAATCGGCTCCTGTGGAATATAAACCCCTCGAGGCAAAATCCCCAATTTCCTGGTTACCATTGACTCCATAACTGGAGCGCAATTTTAATTCTTTTACAACTTCTGCATTCTCCAAGAAATCTTCGGCAGCAATATTCCAGGCCCCTCCCACAGACCAAAAATTAGCATACCTAACATCAGAACCAAAACGCGAAGAACCATCTCTACGGCCGGTAGCATTCAAATAATATTTATTTCCAAATGCATAACTGGCATTAATAAAATAAGAGGAAATCGAAGATGCTGTTCTACTATTTGTAGCATTGAGAAAAACAGACGCATTGTCTAAAGTTGTCAAGCCAGGTGCTCCATAATTACTAACGTAGGCATAAACAGAACTTCTTTCAATTTTCTGAGCCTCTTGTCCTAAAGTAAAATCCAGATTATTATCATCGTTAATTCTCCAGTTGTACTTTAATAGGTTAGTGATATTATAATTAATTATTTTATTGTTATAGGCTCGCCCCCTACCACCGTCATTTCTACCCTCTCCAAAAACAGGATTATCAAAACGAAATTCATCCGCTAAATTGAAATCAACATTTCCTTTTGTTTGAAAACTAAAGTTTTCTGTAAAATCATAAGTTAAACTAAGATTACCCAGGATTCCATAAATTTTGGTTTCACGGATATTTTCTTCTACGAGTCCCACTGGATTATAAGTAAGGAGAATATCAGTATTATAACTTCCATCCTCATTATAGACCGGTTCCCAAGGCACCACCCTAGCCAATGCCCTTACTGGATTATGAGCACTTCCAGCATCGCTATTGGTATTTAATTTCTGATTATTTGCAGCAACCCCGAAATCAATTTTAAGCTTATCGGTTGCCTGATGATTTACATTTAATCGAGCATTCAGTTTATTATAGCCAATTCCTATAATCACTCCTTCTTGCTCATACAAGCCTAAAGATGCGAAAAATTGTGTTTTTTCTGAACCGCCATTCGCGCTAATATTATACTGCTCATAATTTCCGGTTCGGGTAATTACATCTACCCAGTCTGTATCAATTGTTCGATCAACATTACTATATATATAATCTTCTGCCTCTTGTGGCGTATCACCAGCATTTACCCTACTTTCAATGAGTAATTCAAGATGCTGATCGGTATTGAGCGGTTTATTACGATCCGGTAGGAGCATTTGACTAACTCCGCGCTGAGCACTAACATCAAAGGTTGTTTTTCCTTCCTTTCCCTGCTTTGTAGTAATAAGAATAACCCCGTTTGCACCTCTTGATCCATAGATGGAGGTGGCAGACGCATCTTTTAAGACCGTTATGTTTTCAATATCTTTGGGGTTAATTCCAGCAATAGTATTGGAACTGGTAGCAATTTGAGAGATATTACCTGAAATCACAGGAATCCCATCTATAACATATAAGGGATCAGAACTTGCGTTAATAGAGCCAATTCCCCTAATCCTAATATTTGGAGCCGCACCTGGTTGACCGCTCTCGGTTGACATTTGCAAACCGGCTACATTACCTTGAAGGCTTTCTTGAAATGAAGCCAATGGAGATTCGTCAATTTTACTAACATCTACATCAACTGCAGCTCCTGTAAATGATGCCCGACTTTGCTTTCCATATGCAACTACTAATACCTCACTTAACTGATCAGCATCTTGCAACATTACTACTTCTATCGGGGAGTCCAGATCAGTGATTCGGTAGGTGAGTGATTCCATTCCCACATAACTAAATTCCAACACATCCCCTTCCTCGGCTTCGATGCTAAAAACGCCATCAAAATCAGTTTGCGTTCCTGTATTGGTATTTTGAATTATTACATTTACGCCCGGCAAAGGAAGCCCATTGTCATCCAGAACCTTTCCTTCCACTACCTGCTGAAAATCATCAGGATCTAAAATACTCTGCGAGGTTAATGACCGATCTGAGGGATGGTCTGTTATATATTCTGAAGCCTCTGAAAAATCATCTTTATATAGGACGATATTATTATTAATTATCCTAAAATTAATATTCGTTGATTTTAAAATTTGGGACATTACTTCCTGAACATTCTCACTGGAAAAACTGATATTAATTTTCACTTTCTCATTTACTAACTTATTGTTATAGAAAAAATTATAATCGGTTTGTTCTTCAAGATCATACAGGATAGCTCTCAATTCTGTATCCTGATAATTTAATTCAATGTTTTGACCGTACACCGTTAAGCTAGAAGCTGATATTTTTACAATCGTGAGACATAATATTAAGGAATAGATCTTCATAATTCTGATTAACTTTTTAGAAAAATCATCGGTGTCACGAATAGGCAGAGGGCCATTCAACTTTTTTTTCATAGTTTTGAAGGTTTAGTTATTATTCTGGTTCATTCAAAAAGAAACAATGCTAAACAGTAAGGGGAGTGTTGCCGCACTTCCCTTACCTTTTTAATTGTTTTCACTTAATATAAATATCTTTTGTTTTTTATCTAACTGGTATTTTATAGGAGAAGAAGCCTCAATTAACTCAAGGACTTCCTCTATATTTGTTTTACGCTTTACTTTACCCGAAAATGTATAAGTGTTAATCACACTATCTTTAATTTCAATTTTCACATCGTACCAGCGTTCCAGACTAGTAAGTACATTTTGTATAGGCTCATTATCAAATATGAGAATCCCTTCCTTCCAAGATATGATTTCAGCAGTGGAAACCTGCTCTATATTTATTTTATCCTCTGCCTTATTAAAGATGGCTTTCTGATCTGGAGAAAGAGCTATACCAGGCAGGTTTTTAGTGTTTTGAAGTAGTTCTACTTTTCCACTTACTAAGGTAGTTTCAATAGTTTGATCCGATTTATACGACTTAATATTAAAGCTGGTTCCTAATACTTTAACCTGTAAATTGCTCTCAGTATTTACAATAAAAGGTCTGGCCGTGTCCCGTTCAATTTCAAAAAAGGCTTCCCCTTCCAGATAAACGTTACGATCTGAGTCGTTAAAGTCTGAGGCTATTTCTATAATGCTACCTGAATTTAATAAAACCTTACTTCCATCGGGCAGAATGTATTCCTCCATAATACTGGGTTTAGCTTCATACACAGCCAGGGGTCTAGATGATAATTCTCTGTCCGTTAAATACCAACCACCACCGGCTAAAAGAGCGATAAAGATTACCGATGCAATCTTAAGGATTAAGCTCCGATTGATTCCTTGCTTTTTTCTTAAAAGGAATCGATCAAATTCTTTATCTATATCCACGTTTTGATCAATTTGAAACTTACTTACATACTCAGCTTTTACTCTATTATAATACCTACGGTTCTCAGGTGAGGCCTTCACCCAATCTATTACTGATTCCTGAAAACTTCTGTCTCCTGAACCTTTTATAAATTGTATTAAATCTTCTTTTCTCATAATTCTTATATAGATATGACGATACAGAACAAGGTTACCCCTATTCAGTTTTTGTTTTTTTAGTATTTTTTTTGATAGATTATTAGAAAAGCCCCATATACTCTTGCAGTTCTCTTCGAAATAAGCGCAAAGCTTTAGCGATTTGATGTTCTACAGTTTTGATGGAAATATTCATTTCGCTGGAAATCTCCTTATATTTTAAGCCTTCAAAACGACTTTTAATAAAGATCTGCTTACAACGAGGAGGAAGTTCATTCAGAATTTGATTCACTTTTTCTTCTAATTCTGATTCGATGAGAAGAAGATCTGGGTGATCCTGTAAGGATGTTTGATTAAGGGAAGCTCTTTCTCTTTGAATTACATCATGGTAATTGGCTTTTACCTTCTGATGCTTAAAATAATCCAAACATTCATTTTTTGTCATTCTGAATAAGTAAGCATTCAGATTGGAATCTATATTTAGTGAGGCCCTTTTTTTCCAGAATTTGAAAAATACATTTTGGGTAATCTCTTTTGCTTCATCCTCATCTTCCAGGTAACTTTTAGCAAAATAGAACAGCCTGTCGAAATAGAGACGGAACAAAGTCTCATAGGCAGTATTCTCGCCCTTTTTAAGACGATTGATAAAAAAAGAGTTATTTACTATACCGTGAGCCAATAGTGGAATATTTTAAACAAAACACCTAAGTATTTCGTAAATATAAAATTATTTAACCAAGAATATGATTTTAGTAGAAGATTTTAGAGTTTTGATTAAGTGTAAACTTCTGAAAATATTTGCAATATGCAGAAATAAAACAGAAAAGCGGCTACAATAAATTTCATCAGGGCAAGCCCACAATGCATTTTATTAGAACACGTTTTCAAACTTTATAGCATTTATTAAATAGGCGAGCCTCGAGGTATTTACCCTCCTAGAATAAAAAGGCTCCACATCTCTATGCAGCCTTGCCTTTCCTAATAAAGGGAATTGAACTATCTTAATCCAACCTCTGTTTTTTTACACCCCTGTAAATTGGCAAAGGCTCCATTCCGGGAAAAGCGCTTCTCTATAAAGTTCTTGGACACCATCGAAGAAATTGCGACTTCCATTACACTAAACAGATAAAAAATCGGATCGCTCCATTACAGATCAAAATTTTTCGATGAAATAAGCCAGATTGGAATTCAGATCATAGTTTTTTTCCCAACAAAGTGGTGGTGTTTCCTGATCCATATTCGAAATCATCCTTTCGCCCCTTTCCTTTTTAAGATTCAAATAACAACATCCTTTCCTGGACAGCAACATAAAGCTGATTCGGCTTTGCCTACTTTTTAAATAGGTATTATCAAGCTAGGATATTAAAATAAATGCATCGAAAAAGGTTATGTGACGGCGCTTGAAGAGGTAAATGAAAGAATCAAAAAACAATTATATTTCTCTAGGTTCTCTTTATTTTACTTCTTTTTTCTACTTAAAAAGCAAATGTTTTAGATCAAAAAAATTGGTATAAATTTATCTACTAATCCTAGTACCATTACTATGAATTTTTCTCTTAAATTATAAGTGAACGGAAGTTCGAATTCAAATCGGGAAAAATATCCGCTGAGATGTTTCTTCTGCTAAAGGATACTACTTTTATATACTCCAGAATTTCTTCTTAAGACCGGCCGGATTCAAACTTAATTTACATATATTAATATTGGAAAGAGTTTCGTGGATTTAAAAATTCAAGGTATCTTATAAGTATGCTTAATTTCGAACTAATTTTGGATAAATTGACTTCAATTTTATAAAAAACAAAAATTATTGGCTTAGGCGGTAAAAATCATAATAACAGTGATTAACGGCTGTAACACCTTGCTTCAAAAATTGAAATGCATTAGCATAACATTCTAGAAGCTCTCATCCAACCTTTTATTTGAAATCAAAAAAATATTCTACCAAGATAATTTAAGCAGCACTACCTATAATTAATCCAAAATCTAAAACTTAAGAATTATCCTCTATTCCTGCATCGGGTGCATTCTTTTTCACTGAAGTAATTCCATTTTCCATAGCATTTAGGGTAGTGTAAACTTCGCTTGTGCCGATAACCTGACCGTTGGTTGACTTCAGATTGAATCTATGACCAGCAGCCGTTTCTTTACGTTCAAAAAGTTCATCAGATTGAGAATTTTTCCGAACAGACTCTATCCCATTCATACAAGAAGGCTTTGCTTTGTAGCCTTCACTGCTTAATATCACTTGACCATTTCTGGCCTTTAGGTTAAAACGGAATTCTCCTGCTTTATCTTTTTTAATCTCAAATTTACCCATAGTAATAATTGGTTTTTAATGTTCTTTTTAAAGATATGAAAATTGTGTCAAATAAAAAGCTTTAACAATGCCTTCTCTATTAGCCAAAATTTCACATAGCAACTAATACTGATAGAATTAGTAATTACAAATACATCAAAAGAACACGGTCAAATTTAAACCAGTTCAATCTACTCTATATAGGTAATTAGAAAAATTCTTTGCATTTCCAATGTCTGGCTAATTTCTCTCCACCCGGCACAATTCACCCCACTTCAAAATGATTTGAAATCATCACACAATCACATAAAACACTACATATCAGTAATATATATTCTTTCTTAGTAAGTATCTTAAATACAGGTATAGAATTTGGATTTAGCACAATACGATTTCCTTAAGAGTTATTATGCAATTAAAAATATATAAAATTCTGGGGCTATGCATACTCTTTGCTCTGGCCTCATCTTTATACTTGCACAAGAATTTCTATTATTCGATTTGGCTAGATAATCAGATTACTATTTTATTCCTACTTCTTATCTTCGTCTTTTTCATAGTTTTAATTACGAAACTTAGAAGATTATAGAAGTAGTTAAAGGCTACTTTTTTATTCTACCCTGAATTTTAGTCTAAAGTTTTATCACTACCTCCATTAACAAATAAGACCTGACCGCTGGTCCAGTTTGAAATAGGAGCTGTAAAATACAACACCGCTCCCGCAAAGTCTTCTGGTTCACCCAATCTCTTAATTTTGGTTTCAGGTCTTAGAAAGTCTTACCTTGCTTAACTACTAATTTTATATATTCAGTCATAAATTTCTTAACAATTTAAAAAGAACATTAACTGTTTTAATACCTTTATTCGCACGAATCTGAACCCTTTTGAGTATTACCGGGAAAGTGGGTTAAAATTAATCTAAAGCGCTTTTAGCTATCTGGTTTAAGAGTTAGTTTTAGGCTATGATTGAGAAAAAAATATTTAACGATACCGAAACCGCATTTAGATTAAAAACAGATTTAGAACTTAATAGAGCGCTGCTTCTCTTTAATGTAATGGGAATTCCTTCATTAATTAAACCTGGAATTTTATTGACCAAATTCTCTTTAAAGGCAAGACTTCCTATACAACCATTAATAAAAAGTACCATTTTTGACCAGTTTTGTGCTGGCACCAGCAAAGATGATTGCAAACCGGTAATTAAAGAAATGCACCAGGTAAACCTCTCCAGCATTCTTGACTATTCTGTGGAAGGTAAAAAGACAGAAGAAGAATTTGATGCCGCCTTCCGGGTAAAAAAAGACCTCATCAAATTTGCACAGGAAGAAACCGAAATACCTTTCGCGATTTTTAAACCTACCGCCCTGGGAAGTTTCGAAATTTGGCATAAGCTTAGTTCGCATATTAACCTTAACGAGGAAGAAAAAGTAGAATGGCAGAAAACAAAAGCCCGGGTGGAAGACCTTTGTGAAGAGGCTTACAAGCTAAATGTACGTTTATATGCTGATGCCGAAGAAAGTTGGATGCAGGATGCCGCTGATGATCTTATGGAAGAGATGATGGAAAAGTACAATAAAGATAAAGCTCTTATTTTTAATACTTTTCAATGCTACCGCTGGGATCGGCTGGATTACCTTAAAGCATTGCATAAAAAAGCAAATGAAAAAGGTTTTAAAATTGGTGCCAAGATTGTACGAGGTGCTTATATGGAGAAGGAAAATAAACGTGCAAAAAAATACGGGAAGAAATCTCCCATTTGCGAAAACAAAAAAGCTACCGATCTTAACTTTAATAATGTGATGACGTATTGTTTAGACAATATTGATGATATAGCTGTTTTTATTGGAACACATAATGAAATGAGTAACTATTTGGCTTTACAGGCTATGGAAGACCAGGGAATAGCCAAAGATGATCCCAGGGTATGGTTTAGCCAGCTTTATGGTATGAGTGACCAAATTAGCTATAATCTGGCAAGCAAGGATTATAATACGGCCAAGTTAGTACCTTTTGGCCCCGTTAAAGAAGTAGTTCCTTATTTATTGCGAAGGGCCGAAGAAAATTCTTCTGTTGAAGGGCAAACAAACCGGGAACTTAATTTACTCCAGGGCGAAAAGAAAAGAAGAAAACTGGTTTTAGAAACTAATTAAGCATTCATTATCTAAAAAAATTGAAACAAAAAACCCCGAAATCCTAAGATTTACGGGGTTTTTGTTTTTAAGACGATAATTGGGAAAAATCCTGAAAAGATATTCCACTTATCAATTCCTTTCTTTCAAATTAAAAAAAGCGATTAATCAACTTTAATATCTGGAATCTCTTTCATTTTTCCGTTCTCAGATTTTCCTAAAACAATTACCTCCTTGCTCTCCTTGTACTCCTCTATAGCAAGCAGCAGTTGTTCTTTGGTATCTCTTCTAATCTTGATACCGCTTCGTTGGTTCTTATTCCGGACTTCAATATAATATCCATCTCTCAAATCTTTAGCTTTTGTGGAAGGTCTGCCCATAGTCAATTTTTAAATATAAAATAGTAAATATTTTCGTTCTGTTACCAAAAACCGGTAAGATAATTAATTTTTACTACATGGTTAAGCTTAGAAGTTTGAAAACGAAGCTAACATCTAAAAAAACTTCATTTTTTCATCAAATTTGAAAGATTCTACCAACTTCAAGACTTTTAAAATCTCGATTTTCGAAAAACTTTAGTTTTAATATGATTTCAATCACTAACCTTCCTTTATTATAGCTGTTACTTTGTTACAGAATTAAAATTGAAATAAAACCCGAAAAAATTTCTAAATTGAAGAATCACACTTTTGGTAATAAAAAATTGAAAAATGATTTTTATAGATAACGAAGGAATTAATGATCCCACGATAAACCTGGCATTAGAGGAATATGCGTTGCGTAATTTTAATCCTGAAAATGATTACTTATTATTTTATATAAATGAACCTTCTATTATAATTGGTCGAAACCAAAATACTCTGGAAGAAATTAATTTTGATTATGTAGAAGAAAACGATCTTCACGTGGTGAGAAGAGTTTCTGGCGGAGGTGCCGTATATCACGATTTTGGCAATTTAAACTTCAGTTTTATCACAAATCACGATGTAAAAAGCTTAAATAACTTTGCGAAATTTACCGAGCCGGTAATAAAAATTCTTAGAAAAATGGGAATTCCAGCCGAATTAAAAGGCCGGAATGATGTGCTGGCAAACGATAAGAAAATTTCAGGAAATGCACAGTTTTCTACGGGAAAAAGAATGTTACATCACGGCACTCTACTGCTGGATAGTGATCTGGAAGAAGTTGTAAAAGCCCTGAATGTAAAAATGACAAAAATTCAATCTAAAGGACACAAATCCAGCCGTAGCCGGGTAGCAAACATTAGTGAATTCCTCTCAGAAAAAATAGAAATTGAAGAGTTTAGGGCGTTAATTCTTAAAGGGTTATATAACGAAAGTGAAGATTTTGAAACCTATCATCTCTCTGCCGAAGAATGGAAAGCAGTTTATGCCCTAAAAGATGAAAAATATGGAACCTGGGAATGGAACTATGGTAAGTCTCCTAAATTCAATATTCAGCGCAGTAAACGTTTTCCTGTAGGCGAAATTGATCTTAGGATTTTTGTAGAAAAAGGGGAAATAATAAATTTTAAAATCTATGGAGATTTCTTCGGAAAAGAACCTGTAACACAGCTGGAGAATCTTTTGCTGGGCGCGCGGTATGACCGGCAGGAAATCAATAAATTACTGGAACCGGTAATAATTGAAGATTACTTTGGCGACCTACCCAAAGCAGATTTTTTAGAACTGGTATATGGCAACGATGAAATTGAAGCCTCATAAATAATCCTAAACCACATCGGAAGATTTTAAGCTCGATTAATCAAATAAATTGAAGAAATTAATTTTAAAAAATAATAAAAATGAAAAAAGCATCCCTAACTGAAAATCTGGAATATAGCGAGAAATCGCCGGCGGTAAAAGTATTATTCGAAACTGAAGTCAGTAAAGAAATAAGAATCGCCTTTAAATCAGGACAGGGCCTTAAAGAACATAAAACTCCATTTCCCATCGTGGTAGAAATATATGAAGGAACTATTGATTTTGGAGTAAATGGAGAAAAACATGCCTTAGAAAAAGGAGATTTAGTTGCTCTGGATGGCAATGTACCCCACGATCTAAAAGCCAGGGAAAACAGTATTGTAAGACTTAGCCTTACAAAAGCAGATACTACCCAACGGGTTGAGAATGTGGCAAAAAATTCCTGATTTTTGAAAAAATAAGCTGCTCCAAAGCATTTCAATGTGCATAATAGAGTGAAACAATTAATACAGGGATTTCATTAAAATTCTTTGTATTAATTGTTCATTTTAAATTACCTACGATGCCATCTTTTAGAAAACCACCAGATTGCAGCGTGAATAAAGGCCGTCATTCCGCAAATAAGCAGAATATTCCTCATTACCATAAAGCTTATATTTCCTCTAAAAGAATCTCCCAGAGACCATAATTCAAGTTCTGTCCCCTTATTTACATAAACGCCTAAAATGATAAAAGCGCTAATAGCAATAAGATAATCTATTATAAAAAGTATATGATTAGCATATTTCCATCTAAAATAAATAGCAGGGCCGGTGATTAAAAGCCATCCACACCATATACTAATTTGAAAATTCTGAATCGCTTGTTTTGAAGTTTCCGCAGTAGGACTTGCTGAGAACACCTGTTCTAGTTTGAATAAGAAAAAAGCCATTATACAAAATCCAAAAAAGGCAAACCCCCAGTTAATTACTTTTATAAAGGTCATAAATTCAATTCTCAAATATTAAAGAAAAAAATCAGGCCTTACGGCTGAAAAAATCAGAAAAAGGCCTGATAGAAAAATATGAATAATTAGGGTGTAAGTACAACCTTTACACATTTATCTTCTTTATTTTTAAATAGATCATAGGCTTTTGGTGCCTCGTCCAGTTTCATTCTATGGGTAATTATAAAACTTGGGTCAATAAGTCCTTCATCTACTTTATCCAGCAAAGGTTTTAAATAACGCTGAACATGAGTTTGTCCCATTTTAAAAGTCAGCGCTTTATTCATTGCAGCCCCAAACGGAATCTCGTTAACCATACCAATATAAACCCCCGGAATAGAAACCGTCCCCGCTTTTTTACAACTCATCATAATTTGTTGTAGTACATAAGGTCTGGACATTGGTAATTGAAGAATTTCCTTGGTTTTATCTACAGCCTTTCCAATAAGCGTATCTCCGTGAGCTTCTGCTCCTACTGCATCAATACAGGAATCGGGGCCTTTCCCATTGGTCATTTCCATAAGTTTTTCATAAACATCATCCCTATCGGTTGTTCTAATAAGCTCTACCCTGGAATGTTTTTTCGCCATATCAAGTCTTTCTTTTACTGAATCTATGGCGATTACCCTTTCGGCTCCCAGCATAAACGCACTTTGAATAGCAAATTGTCCAACGGGACCACAACCCCAAATAGCCACGGTATCTCCTCTTTTAATATCGGCATTTTCTGCTGCCATATAGCCGGTGGGAAAAATATCAGATAAAAAAAGTGACTGGTCATCACTTAAAGTTGAAGGTACTTTTATAGGGCCAACATCAGCATAAGGAACTCTTACATATTCTGCCTGTCCACCATCAAAGCCACCAAGCATATGGGAATATCCAAAAATTCCTGAAATGGAATGTCCCAAATTCGCTTTAGCTTTTTCCGGATTCGGATTAGAATTGTCACATAAACTGTAAAGGGTATCGTCACAATACTCACAATTTCCACAGGCAATGGTAAAAGGAACCACTACCCTGTCGCCTACTTTAAACTTTTTCACCTCACGACCGGCTTCCACAACTTCACCCATAAATTCGTGGCCTAAAATATCTCCTTTCTCCATGGTTGGAACCATTCCATCTACAATATGAAGATCTGAACCACAAATTGCAGTAGAAGTTATTTTAAGAATAACATCTGTAGGTTCTTTGATTTTCGGATCGGGAACGGTGTCTATTCTTACGTCGTTTCTTCCATGCCAAACTAATGCTTTCATAATTTTTCTGTTTTTGGTGGTTATTATATACTTTCTATTAATTTAAAATTATAGGGATATTATTTTTTACTCGTGATCACTTATTCTCGGCAGTGCATCCATTGCTGGACCTTCAATTACTTCGCCCGATGGTGTAAACCTGCTCCCATGACAGGGGCAATCCCAGGATTTTTCTAAATCGTTCCAATGAATTACACATCCCAAATGCGTGCAACTTGCCGATACTATTTCGTACCGGTTATTTACGTCCCGGGAAACTCCAAACTTCTTACCTTCAATCTCCACTACTCTACCTTCTCCCGCGCCTAGTTTTTCTATTTCTTCAGTAGAACTTCCCAGGATATGATCTTTGAAAAATTCTTTCGCAACATTCAGGTTTTCCTTGATAAAAGATTTTGACGATTTTACCGGATTAACCCGCAACGGATTAAATAATTCTTCATACTCATTTTCCTTTCCGGTAATTAAATCGGTAATGATTTTTCCGGCAAGGCTTCCATAGATCAATCCGTCTGTAGAAAAACCGATGGCTATAAATTCATCTTTATGGATACTTTTTCTTCCTATGGAAGGTAGAAGGTCTGCGGGTTTGTAATTTTGCCCGCCCCAGAAATGAGTAAGTTTCTCTACCGGAAATTTTTCCTCTAAATACTTTACCAGGGAATCCATTAATGCAGAATTATTCTCAGCCTGGCCAACTTTATAAGATTTTCCAACCGCCATCACGTAAGATTTTCCATTCCGTTTATAAGAGCGGAAAGAGTATTTTTCTTTGCCTTTGTATTCCCAGAAAATCCCCTGCAGATAATCATCATTTTTCAAGCTTGCGGCTACCGCATATTCGCGGTAAGGGCCCAAAGTGGTATCAAACTTTATATCCACGCCCTTAGAACTGTGCGCGGCGTGTACCAAATATTTACTCGAAACATTGCCATTAGTAATTTTTAAATTGTAATCTCCATGTTCCAGTTTTTCAATTTCTTCAACTTTTGAATCCTGAAAAATCTGGCAATCTTTTGAGTTGATCTTATGGGCCAATTGGTTTACATATAAAAAAGGATTAAACTGTGCCTGATCGGTATATTTTAGGATTTTAGTGGCCTCAAAAGAAAATTTCTCAGGAGAAACGTCTATAAAAGAAACTCCCAGTTTGGACGAAACCGAAATTTCTTTCTCAATTTTATCAGCATTATCTGTAGAGAAAAGATACATGGGTTGCTGTTTAAAATCACAGTCCAGCGCTTCCTCGTGAATAATTTTTTCTATAATTCCTATAGCTGAAGTCCTGGCTTTTAATACTTTTTTAATAGTCGTTTCATCATATTTAGAATCTAGCGAAGAAAGTAATTCGGCTACTGTATGATAAAGGTTTCCCGTGCTATGCCCGGTGGTGCCCATTCCAATTTTCCCGGCATCGAGAACCGCAACTTTTAAACCAAATTTTTTAAGAAAATAAGCCGTAGAAATCCCGGTAATTCCCCCTCCAATTATACTTACATCTACTTGAAGATTATCTTTTAGAACCGGAAATTCATGCACAGTTTCAAAAGAATTCCAGATGGTATTTGAAATCATAGTTTATATGTTTTAAAATTAAATTCAAGGCAGGTAATCAGTTTTCAGAAATTGAATTACTACACTGTAAACACCTTGTAAATAGGGATTAAGAAAGGCTACATTATAAAATTAGAAAGGAGATGGAATAATTTATACTAATTTCTGGCAAAACCTTTGTTAATAATCCACAGGAAAGAAATAGGTGTTAAAACCAGCTTCAGAACCAGTAATATCTACGCTGAAGTAATTTTTTCCTTCCGAATAAATGTTAAACGAAAACCAGATTTCTAAATTTTCTTATTAATTTTTTCCTATCGAAGAAAATGCTGGAAGGACGATTATTTCTAAAGATTGCGTTCTGTATCGAAAATTTCCAGACAAAAAGACTTTAGTATTTATCTAATATAAACATCAGACTTACTATTTGAAACTATAGGTGAATTACAAAACTGGGGATGGTTAAACGGGGGATGGGCAACGAATCAACAATGAAGAAGGGCTATTTGAATTAAAAAAAATTAATCCAAGCTTTAGGAAAAAAATAAGTAGAAATTTATTTTGTATTATTGTTTTTATCCTCTTCATCAGTTTCAGGTTTTGATGAAAATTCCGGATTAAATTTGTCTTTTTTGGCTTTTATATTATCAGTCTTAGAATCACGATTAGCGTGTCTTTTTCTCCAAAAAAATATAAGAAAAAAGAGTACAATAAAAAACAGAATATACCAGATAGAAATCATAATCTCTTGTGTTTGATTAAGAAATATGCATTGCGATGAAATCTCTAATAAACTTTAGTTAATCTTTCTAAAGAAATATTAAAATACTCCGCGCTATTGTGGGTAGAAATTTAGTGATTATGAGTCTTAAACACAGCCTTGAAGTTTGCAATTATTTGCTTCATACTTCCACTTACTTCTAAATTACTTTCCCGGCAAGATATCTTTGTACCGCATAAATATCTATGCTTTTATTAAATCGTTTACTTACGCTTGGTGCATTTTCACTGGAAATCCAGATTTTTAATTCGGCGTCTAAATCAAAGGTGCCTGCAGTTTCAAGAGAAAACCTGGAAATGTGCCTGTAGGGTAGCGATAAATATTCTTGTTTTTTCCCGGTTAGCCCCTGGATATCTATTAAAATAAGTCGTTTGTTTGTAAACATAAATATATCCCGTAACAAGGAAAAACCCAATTCAATTTCTTCGGTTTCAGTTAATAATCGGCCATATTTTTTATCTAATTCTTCTTTAGAAATACTGGCCGCATTGCCCATTAATTTGTTCAATAAACTCATGACTTTTTCTTATAAATTTAAGTACTACTAACTTAGTAATTCTTTTTAATCAATTATAATTTGATATTTATTCAATAATCCGCTTACCTGATCAAGGCTGAATTTAGCCCCTTTTAATTTATTATTTTCCGGATCTATAATATAATTCTGCGCACTGCTGAAGTCGGCTTTGGTAAGATTTGTATTCTGAAATACAGCCCCGAAAAGATCAGAATTCAGGAACTTTGAATGCGATAAATCGGCCGATGAAAAATCTACTTCCATAAGTTTTGAATGCTGAAAAAGAGTTTTATTCAGCTTCATTCCAAAAAAGGAAGAGTGGTTTAGAATACACTGATTAACCGAAATAGAGAAGGCAAAAGGTTCACAATTATTAAACAATAAGCCCATCATTTTACAGGCTTTAAAATTGCAATTTTGGAATGAGGTATGATCAAGATTTACGTTACTCAGGTCGCATTCTTCAAATTCACAATCTATAAAAAGAATTCCTTTTAAATTTCCGGTAGAAAAATTACAGTTAGTAAATTGGCAGGATTCATAACTATTAGCGAAGCTATAATTTAGCAGATTTTTATTGTTAAAAACCTGCTCTTCAATTTGGTTTTCCATAGGTTAAAAATACATCTTTTAATTTTTTTGAAGCTGTACTTTTAAAATTTAAGTATCTTAAAATATAAGTCGGCATTGAGCTATAGCTCACCTCATAGAAATTCTGTATAATTTTAAGCTTTTAATTTCTATAATTTTCACCGCTTCTTTTTATCCCAATACACATAGAGGATAAAAAGCACTAAACTTACCAAAGAGCCCCACAACAAACCACTTTTTAATTGCTGAGTGCTATCTCCTATTAAGGCGATAAAAATTGTAAGTGGCGTAATTCCCAACAAGGTGGCACCAATAAATTTCCAGTAACCTATTTTTAAAATTCCGCCTACAAAACTAATTGCATCATTGCTTAGAAACGGATTGATCCTGGTGACAATCACCGCCCAAAACCCATAATCGTCTAAAAAGTCACTTATCTTATTTTCAGTCTTTGGCCCCAACAGTTTTTGAACGATTACCGGCCCAAAATAGCGACCTATAAGATAGCCTACCGAAGAAGCGCAAAAAATGGCCGTAAAAACTATTAAGCTTCCCCATACGGGCCCATAAGCTAAAATTGAAACGATCATTAAAGCTACCGATGGAATTACTAAAAGAAACATTTGGGCTATCATAGCTATAATAAGCACCAAAGGACCTATCCATCCAAAATTGGAAACCCAGGCTTTTATTCTTTGGTTATCGTTACTGGTTAAAACCTCCCAGGCTTCATTAAAAAATTGATGCATACCAGGGATAAAAAAGTAACCGCCAACAAGAACTAGAATTACGATTAATGAAAATATTAAGGGGGCTTTACTTTTCTTTACGTTCGTATTCTCTTCCGTTTCCTTCATACAATCTATTTGAATATTACTTCAAGGATATTTGCTTTTCCGCCTTTTCCTTCGTTAGAGATAAATAACCTACCGTTTTCACTAAAAGTAAGTCCTTCGGCCTGCTCAAAATCATCTTCATGTAAAGCGTAACGCTTTTTTAGTTTCATATCACTATTCGCAATAACCAACTGGGGAGCCCGACCATCCAGAATGTAAAAATCTTTATTTTTGGGATGTATGGAAAGTGCAGAAGGTTGGAGCTTTTTATTGAGTTTTGTTTCTCTTTCCCTTAATAAGCTGTCTTGCATATTTAAACGATAAAGCGGATTTCTCTCCAATTCTTTATTGGTTAAAGAGAATTGATAAACTCCTTTATAGTTATCGTCTTTTAGTTCTCTATCTTTTATGGCCAGCAGCAAACGTTTATTATTTTTGTCCCAGGCTAAGCTTTCCAGGTTTTGTTTTTCGGTTAAAAAATTACTGTAGGTTTTTGTTTTTGAATTACCCGATAAAAAATCGCTGACTTCAAAAATTTCACCATCGCTTCTCAAAACATAGGCAGTTTTACCTACAATACGAATATCTTCGTAATCACCCGCGCCCGCGAATTCTATACTTTTCTCTACTTTTGAAGTTTCAAGATTAAAAATAAAAATGATGCCATCTTCATCCTGAATGCAAGCCAACTTATTATCACCTATCCAGTCTATTCCCGAAACTTCATCAAGCTCTTTAGGCAGCTGCCATTCATTAATTATCTCGTAAGCTACAGGTTGATCCTGCAGGGTATCTTTGGTTATAAATTCATTATATCCAAAGAGTATTAAGCCGGCAAGGCTTAATACTCCCACTACAATTAGCGTTGCTATTTTATTCACCATTTTCATTTCTTTAATAATTACCAGGTGGTAACTTCCGTATTCACCGCTCCCGTTTCTTCAAAAATAATCTTAGTATCGGTTGGCTCTTCATCAAAATCTACCTGGTAATAAGTGTTTTCAGAAATTTTAAGCAACTCTACCTCATCTACTTTGGTTTTATCATAATCGGTAGTGATTGTAGTTTTTATTGCTTCAGGAAGTTCCTCGTACACAATGTCGTATTTATACTTCAAAAGACTTCCTTCAGTATTTAGAATTGCTTCATGATCTACATTATCAATATCAAATTCGGCTTCATAGATATCGGCTTTCTTCTCCCATTCTACACCTTTTGCATCAGGAAATTGTTCGGTAAACCCATTTAATACTACTGAAGGGATCTCAGAATTTCGCATATCATCATCTTCGCAAGCGGTAAATCCCATGGCGATAGCCAGGATTAAAAAAATTGACTTTTTCATCTTTATAATTTTTAATTTTAAACAAAGTTGAACTACAATACTGGAAGAAATCTGGAATTATTGAGGTGCAGGATTTTATTTAGGAAATAAATACCAGTTTAGCGCGGAAATCTTAGTTGAAAAGTGTGTTTTTGTTCGTAGTAATAGGTTAACTGAAACTCATACTTTTTAGCAATGGTTTGGGCAATGGCCAATCCTATTCCCGTGGAAGTTTTGGAAGAAGAATCTTTTTGAAAGCGTGAAAATACTTTTTCTGGATCTAAAGCACCGTTATTGGCAGTATTACGTATAATAAAGTTTTTTGCAGAAATTTCTATTTCAATCTCACTATTTCTTTGGCCGTGAATAATAGCATTTTTCAACAAATTTGAAAGCAAAATTCTCGCCAGGCCTTTATTCATTTTATATTTTAATGAAGTCGTACTTTTTAAATTAATCTTCATTTCTTTATGACCGGCAAGGTCTTCAAAATCACTTTTTAAGTCGGTAATTACCGCATTGAAATCTACTATTTCTTCCTCCGGAAATTGCTGATTTTCAATTTTAGAAAGCAAAAGCAAAGACTTGTTCATTCGGGTTAAACCCTCTAAGTTATTTAAAACTGAAGCTACTAACTCAATTTGCTCCTCGTTTAATTCTTCCTTTTCTACTAGCAACTCCAGTTTATTGATGCTAATAGCCAAAGGAGTTTGTAATTCGTGTGCGGCATTTTCTATAAATTGTTTCTGGCTGTTATAACTGGAAATAGATTTTCCCAGCATTTGCTCTACGCGTGTATTTAGCAGGTTAAATTCATCAATATTTGAAGGAACAGTTTCAATTTTTTGATCTTTCCCAAGCCTGAAGTCTTTGAGCTGTTGCAACAAAGTATAAAACGGGTTCCAAATTTTCTTCAGGATTAAATTATTGAGTAAAACTATACTCAAAATCAAGCCTACATAAAGAAGAATAAGGGAAAACAGTAAATCTTCAATAAGGTCGTCTTCCTCGACCATAGAAGTTATAATTTTCAGCTTATAAAATTCGTCATCTTTTTTAAAAACGGTTTCCAGCAGCCTTACCGGTTCATATTCATCTTCGTTATGCATATACATAAGCGTATCACGATAAAAATCTTTAAAACTTATCGCGCTATTTTTATCTATAGGCCGTATGGTATAATTGCCATCTTTGAATTGTGAACGTTGAAGTAACTCAGCATCTTGTTTTGCCCGTTTAATCACCAGCATTTTTTGATTATCCAGGCCATCGTCCAGGCTGTCATAAATTTCATCCAGCATTTCCAGGTAGAAAATTACCGCCCATATCCCCAACAGAACCAGCAGTATTGCCGAAAAATAACTGGTGGTATAATTTAATAATTTCATTGGGTAATTAATTTATAGCCAATTCCATAAACCGCTTTAATTTCTATATCGGCACCGGCGGTTTTTAGTTTTTTCCGAAGATTTTTAATCTGGGAATATATAAATTCAAAACTATCGGCCTGGTCTATATGATCGCCCCAAACGTGTTCTGCCAAAGCCGATTTATTTACCAGCCTGTTTTGGTTTGATGTAAAGAATAATAGAATTTCGTATTCTTTTCGGTTTAAATTTAAGGGATTATCATCTATACTTGCTTCGTGCTCGTCCAGGTCTATACTAAGGTTGCCAATCTTTATTTTATTATTCCCGTTAAACTGGCGTCTTCTTAATACAGCTTTTACGCGGGCATTTAACTCTGCCATATGAAAAGGCTTGGCGAGATAATCGTCGGCACCGAGGTTTAGACCTTCCAGCCTGTCGTCTAAAGAATTCCTGGCAGAAACAATAATTACCCCGTCTTCTATATTCTTTCGCTTCAATTCTTCCAAAAGCTGAAAGCCACTACCGTCTTTTAAATTAATATCCAGCAAAATACAATCGTAGGTATAAACCCCAATTTTATTACGAGCCTCGGCGATACTTTCTGCTGTTTCTACCACAAAATTCTCTTTTAATAGAAAATCTTTCATGTTCTGCAACATATCCTGTTCGTCTTCTACAATTAGAATTTTCATGGCTATATTTTTAAAACTTCAGTTAGTTTGTCTTCGCACCTATAAAGATTATAAATGGAAATCTATCTGAAGCCTGTACATTAGATTATTCCATTCTGGATCTGGGCTATCTCTAAAACTTAAATCGGTTTGTATTTTTAATTTATGCTTAGCTAAATATTTAGAAAGTCCCAAAGTATACTGTTTTTCGTTAGGAAACAGGGAGCCTATAATATCTTCTTTCACCTGGGTGAACCTACCTACAACTTCTATATTATTATCAAATAAATATCCACCTTGCAGGTTAATGGAATTCCCCACATTTACAACGGCACCGGTGCGCGTTCCATCTTCTTCTATCGCTATAGGATTCTCGGCATCCCGGTGAGCAAATTCACCTAAAACTGATATTCCTTTATATTTAAACATAAAGTCTGCAAAGAAGGTAGAAATATCGGTCGAATGTAAACCGTTTTCGGTAAACATATATGCCCCCATATTAGAGCGGGTTTTTACCGCATCGTTATTATGATCATAAGTAACGCCCATTGCTAATTTAGGCGTTTCATACCTTTCTAAAGAAGCCTCTCTATAATCCTGAAATTCTCCAAAAGGTAAAGCTTCCAGGCGTCCCGTATATTGAAAACCGCCAAGATTGCCGGTCACTACATTTCTTCCTTCCCCCTGTGAAAAAGCAAAAATTTCTTTTACTACAAATTGGTTCCCCAAATAGATTTTATGGTGTAATTGTACCCCAATATCCCTGTCTATATTAAACCTGCTATTTAATAAAGACCTGTCTACAAACTGCAGGTCTCCAGAAGATACTACACGTTCCCTGTTGCCCGGCAATTTAGCTTGGCCGGCCCATAACACAAAATTCTCATAGAAATTCCACTTTAAAACCGCATCAAGTATGTACCGGGGCGTATTATTTGTAAATTCTGAACCTCCCGAAATATCCCGGTTAGATAGCCCTAACTCAATTTTATATTTTAATTTGGGAGAATAAGCAAAACCATCAAATTTTAATCTGGCACGCCTAATTAGAATATTAGAGCTTTCTGATTCAAATCCTTCAAATTCAGAGTCGCGCCATTCATTCACAAATAGAGATTGAAATCTTGCTCCAAACCTTAGGCTGAAAGAACTATCTCTTGCCACCGTATTTATTATCCCATTCCCAAAACTGTTTTCGGTAATATCCTGGGCTTGCGCATTACTAAAGAATAAAATTGAGCTTAGAATAAGTAAATGTTGAATCTTCATGGAATATGTTTATCTGCTTGAAACCTTATAATTTGCAAGAATAATATATAAGTTTCAAATCTGACACTTTTTTTACAATTCTCCCAAAAAATACAAATATGAATCTCAAAACTGGAAAAAAATGGGAAGGTATACCAAACTTTAAAATAGAAAATTTGGCAGAATTTTAGGATTTATAACTGTCAAATTCCAAATTCTTTCCAGATTTGAAGGCTTACTTCGCATCGAATAAAGAAACAAATATTATGAAAAGAGTAATTTTATCAGGAATTTTCGCATTGTGTACAATGGGAATTTTTGCACAAACAAATACAAATAATTTACCCTCTACAGCCCAGGAATATATTCAACAGAATTTTTCTTCTGCTGATGTAAAAGAGGTTAAAGAAAATAGTAAATGGAAAATTTGGGAAGATGAAAAATTTGAAGTAGTTCTTTCTAACGGCCTTGAACTGGATTTTGACGAAAATGGAAATATTTCTGAAATTGAAAGCCAAACCGATGTAGTAATACCTACTTCTGCCCTGCCATCTAAAATGGCTTCTTATTTGCAAGAAAATTATGCTGATGCACAGGTAATTGGATGGGAAAAACAGAAAAAAGAGCAGGAAATAGAACTGGCTGACGGTACCGAACTTGAATTTGATGGCGAAGGTAACTTTAGAAAAGTAGACTAAGTTATTCGAGTTTTTTAATAGATTATTAATGTAAAAGCGCCCATTGGTTATAGACCTATGGGCGCTTTTTTTTAGAATATTTTTCCGTAAATTCTTTTAAAATCCTCACGCCTTAATCAGGAAACTCTCACAACAACAGCTCACCCTTCACTTAATATTCTAAATATGATGCGGGTCATATTTTAGCAGTTTTCAACTTCTTTCCTTTACAAATTGCAATCTTAACTCCTTATTTTAAATAGGATCGGCCAGGCTTAATTTAGCCTACGCCGCAAATAATTATTAGAATATGACCAAAACAAACCAAATGCACAGTTTTCATATCCCGGTAATGGGAACAGCTTTTACAATTGACAGTCCGCTACGGGTCGCTAAATATGGAATATCTTCGGTAATTTCAATTATAGACGACGAGCTTATTGAAAAAATGAACGCCTTTTACAGCAAGAAATTTAATTTGCCTTATAAAGAAATTCCGAAGAAAAATCCCGATTCCCGCGCAGCACGTATTACCTCTTATTTAGACCTGGTAAACAATATCGTTCAGGATAAGTTTGAGAGTTTTAAAAAGGAATTGACAGAAAGCAAAACAGCTTTAGAAAATTACCTTTCCATATTGCCTAATCATTCTGAAATCAAGCAAGGTTTTCAAAATTTGCTGGATAACGGCGCCGATGCGAAAGAAAAATTGAGTACATATATTGAAAACCATCTTAGCCCCGGCAGTATAGATGTAAATATTATGGCGAAAATTGATAAGGATAATTTCGCTAAAAACGAGCAGTTGCCGGTAGAATTCAATGATGCCCATGCTGCGCTACGCGGATTTGCCAATTCGAAACTTTCCTCTTCTATTGTACTTTCGGCAGGATTAAACCCCAGGCTTTATAGCTATTTTGAAAATTTCAAAGATTTCTTTCCTGATGCAAGTGGCAAGCTTAAAAAGAAAATTATCCTGAAAGTAAGCGATTTTAGATCGGCTTCAATCCAGGGAAATTACCTGGCCAAAAAAGGTTTATGGGTTTCAGAATATAGAATTGAATCGGGCTTAAACTGCGGCGGCCACGCCTTTGCTACCGATGGTCACCTGTTGGGGCCAATTCTGGAAGAATTTAATCAGAAAAAGGATGAACTTGTTCAATCGGCTCATCAATTAATGAGCAAAGCTTTAGAGCAGAAAGAAATTCCGGTTCCTCAGAAACCTCTTGACCTTAAAATAACAGTTCAGGGCGGGGTTGGTACGGCTGAAGAACATAACTTCTTGCTGGAGCATTACAAGGTATCTTCTGTAGGTTGGGGAACGCCATTCTTACTGGTACCTGAAGCTACATCAGTTGATATTGAAACGCGTAAATTACTGGTAAAAGCAAAAGAAAAAGATCTTTATCTAAGTCATATTTCACCTTTGGGCATACCATTCAACACCGTGAGGGGAACCACCAATGAACAACTAAAAGAAAAACGAATTGCTGAAAATAAAAGCGGTAGTTCCTGCCCTAAAAAATTTCTGGCCCTAAGTAAAGAATACGATGAGAAAGGAATTTGTTCTGCTTCTAAAAAATTTCAGGATATAAAGCTTAAAGAACTGGAAGATAAGAAAGATAATTTCTCCCAGGAGGTATTAGAAAAAAAGAAGAACAAAATTACCGAAAAAGCCTGTTTATGTGTTGGGTTGGGAAATGCCTCTTTTCTTGAAAACGATATTAGAATAAAAGGCCAGGCACAGGGCGTTGCCATTTGTCCCGGGCCAAATATGGCGTATTTCTCAAAAGTTGTATCGCTCTCAAAAATGATACAACATATCTACGGAAAAATTTCTGTGATGGAGATGCCTAACCGGCCTAATATGTTTGTAAAAGAATTAAAAATTTACCTGGACTATTTCAAGAATGAAATTGAAGAATTTATGGATGAACCTTCTACGAAACAGAAGAAAAAATTAGAAAAATTCAAGCTTAACCTTTTAGACGGAATCTCCTATTATCAGGAATTATTTACGAATAAAACCAATCTTTTTCAACAAAGTAAAAATCAACTGCTGGGGGAATTGGAAGAACTAAAAGATTCTCTAACCGGAATAAATTTAGAACCGAAAGTTTCAAGAGCGATTTCAACTTAGATTCTAAAATAAATTTAGAAAGACGACTTTTTACCTGTTTTTTAAAGCGGAAGCAAGAAACTTCCGCTTTAAAACAGGTTTTTATTTATAAAAATAATTTTATCCCTCCATTTACTACAAAACCATCAACCGGGGCATAAATATCCCTAAATTGAGGATTGGAAATAGAACCGGTATATATAGAATCAAACCGGGTTTGACGGGTATCGGTAAAGTTTTCGAAATTCAGGAAAATTGAGAAATCTTCCCATAACTTTTCCATCATTAAACCAAAAATCCAGTATTCCTGTCCGGTTGCGCCGTCGCTTAACTGCTGCGGACTAAAATAATAACCCTCCAAACCAATTTTAAGTTTTTCATGCTGCTCATACATCAAAACATTATTTAAACGGTGTTTGGAAACCAGCGGCATTTCAAAGGTATTTCCGTTCTCAGTGCGGTCTACATCTGCATAAGTATAACCGGTAAATAATTTAAAATCTTTATAGCCAAACTTTAAATTTGCTTCTATTCCCCTGCTTTCCACAAACCCGTTTGGTTGTAAATATTCAAAAACGCCTTCTGCAGTATTTTCAAGAATTATGGGCTTATCAATTTTAGTATAAAAGAAAAGTGTATTGCTTGTAAATTCTATAGTTTCAAAAAGTTCGGTTCGGTAATTAATATCAAAATTTCCCCCAATGGAATTTTCGGCTTGGGTAGTGCTCACATCAATAGGCATCACATTTCTAAATTGAAGTCGTTCTGCATCTTCGGTAAAAACCGAAGGTGTTTTGTAGCCCATTCCTCCTCCAATCCTAGTGGTAATGGCATCAGAAATTGTGAACATTGCCGAGATTCTTGGTAAAACAAACCATCCATATTCATTTTGATAATCTGTTCTAAGTCCGCTTTCCAGTTGAAACCAGTCAGTAGCCCGCCAATTATTCTGAACAAAAGCTCCATACGTTAGATGCTCATAATCTACCACGGGAGCATCAGTTAAAATATCCTGTTCAAAGCTATCTACCCATAAATTGAGGCCACCAATCCATTCCATTTTATCACCACCCAAAACTACAGAAGCTTCATTATAAGAGGCAAACTGGTTCCCTGCAAAAATATAGTCACCGGTTTGAATTTCCCGGTCAAAAAAACTGAAACTATTTTTTAGGTTAAAGCGATTATCATCATTCCACGAATGCTCAAAACCAGACTGTAAAGTGGTTCTAGCCGTATTATTTCTCTCAAAAAATGGGTCTTCCACGTCTTCACCTTCCAGGTAAGCTATATTCCCACCGGTGCGTTCTTCAACCGTAGTATTCACTCCCACATCTAACTTCGTATTTTCTGAAAACTCGTAAAACACCCTGGGATTTATAGTATAACGATTAAATTCAGGAATAGCGGTTAAACCAATATCTGCAGGGTCGTAAGGAGATCCAAGGTTGTAAGAAGCAAAAACCGTAGTCCCCAATTTCCCATAGGTATCAGCATAAAATCCGCTAAGATCCAGGCCCAATGCTGAGGTTGCATTCAGCATAAAATTAAGTTCTCTTTCCTCTCCCGGAGTTTTGGAAATAAGATTTACCAGTCCGGCTATGGCTCCACCGCCGTACAGAGTAGACGAAGAACCTTTAATTACCTCAACCTGTTGCAGGTCTAAAGGTACAATTTGAAGCAAGCTGAGACCACCTGAAAAACCGGAATAAAGCGGATATCCGTCTTTTAATAGCTGTGTATATTTTCCATCCAGCCCCTGGATTCTAATACTTGAATTACCGGAAATTGCTGAAGTTTGCTGAGTTTGAATTCCCGTAGTTTCGTTGAGCAACATCCTAATGTCACCGGGTTTCATATTTCCTTTTTCGGTGAGTTCTTCGCCAGAAATTACTTCTACCCGCGTAGGTAAATCGGCAATACTACGCCGGGAACGGGTAGATTGAATAATAACTTCTTCCATTTCTTCCCCGCCGGGTTCAAGAAAAATTTCCAACGTATCCTGGGTGGCTCTGGGAAAATCCAACGTGATTTCTTCTGAAGCAAAACCCACAAAACTAAATACAATTGTTTGTTTACCATTTGGGATTTTGGTTAAAGTAACTTCGCCGTCTATATTTGCAGTGGCTCCAATATCTGTTCCCGAAACTACCGCATTAGCCCCAAGTAAAGGCATTTTATCTTCAGCATTTTTAATTATGGCTTCCAGGGAATTTTGTCCCACAGCGTTAAAAGCGACCAGGAAGATCGCCAGTTTAAATAAGATTTTAATCATTATGAAAATTTAGGTTATTATTAATTCTGTTTTCAAGAAATAATAACCTGTTTTGGCGGTTGCCAAACTCTTTCGGCATAATCGGCTTCAACACTTTTAAAAGTGAGTCCGAATAAATTTGAAAATGGTATGGGGTGAAGGTCAGGGACCGTCACAATTTCATCTGTATTTGGAATAAAACCCGTACAACTTCCGCAGCTTATAAAAGGAGAGCATAAGGCGCAATCATCGTTTTGCTGATCCTGATTTTCAGAAATTTTTATCTCAGAAGCTGATTCACAATCATCGCCTATACAGCAAGGATATGCTGAAACAAGCAAGCAAAATATGCCTAAAAAAGTTGCCAGGATTTTCATATTTTCAAAAGTAAGAAATTCCTGAGAAGGAAGATTATTTTTAATGATATCCGTCATATTTAATTTCGAGATTCCGCAATAAATTAGACCGAATTTTAAAGCAGAATTATTTCTTATCGTTATTATTCACCTTCTAAATTAAATATTATGAGAGCTATGACCACAGAGGAAAGTATTAAGCTACTCGCCCATAATTATATAGGCAGGCTCGGCTATATTTCCAGGGCAAGAGGAGAAATAATTCCGATTACCTATTATTATAATCCTGAACAGCACAGTATTTTAACCTATTCGGGGCAGGGAGGTAAAATTGAAGCCATGCGCAAGAATCCTTTGGTCACTTTTCAGGTAGATGAGATTTCATCATTAGAAGAATGGAAATCGGTTTTATTGTACGGCAAATTTGAAGAATTAGAAGGAGCAGATGCTAAATATATGCTGCGTTTATTTTCTGAAGGCGTAAAGAAAGTAATAAAAAATACAGGAAATCCCTGCCCAGATTTTATTGAGAATTTTTCCAGTAAAAGTAACTCAGAATCACCTGTAGTTTACCGTATTAATATTGATGAAGTTAATGGACGCCAAAGAGAGTAGGTTAAAGCTAAATAATTTGTAATTTTTTAATAATTTTAAGCCTATTAATTCACTTGATTAAGCAAACCACCGCATTTAATTAAACTTATAATATGCAGGGGAAACCCGAAAAATTAATAAAATTAATTTGAAGAAATTTTACTCCACTTATTCTAAGACCAGAACTGGACCCGAGAGCCAAAGCTCCCACTCAGCCAGGATAAAATCTCAATTATTTAGAACCACATCCCAGCAAACGCACGAGGCGTATATGGCAAACAATTGTTTAATTTTCGCGGCAAGCTTCGGAGTATTTTAATCACGATTATCAAATAAATAAAAGATTTATTGATGAAAATTTTTAGGCTTGTAAACCTGATACTTACGTTATTTTTTGTATTTACAAATAGTGTATATGCCCAGTTTAATGTTGACGGGCAAATTGTTCAAAGAGGCGAATACCGCCACGGTTACGGTAAACTTATTGAAGAGAACCAGGATGCAGCTGCTTTTATTGCGCAACGCGCCCGTATAAATGTACAATATGAACTGGAAAAATTTAAATTCTATGTGAGTATTCAGGATGTTCGTACCTGGGGAAACACCCCGCAGGTAAAAGCCAACGATAATTTTCTTTCCCTGCACGAAGCCTGGGCCGAAACTTTTTTATCTGATAATTTTAGCATCAAATTAGGCCGGCAGGAACTCAACTATGATAATTTTAGGTTCCTTGGCAATTTAGATTGGGCATTACAGGGAAGAGCTCACGATTTCGCACTCTTAAAATATGAAAAAGGCACAACAAAGTTACACGCCGGGGCAGGTTATAACCAGGATAACCAAAGCCTAAGCGGGAATTTCTTTAGTACACCCAACCAATATAAAGTCGCTCATTTTTTGAGGTATGAGAATTTTAGTGGAAAGTTTAATTTTTCGGTACTCTTCTGGAATAATGGATTACAATATTCTAAATTAGACACTAACGAAGAAGTAATTAATACCGGCATCTATTACCGGCAAAGTCTGGGTTTTCCGACTTTAAAATATCAGTTAGGAAATACAACCTTAGCAGGTTTTTATTATCATCAATTCGGTAAAGATTTGCAGGGCAGAAAAGTGAATGCTTTTGATGCCAGTGCCCAGATTTCTCAAAGCATTCCCCTGGATTCAGAAAACGGAAAAAATCTAAAATTTACCCTGGGAATAGAATTGCTTAGCGGCACAGACCCTGGCGGTAATAACGGAGAGAACAATTCTTTCTCTCCGCTGTATGGTACTAACCACGCCCATAACGGATACATGGATACCTTTTATGTTGGCGGCCGGCACGAAAATTCTGTGGGTTTACGGGATATATTTCTTAGGACGAGGTACAATTTGAATCAGAAGTTATTTGTGTCTCTAACCAATCATGCTTTCAACAGTTTTACGCCTTATTCTGGATATGACGATTTTCATCTTGGTTATGAAACAGATCTCGCCCTTGGATTTATTCTGAATAGATCGGTTTCCCTGCAGGCGGGTTACAGCCAGTTTTTTCAAGACAACAATCTTGTAAATTTGCAAAATGTACAGAACCCGGCCGGAACGCAAAACTGGGCCTATCTTATGCTAATGTACAGGCCCACAATGAAAAATAGGTTTATAGGTCTACTGTTTTAAAAAAGACGATTAACTGATTAATTTCTGAATGAATTCTGTTCAAATTATCTAAAAAGGTCTTAAAAGATTTATTGTCAAATCATTATCGCCGGCTTTATATAACATAAAAATTTCATCAGCTTATATGTTTAAAATTGTGAATATCTATTAAGCATATTTAATGGCTGACGCTTTTTAAATCCTATTTTTGAAGCCCTAAAAAAATATAGATTATGAGCGTAATTTGGTTTGAATGTAAGGTGAAATACAAAAAAACACACGAAACCGGAGAACAGAAAATGACCACAGATACCTATCTTTTAGATGCCGTATCTTATACCGAAGCTGAAGCAAGAATTAGCGAAGAGATGACTGCCTACACCAGTGAGGATTTTAGAATTATGAATATAAAAGTCGCTAATTTTTCTGAAGTGCATCCTTTTGAAAATTCTGATAGGTGGTTTAAATCCAAGGTTTCCCTCGTGGCTTTAGATGAAGAAAGTGGAAAGGAAAAAAAGACCAATATTTACCTGTTAGTCCAGGCGAATGATGTGAAAGAGGCTTTTGAAAATACTACCAAAGCAATGGAAGAAACTATGGGAGATTACTCCATCCCTTCTATTACGGAATCTCCAATTTTAGATGTATTTCCATATTTTAGCGATGAGGAAGAACAACTGGAAAAATTTAATGTGCTTGATGCCGATGAGTCTTCAGAACCAGAAACGGCTGAAGATACTGAAGAAGTTGTATAAAATTTATTTTCAAAATAGAAATAGGCTGGCTTAAAGTAAAGTATCAAATCAATTGGCCTTAGATTCTAAAGTGTTTTTGCTATAAAACATCTTAGATTCTGAAACCAGTTCAGAATGATGAATTGAAAACTTTTAAGCCAGCCTCTTTTTTTAAAGTTTCTCTTAAAGAATTTTCAGTTTAGATAAAACCTAGTTTTTAAATTTCTTCCAGATTTTAATACCGAGTTTTATAATAACAAAAACTACAAAACCAACTACCAGGCCGGTTAGAAATTCTACGATAATTCCAGGAATATTTTCAAATAAACCGTGGAAGAAATCGAGATTGTGTACAAAAATTCCTCCCGAAACCAAAAGCAAAGCTATGGTACCAATCACCGATAAACTTTTAATAACTTTAGGAAGCGCACTTACCAGAAATCGACCAATTTTATCAGAAAAACTATTTTCTTCCTCGTTTAAATTTATAAGTTTCGCACCAAACTCATCCATTCTTACAATTAGGGCTACAATACCATAAACCCCTACGGTGGCAATAATCGCAATTAGGGTAACCACAAGAATTTGCGTAAGTAAAGGCTCCTGCCCTACCGTACCCAGGGCAATAATTACAATTTCTACCGAAAGTATAAAATCGGTTAAAATTGCAGATTTTATCTTCTCTTTTTCCCGGCTTAAAACTTCTTCTTCTGATAGTTTTTCGAGTTTCGGTTTTTCCTTTTTATGAGAATGAGGAAATAAGTACTCGTGAACTTTTTCGGCGCCTTCATAAGCCAAGTAGAGCCCGCCAATTATAAGAATAACGGTAATTGCCGATGGCAGAAAAGCACTTAACAAAAATGCCGCTGGCAAAATAATAAGCTTGTTTAAAAAAGAACCTTTAGTAATTGCCCATAATACCGGTAATTCCCGGGCAGACATAAAACCTGAAGCTTTCTCTGCATTAACCGCAAGATCGTCACCTAAAAGTCCTGCTGTTTTTTTTCCGGCCACTTTTCCCATCACCGCTACATCGTCCATTAAAGCTGCGATATCATCTAAAAGGGCAAAAATTCCTGACGCCATAATTATTTACTTTAATGCCGAAAGGTAAGTGTATTTAATAAATTGAAATCTAAATATTATTGTAATAATTCTTTCAAATTGAATGCCCTATGGAATTAACTGCAATGAAGATCTCTATTTAAAAATATTCTAAATAAAATTTGTGCTTTAAAAGAGAACATTTTACTTTCGCTTTAATATTTATTTAGACCTATTCTAATTAGATATAAAATCAACAATGATTATCCGGTACTGGCCGGGTTAAAATTTGGGTAATGGATAAAAATAAACCGGGAAAAAAGTTCAGAAAATATATTAGAACCCTTCATTTATACCTTGGGCTGGCCACAGGTTTAGTTGTTTTTATAGTGTCTATTACCGGTTGTCTTTGGGCGTTTCAGGAAGAAATTACCGCATTAACTTCTAAAGTGCCAGAAGTTGTTCCGCAAACCAACCCGGAGATAGATCCATTAGAAGCTAAAAATATTGCGCAAAGTGTTTTTCCTGGAAAATATATTCACGGCACATTATACGGAGGAGGAAAAAAGCCTATAGAAGTTATTTTTTATGAAGAAAAACCGGAATTTTACCAATCGGTATTTCTTCATCCTTGGACCGGAGAAATTCTTCATACAGAAGATCATTTATCAGGATTTTTTCATTTTGTTTTAGATGGTCATATGCATTTATGGTTGCCTAAAGAAATAGGAAGCGAAATTGTAGCCTGGAGTACTTTTATTTTCTTTCTTATGCTGGTTTCTGGCATTATACTTTGGTGGCCTAAAAACAAAAAAGTTAGAAAACAACGCACCTGGTTTCAATGGAAACCAACCACCAGGTGGAAACGTAAAAATTACGATTTACACCAAATTGTTGGTTTCTATGCCAGTTTTATAGCGGTTATTTTCATCTTTACCGGGCTTGTAATGACTTTTGAAATTTTTGCTAAAGTATTTTATAAAGGTATTGGAGGAGAAAAAGAAGTGGTTTTCGCGGTTCCTGAAAATACAAATGGAAGCTTTAAAAATGTACCAGGAAAAGATGAACCCATTAGAGAACTAATGCCCTTTTTGAAGGAAAAGTTTCCCGGGGCAAAAGACTTTGAAATTCATTATCCCCATGATGAAAACCATAGCATTTATGTAGAAGTTAGCAATAGTGATGGCATTTATTACGATTCAGATTATAGATTTTACGACCAGAATGACCTTACTGAAATTCCTTCAAAAACTATTTACGGGGTCTACGAAGAAGCCGGTGTAGCCGAGAAAATATTAAGGATGAACTACGATATTCACGTGGGCGCAATCGCCGGTTTGCCGGGGAAAACTCTGGCCTTTTTAATTAGCTTATTATGTAGCTCCCTGCCGGTAACGGGCTTCCTTTTATGGTATGGTAGAAAAGTGAAAACAAAAGCTCCCCAACGGCAGGAAAAACAGGTTTTAGCTACTTCAAATTAATAATTGACAATTGCTTTATGCAGGAACCGGTTTTCAGAACAACCTCAACTTTTAGCAAAAATATCTTCCCAGGTATAGTTTTCACTTCTAAATAATCCTTCCAATATATTCCTGCGTTTTTGTAGGTCTTTTTCAACTTTCTTAGAGTTTAACGAAGGAAAATTATAAGACTCACCCGCGTTATCTCCTATTAATAAATTTGAAGCGAAATTCTTTTCCATAGCTTCTAAGAAATCAGACAAAGAAGAGCGTAGAACATTTAATTCCTCCCTGTATTTATTTTCTTCTATGGAATAAAGAAGAATGCTAAGTGCTTCGTCTAACCTTGCAATATTAATACTAAAACTGTCCCGTTTCTTACTTTGCCTGTAAAAATGAACTACCGGATATGCGTGATGATTTACCGCATGTTTATCTATTAAATTTTGTAGCTCTGAGATTTGCTGGTAGGTGAAAGATGAATCAAAACTTAAAATATTCGTTGCTATTTCCCGTGGCGTTTTTCCTAGGTGATAAATACTTTTAGACAGGGTTCTTTTATTTACCAGTGCCGATGCAACCGAGAGAAAATAGGTCATTGAACTGGTAAAGAAAATAAAACCAAAGAAGGAAAATGCACCGGTTAGCATTTCAAATATTGCGGTTGTTGGTGTGAAATTTCCCATTCCCAGGGTGGATAGCGTATAACTTGTAAAATAAAGGCGCTCCCAAAAGTTTGCTATTTTACCACTGCTATTGGTGATAGCTTCGGGATTTGAAGAGAAAACCAAAAACAGACCACCCCAAATTAGGAGAAGCCAGAAAAACAGGATCATAAGATTCACGAACAAACCATTATAATTGTATGTTTTTCTACCAAAAATCTTTACCCCAAACTGAATGATCTTATCAGATAAAATAGAAATATTCCTCGAGACGAACCCGGTACCACTTCCCGAAAGCGTGGTGAAAAAAAAGTCGTGAATTGCTATAAGTAATAAGACAATTCCGATAAATAGTAATATTCCAGACATTTATTATTTTTTAAAATTTTTCTTCAGACTTCTAAAGGTAAAAACAATTTGATTAATCTTTCGTATAAATTCAAATTGGTAGCAGCGCCTGGCATTGATTAGTGTCTGGGCTATATTTTTATGAAAATTTTAAAAAAGACCCGCTTAATAAGCTATACCTTAGATACTCATGTATAATCTATGAGTATAGTTATGAAATATACAAGAAAGTACTGGTTGCTTCCCTTACTGTTTTTTGTTTTTACATCCTGTAATGATAAAAAACAAGAGCAAAGCGTAGAAGTAAAAACCGAGGAAGAAGTTAAAGAAAAGAAAGAAGAAATACCTGATATTGCCGACAGCAGTTTTAAAGATGGGATGACAGGTACCGTTTATCATTATTATTTAAAAGTACGAACCGCTTTATTTAACGATGACCTGGAAGCTGCTAAAGATGCTTCCCAAAATATTGCAAACAGTTTTGATGATGATTTTGCCGAATTAAAATCTCTTTCGGAAGAAATGGCGAAAGCTGAAGATATTGAAAAGTTAAGAAGTACTTTTTCTGATTTTTCTGTTGAAGTTGAATCCCTATTTAAGCAAAACCTTTCTGAAGGAACAATTTACAAACAACACTGCCCAATGGCTTTTAATAACAAAGGAGCATTCTGGTTTGCAGAAGTTGAGGAAATTAAAAATCCTTATAAAGGTGAAGAAATGCCGAAATGTGGCAGTATAAAAGAAACAATCAAACCAAAAAAATAAATTATGCAAAAGGGAAATTATGCAAAATTTGGATTAATGATGTTAGTCTCATTCATAGTAATGTACGGCATCATGTTCTTAAATGCTGATAAGTTTGAATATGTGATGTTAAGCACGATGCGAACGTATATGACACTTTTAATGATAACAGCTATGGCGGTTATTATGCTATTATTTATGCTGGGGATGTATAAGAACAAAACCCTTAACGCAATTATATTAGTGGTTTCTATAGTTGGTTTTGGTTCTGTTTATTATATGATGCGTACACAAACCGGGATTTCAGACGTTCAATATATGAAAGGGATGATTCCCCACCATGCTTCGGCAATTTTAACCAGCCAGGAAGCCGATTTAGAAGATCCCGAAACCAAAGAACTTGCTAAAGAAATTATTGCCGCTCAAAAAAGAGAAATTGCTCAAATGAAGAAAATAATTTATAGACTGGAAAATGAGGAGGAATAATACATAGAAAATAATTTCCAGTAGTGTAGCAGTAGAATATCCTGCCTATTTATAGATTTTAATTTTTCTACTTCTAATCAGGCTTTGCTGCGCTTTTCCTTATAAAATAGCTTTCCACTTAAGAATAGGAATACCAAAGGAATTAAGGAGATTGGACTATATTCTTCTTTGTTCAGAAAACTTACAATTAAAAGAATTGCCGCAATTATTACGATCATCAAGTTTTCAAATCTTGCTTTATTCATCATTTATATTTTTTGAAACTTTTTTTAATTGATTCTCAATATCTTCAAGGTATATTTTATCCATTGGATTTGAATAGGGATCAGAAATTTGCTTTCCTTCCTTGTAAAGTTTCCTGGCTTTTTCCAAAGACGATTTATATTCAGTGGGTTTATCTAAATTCAAAAAAGCTAATGCCGAATAATATTGATTTTCAGCTAAATCATTATTTTGAGATTGTTTTTTAAATAATTCAATTGCCTGCTCAAATCTCTCGGTTTCTAAATAAAGTACCCCGAGATGTAAATAATCATAGGCACCTACAAAATCTTCAGCCTCATTTAGTTTTATTTGGTTTTCAATAATTGCTATTGCTTTTTCTTTTTCCCCAATTCCTTTATAACACAAGCCTTTTGCTATGTTTAAATGATAAGTTCCATTTTGGCCCTGACCAATGTCGTAATCTACCAAACTATCTAACTTTTCAATATCCTTAATCGCTCCTTTATAATCTCTAAAAAATTGGTAGCGACACCAGCCCCTATATCCAAGATGTTCTTTTGGGTTGAGCTCTACAGCTTTATCTATAAGTTTTTTCCAGGTTACAAAATCTCCACTTTTAAGATAAGCAATAGATTTTGCCCAGTAAGCATAATCGAATGTGGGATCTATGGCTAAGGATTCGTCCAGAATAGTTTGGTATTCTTTACTAAACTGGTAATGCTTTCCAGCCTCCATCGCTTTTATACAGGCTTCGTATTTTAATGTGTCTCCCTGATATTTGTATGCTTCGCAATTGGGTTGTGCAAATAATCCGGAAAATGAAAACACCAATAATATTAAACTTAGCTTTTTCATTAAGGCAAAATTTCGGTTAGTTGGCCATCTTTAATTTTAAAAATGAGATACATATAATAGTCAATAGGATCATCCTGGCGGTAAAAAATTCCCCATTTTTCAATACCTTTGGTTATAGTTACAAGTTGATTAACTATTTTATTATCAAACTCAATTTCCTCGAAATTTTCATCAGATTGCAATACTCTAAATCGGCCTGTTTTACCTTCACAGTTTACTATAAAACGCAACCTGATAAAGCCGTTTTGATCACTATCTGACAAGGTTTCGTATTTTGACTTAAAAGTGTTTAGAATAGACGATTTTTCTCCGGCATAAACAGGACCCTGGCCTAAATTGAAATACTGAAGAATCTGACTATCACCATTGCAAACTTTAAAGGTTACATCATCAATCTTTTCATTTTGCGCTATGTCACCAACCCAGCGTGAATATGATTGTTTTTCAGTATTTTTTCTATCAGATTTGCAACTTAGCAGAGCAAATAGGGTAGATATTATTAAAAGTGATTTTTTCATTCGGTTTGTTCAAATGGCCAACAGATCCATATAATTTTTACAAGCATTCCTTTCTATCTATTTTAAAAATTCAAAACCTACATCCATTTAAAATAAACTTTAATAGATTGGAAATATAGATCCTATAATGACTTATTTATTATCCCCCATTCTATTAATAATCTCTCTTAAGAGCCCATTTTGTTCTTCTCGTAAACTGATAAATTTGTTAACCCACTTAAAGATCAAATAAAGTATTCCAAATATTATTGCGAAATAAACAATCATAATTATAATCGGGAAAAAAGAAAAAAAGCTCATATTTTATTTTTTAGTTATTAATTATTGAAAAAAGCGTGTAGGGAGCGATTGCCATTTTTGTTAATGAGATCTTAAAAATAGAAAAAATATTGAATTTTTTGCTTAAATATTAAGGAAGAGTAGGGATTTTAAGCAAAGCAGAAATAATACTGCAGCAATGTGAACTAAAAAATATAAATTTTTGATCAAAAAAAATCCGCAATCACTTTAAATTAGTGCGTTGCGGATTTTTATTTGTGACCTTGCCAGGATTCACCGATTTCTCAAATAGCCTATAAATACTGATAACTTATTTTCTATGTTGACGATTTGTGAACCTCAATTTTGAGGTCATTTGTATCGTCTTCTCATAAAGGTACTAATATTCAAAAAATTATCTGCTAATTTTAAAAAAATATTGTAGAATTTAGCCTATAATATGTGAACTAAATTTTCAACAGAACCAAAAAGGCTTCTTTACAGAATTTCTACATTCCCTGTTATCGAAGAAGTTTAGAGCGCTATCAATATCAAGAAAAAGGTGGAAAGTGTATTTGACTGGTACTAGGCAAGAGAGATTAAATTAAGCAACTTTCTTTTCTAGAGGAACCGGCCATTTCCATTGGCCTGAACTTTCTACAGAATTTGTGATTTAGATCTCTAGGATAGATTTAAAGTTGATTACATTGAAGATTTGAAAAACCCTAACTTATCACTCCTTTAGGCCCCTCTAAAAGTTTTATATTTTTTTTACTATCCAATTAATTATCAGCCATTTTTTAAACCTAATCAAAAAAACCAGCTAATTACATTTCTTTTATATCGAAAAGAAATCGAAGGAACTTAATCCGAATTCATAAAATTATAATTTTTATGAATTACAGCAATATTCTAGAATGTCCTGTAACTTTTTACTAGTTAAAATTACAAGTCCTTTGAGAACTAGGAGAATTTTATCTGTTTAAAGGTTATGTATAGTCTCAAAACACAGAAAATAGTTTAGGAATCAGCTATTTCAAAAAATAGAAAATTATCTTTGGTTCCATTTTTAAAAAGCTAATGGTTTGTTTTTTGAATTTCTGCCCGAGCACCAACATCCCCTCTTAAAATTTTAAAGGGGAGGCCTCCCCCCCCTTTTTAGGTATACGGAGCCTACCTTCTACATACCTTTTGGCCTTCCCAATCCGTGCAAATCATATCGGGACCACACTCTATATTAGATGCGCAAGCCTTAGGTTCATAACCTCCTTGAATTTGTCTCTGTTCGGTTTTACTTAAAGTTTCACCTAGATTTAAAAATTGACTTTTCATAATAAAAAAATTTATAGTTATATATGCCTTGAACATTTTAGACACTCAAGGTTTGTGTCTATTCCTCGCGAGAGAATATTTTGATACGGAGCATTTTTAAAAATTATTTTAAAGACAACCGGGTCCTTTCTACCTTTTCCTGACATTCGATCAAATCATCTATAAAGAATAACAAATCCATTTTCTCATATTCGTCTGGATATCCTTGCCCATTCACTAACAAATGTGGAGTGAAATTTATAAAGTTGCCATTACACCATTCCTTTTCATATTCTAGTGTGGTAAAATATTTTCTATCAATATACCCGCCCCATTTTCTCAACCAGGATTTTCCATCGATTTCACTAAAAATATCTGAAAGGGCATTAAGGCATCTTTCTTCATTTTCAATATGATACAATTCTAAAGTTCTGGCAGCAATTTTACTTCCAATATTATTGTCATCTGTAGCTTGAACATTAAACCGAATTTTAATTTGAATATCCGGATTATTAAGTTTTAAAATTTTTTGAAACAGTTGGTGGCTTTCTTTACAAAATCCACACATCGGATTAGTTATAAAGATCAATTTTAATAAGGCATCGGAGCCCTTATTACCAAAAACAAGTTCATTTACATAAGGAATTTCGGCATCAATTTTAGAGTTCAAATTAAGTGCAGCGCTAAATAATTTAAAATTTCGTTTAAACTTTAAATGCTTTACTTCTAGGTTTCTAAAAAGTCGCTCCTTTTCTAGTAAAGGCTTGATTACCATCCATAATGAAGTTATAACTGCAAAACATACAATAAATACTACATAGCTTAAATTAATTAAATGAATCAATTCCCATACAGAGTTATTAAAAGATAAAGTGGCAAATTGTAGCCATAATATTCCAACAATAGCTAAACATAAAGGACACCAACTTTTAGCGATCTTCCATTGATAAATTAAAGAGTAAAAAGTAAATGGAATAGCTAAAGTATTCACTAGTACAATCGCTGTTAGCTGTACATCGATTCTTGCCAATATAATCATTGATAGAGCCTGTGTTATAAAGTAAACTAGCCCGACATCGCTAAGCTTTAAAAACTGAAAAATAGTTGATCCCCTTGAGTGCAAAACCTTATCACAACTTGTATTTTTATTTTCGTCTGAACAAATCTTATTTAAAATTTTTGAATGTAATCCTAATTCTTGTTTGACAATTAGATAACTTACGTAAAGACCTATACAAGTAAGAGAGAAATATAATAATTCAAAGAAAGAGGGGCCGGTTATTATGAATAAACTAACTAGCATAAACAGTGTGGAAAAATATACAATAAAAGGTATTTTACCCATTTTGCTATTAAACCCTCCATAACTTTCACTCCTTTCTCCATTCTCAACAACAACCAAAATACCTGTCCATGAATTGAAAAAATTGTTTACACTAATATTTTCAATTCGCTCCTTATCATACATCAACTCAACTTCATCTATTTTTTTTGAAACCAAAACAAGTTGACGGGTACTACCATCTTCTATCTCAGCTAAAAAAGAATCTGGGAATTGAGAATAAACCTCTAAAGGATTATTTACTCTTAAAGCATAGTTATTTATATCAAAATGGGAAAATAAATCTGTAATGCTATTTAAACTAGGATAATACGGATGACTCAATAATTGTATTCTCGACTCTTCCCAATCTAGCTCTAGATGATTCTTTCGTAAAAAACTCTTTAATAAAAAAAATAAGCGATTGTTCATAAAGAGAATTCGTTATTGGTTTGAAGAGTTTTCTCGCAAATATAGTCCAGCTTCTTTCTTGGAAAACTCACCTTGGTGTTTGTTAATTTCTCAGGATACATATATTAATAAAATTCAACCCATTCTCAATTAATTCTCTTTTCATTCTGATATTTATTTGGTAGGCATTTCCTAAATTGACATTCTTTCTACTGTACTCATAGAACAAATGTTTTTCTCTAATATGATTTTAATTTTAAAATTATTTTAGAGAAAAGCATAAAACCACTATTATATCAAGTAGCTTAAACCCTCTCAACCAATCAGAGATTAAGGAAACTGAAAGAGGAGGAATTAATTTCATCCTATTGACCTAATCTATATCTTGAATACAATAATCTGGTTTTTTTGGGGGAATTAGATGATTTCACCCGTAAGATAATTACGGTTTATTAATAATTCTACATTAATTCAATTGTTTCATTAAAAAAACTATTGAATTAACCTAAAAAAGATCTTTTAATCTGTAAAAAATTCTTTGAGCCAGGCTTAAATCTTCTGTGATTATTTCTGCCATTCCAACAAGTTCCTGTCCGAGCGACAAGGTAATGTTATATGAAGTTGTGGTTCCTTGCGGTAAGGATATATATGCAAAATAGTTTCCTTCTATATTAGGAGAAACTGATAAATTTTCTATTTCCCCTACTAAGGTTCCATATTGTTCGGACGGAAAGTTATTTAGCTTAATTAGGACCTTTTGTCCAATAGAAATTTTACCCACACTTTGAGAAGGAACTATTAATTTCCCAAAATAATTAGGATTTCCTAGTGGTAGAATTGAGAACACTGTTTCATCTGAATTGACAAACTGATTAGCACCCCAAAACTCCTGAAAACTTAATATTCCGTAAGTAGAAGACTTTAGAGAGTAAATATATTCCCAATCCCTAATAGCTTTTTTTAGTCCATAAAACGATTGGGAAAAATTAGAAAAAAGCATCTTCTGCTCTTCTTGTTTATTGATTTTTGTTTTATTCAAAATGTGATTTCCCGAAGCCACTGATTCTCTGAGCTGCGAAATAGATATAGCGGTAGATTTTAATTGTTCCTGAACCTGTAGTAGTTCTATTTTTTGTTTTTCAAACTCATAGGCTGAAATAATTCCTTTGTCAAATAAATGTTTCTGACGCTTGAAATTTGAAAGCTTTAACTGAAGTTCCTGTTCCTGAATGCGCTTTTGGGAAATTTGGTTTTCAAGCCGATTTTTAATTTCCGTTATTGTTTGTTCATTATTGATTAGTTCTCCGGCGTATGGATCAAGGCTATTTAAAAGTTCATATTCAATATAACTTCTTTCAAAAGCTATATACGCAGGCTCAATATCCCCCAAAACTAATTCTGAAGTAGAATTTATAGGGAAATTTAATTGGGGAGCTGTTACTTTTGTAGAATCAATTAATGCTTTTAAAAAATTGACATCTTCAGTTTTTGCAGTGTTCCGAATAACAGCTAACCTATCCCCTGGACGAACTGTATCTCCATTCTTGACCAAAACTTTTTCTAATGTTCCAGAATACCTTGCAACAACCCTTTCTGTAGGCTTTTTCGTAGTGACAATAGCAGTTGCTTCAATGAAATCTGGGTACCTTATTAAAAAACTAAGGAGCAAAACTAAGCAGGTAAGAAGAAAAATTATGGTGATACCCCAACGCACTAACCAATTAGGAGGTCTAGATAATATCTCTTGAACTTCTTCAGACCTTAGACTTAACCGATCTTTATTATCGTTTATTGGCATTTAATTTTTTAAATTTTCAAGTTCTAATTGATCTTTCACTAAATTATAATATGCTCCTTTAAGCTCAATTAGCTCCCAATGTGTACCGTATTCTTTAATTCTTCCTTTATCCATTACAACAATCTTATCAGCATTTTTAACTGTGCTTAATCTATGCGCAATTACAACCACTGTTTTGTTAATAAAAACAGCATTTAAATTTTCCATTATTTGCTTTTCATTATGTGCATCTAATGCAGAGGTAGCTTCGTCAAAGAATAATAAATTTGGATTCTTGTATATTGCTCTGGCTATAAAAAGACGTTGTTTTTGTCCCGTACTTATGCCAATTCCTTCGTTTCCGATTTTCGTATTGAATCCAAGAGGAAGTGATTGTATAAAATCATAAATATTAGCTGCCTGAGTTGCCTTCACTAATCTTTCCTGATCAATTATATCCACCCCAATTGCGATATTATAAGCTATAGTATCATTAAACACATAACCTTCCTGCATTACAACACCACAGTTATCTCTCCAAGCCTTGTGAGAGATATTTTTAAAATGATTTTTACCATACGATATTGTTCCTTCCTGAGGATCATAGAACTTTAACAGTAATTTCATCAGAGTAGTTTTTCCGCTTCCACTCCCTCCCACAATTGCTGTAATTTGATTTTTTTCAATTGTCATACTAAGATCATTAATAACGTATTCTTCACTACCTGGATACCTAAAGGATATATCGTTTAAATAAAGATCATGCTCATCATTAAAGTTAATAACCGATTGATTATTTGTATTCTCTTCATTTTCCTTATCGTGAATTTCACCTAAGCGTTCCATACTGATTTTCGCATCTTGATATGACCGAATGAAACCTACTAATTGCTCGATAGGAGAATTTAATTGACCAATAATATACTGTATAGATAACATCATACCTAAACTTATAGATCCTTCTATCACAAGAACTGCGGAGGTAAAAGTTATAAGGATATTTTTAAGTTCATTTATTAATGAAGACCCCACCCCTTGAGTTTGTTCCAATCTTAGATTTTTTATGGAAACTTTAAATAATCTAGCCTGTAAAAACTCCCATTTCCATCGCTTCTGTTTTTCAGCGTTATGCATTTTAATTTCTTGCATTCCATTGATAAGCTCTATTACCGTACTTTGTTCCTCACTTAACTGAGAGAACCGTTTGTAATCTAAAACTTTTCTCTTTTTAAGAAAGTAAAGAATCCAACCTATAAAAATCAGACTTCCAATAGAAAATATCAAAAAAATTGTAGAACTATAGTAAAATAATACTAATCCAAACACTAAAAGATTCACCATGGAAAAAAGAGTATTCAAGGTGGAACCGGTCAATAAATTCTCAATTCGGTTGTGATCATTAATTCGCTGCATAATATCACCGGTCATTCTTGTATCAAAATAACTTATAGGCAGTTTCATAAGCTTGATAAAAAAATCTGATACTAATGAAATATTAATACGAGTACTGAGATGCAGTAAAATCCAGCTTCTAAAAACATCTACGCTTGTACGTCCTAAGAAAAGCATAATCTGTGCAAAAAGGATAATGTATATAAAATCAATATTCTGATTTTGAATTCCAATATCAACTATACTTTGGGTAAGAAATGGAAAAATAAGTTGCAATAAGCTTCCCACAATTAATCCTATGCAGAGCTGAATAAGTAAGCTTTTATATTTGAAGAGATATTTAAAAAGAAAATTTAAAGATTTTTTTTCATTATCCTCATCCTCTAATTGAAAAAAACTTGGAGTGGGGTCTAAAAGCATTACAATTCCCTCTTTAGTATCCTTTTCCGCATTTTCCCCTATCCAACGACTAAGAAATTCCTCTACTGTATATTTAATAAGACCAAACGACGGATCAGATATATAAATAAACCCTTTCTTAATTTTATAAATAACAACGAAGTGATTATTATTCCAGAAAGCAATTGTAGGAAGGGGTGCTTCGTTAAGTTGATTAAAGTTCAATTTGGCTCCCAAAGTTTTAAAACCTATAGATTCTGCGGCATCACTTAATTTCAAAAGGTTACTACCATCTCTGGTTGTTTCGGAAAGTTCACGAATCTCTTGTAAAGAAATTAGTTTTCCATAATGTTTAGCTACAATCCGAAGACAGGTGGGGCCACAATCTTTGGAGTCTGGTTGTTTATAAAAGGGAAAATCAGTTTTCAAATGATTCGTTAGGATTAATGATACTTAAAGTTGATTCGAAATAAAGTCCTCTGTATTGAGTGTATTGAGAATCGGTTTTATAGATGAGAATTTAATATCTAAATTTAGTACACCAGCCGCTTCTTTAATTCTCTATTAAAATGCCTTTTGCGCTAAAAGCACTTAATATAAGTCACATATTCCCTTTATAAGGGTATTTACAATGTTATAGCAAACCAACGTACTATTCGAAAATTCAACCATAAAAAGGTTACGGGTTACCCTTTTATCTATTTCAACAATATTCTGAGAGTACTTTTTAAAATTAAATGCGGACAGCCAAGAAATCCTCTGTAAATGTTCGGTCTAGAGAATAGGGTGCCTTTTGAAAGAAGAGGGTTTTATGATTTAAAAACCTAATTAGGTAAAGGCAATAGCATGGAGATATCCCTGAATATCTCACTTCTTTGAGAATTAAACTAAACCACTATTCCCTATAACAAAATCATCTACCAATCCTATAAGTGTTTACGCTACTACTTGTGTTAGACAGCTGTTTTTATAATTTAATAATAGTTAAAAATTAAAATCAATATCTACTCCTTTTTCACCCTGAAAATTGAATTTATTTGTTAACTCATTGACTAAAATATTAGGTTTTTTTATTATTTGCTTTGAAATACTAATAATATTCTGACCTATTTGATTGGCCATTCCTTGAGAAACGTAATTTATATTAAAGTCTATTTCAAATATTATTGAATTTGCTTGCTCAAAAAAAGTTATGACCAGCGGAAATCTAGATATAATTTTACTGTTATTCATTTTGCTAAGAAATGCTTCTCCTAATCTTAAGTTCTCATAATTTCCATGAACTTGGTAAACAACCAAAGTATCAATTAGATTTTTCAATAAAAAGCTTTCGGGTAAATTTGAATGTTCCCGCACATCTAAAAAGTCTCGATGGATGAATTTTACAAAATCTAGAAAAGATATATTTTTACTAATGTTAACTCTAATAGGTAAGGTTTTAGCATACATACCAATTTCTAACCCTTTAGTAAATTGTTGATCATTTAGTATTGTCCCTAAACAGAAATTATTCCTCTCAAATTCTCTGTGGAATTCTAAAGCTATTATACCATACAATACTGAAAATAAAGTAACTCTATTTTGTTTTGAAAATTTTTGCAATGCTTTTTTTTCTAATTCTTTTATTTTAAAAGAAATTTTTCGCCCAGATAATAACTGATCTATTTCTTCTTTTTTGGGATGCATTCCAATTTTATAAGTATCTTCCAAATAGTTCTCCCAAAAATTTTTATTCTTAACCAGTGTTTCGGTTATTTCTTTGTTTAACGTTTGTGAATAGTTCTTAAATTGAATTTCACTAAAAGAAATGGTCTCTGAATCACTATATACTTTTGATAATTTTTCTATAAAATTCTCAATAGAAATTCCATCCATAATTATATGATGAGTAACAAATAGTAAGTATTTTTCATTATCATAAGTAACCATCACTGTTTTTAAAAGGATATCTGATTCTAAATTGAATAAATTTTCTGAGAAATTCTTCAGATATGTTTCAAAAGCAATTCTTTTTTCGAATACCTTGGATTCAATTCGAAAAGAATCTAAGTTATGATGGATTTTCTGTACCGGATCTCCATCTATTGTAATAAAGTTTGTACGAAGTATTTCATAATTGTTCATTAATTCTAAAATTGCTTCCTCCAATCGTATTAAATCTAAATGGCCAGAAACTTTAAACATTGAAAATAAATTATAACTCTTATTTCCCGAATCTAATTGACAGGCGTACCATATATTTCTTTGACTTGGTGTCAATTGATAATATTCCTTAGTTTCAACATTACTGATTAATGCGTGATTTTTTTCCTTATAATCTATAACTCTTGATAAGGTTTTGATAGTGAAGTTTTGAAAAACTTCTTCCAATTTTAAAGAAACAGCAAATTCCTCTTCTATTCTATAAATTAACTTTGCTGCCAATAGCGAATGCCCACCAAGCTCAAAGAAATTTTCATCTGAACTCTTTATTTTATCTTGAACTTGAAAAATTTCATTCCAAATTTTAATTAAACGAAGCTCGGTTGAAGTTAATTTTTCTTCTTTAACATTTTCTATTCTATTATCTAGAGGCATCTCACTCAGCAATTTTCGATCAACCTTATTATTTGGCGTTTTAGGAAGTTTATCGATCGAAACAATCACCGATGGTACCATGTATTTTGGTAAAATATTTTCTAATTCTTTTTTTAATTCTTGTTCCTTAAAATTGCTTGAAGAATCTATATAGGCAACCAATAATGGGTTCTTAGACTTTTTAAGGACTACTATCGAATTATTAACCTCCAGAATATTATTTATGCTTACTTCAATTTCCCCCAGCTCAATTCTATAACCTCTTAATTTAATCATATTATCTTTCCTTCCAACAAGTATTATATCCCCCTCTTCATTCCATCTACCAATATCACCCGTATCAAATAAGAGCCTATTGCGAATAGATGAGTGATAAGAATATTTTTTATTAGTAAGTTCTGGATTCCCATAATAGCCAACAGATAATCCCTCACCTCCAATATATATATTACCATTTATGCCAACCGGAGCTAACTTACCATAATCGTTTAATATATATATTTGAGTATTTCGAATAGGTTTGCCAATATTAGAAACTTGTCTTGGAGTCGATAGCTTCTTAATACTTGACCAAATTGTAGTTTCTGTTGGTCCGTACATATTCCAAATTTCCTTAACACTACTAATTAAGGACTTTGCTAATGCCTCACTAATAGCTTCTCCCCCACATAAAACTTTCAGGTTTTTTTCTCCTTTCCATCCAAAATTATAAAGCATTTGAAAAAAGCTGGGAGTTGCCTGTATGATAGTAGGTTCGACCTTTTCTATTTCTTTAATTACATAACTAGGTTCTTTTAATACACTTCTACCTGCTATATATATTTCCCCACCCGAAATAAGAGGTAGGAACAGTTCTAATAAAGAAATGTCAAATGAAATGGTAGTAACTGCAAATAATACATCATTACTGTTGAAACCTGGTTCCATCTGCATACTATATAAAAAGTTGGTTAAGGATTTGTGCTTTACCTCCACACCTTTGGGTTTACCTGTAGAACCAGAGGTATATATAATATAGGCACTTTCATTAGAATTAGATAAATCAGTAAATGAAAATGATTTATTTCCAACTTCAAGAATTTCTGTAAAACCAATAATTCTCCCCGCCAATTTGAAATGACGGCTTTCATCAGTAAATACAATGTCAGCACCGGAATCTTTAATAATGTAATCTATACGTTTTGCAGGTAGCTCTGGGTCCACAGGAATAAAACTTCTTCCTGATTTCAAAACTCCTAGGATGACGGTTATAAGTTGAACCGACCTATTAGCTATAATAACGATAGGTGTCTTTTCTCTATTCCCTAACTGAGATAAGTTATTTGCCACAATGGTAGAAAGCGCTTGCAGTTGACTATAGGTATACTTTCTGTATTCATCTCTTACTGCAGTTTTATGCGGGAAAATATTAGCTTGATTTTCAAATAAGTTGGTTATTGTAAGATTTAAATCAAAATTGATGTTCGTGGAATTAAATCGCTCTAAATATAAATTCTTTTCCGCATTATCTAAATAGTTCAAATCTTTTATAAGTGATTCCGAATTATTAATTATATCATTTAAAAAGTTTTTGTAATGATTTACAAGTGGTTCAATCGTTCTTTCATTGAAATAATTTAAATTATAATCAAAATCGATTTTAATATCTTCTTTTTCGTCAAACTCTCGAACATAAATTGCTAAACCAACTCTTTCAGTCTCATGAGTTAATGGAATAACTTTAGTTTTTGTGCCTTCGAAATTTGGAGAATAATTCTGCTTTTCATAAGACAAAGTAACATTAAAAAGCTGATCCTTAGTACTGTATAGGTTTAAATCATTAATTAATTCTCCTAGGGGATATCGCTGATAACGATAATCTTTCTTAATTTCACTTTTAATCGACTTAACTAAATTTTCAAACTTCTCATTAATATCGACGGATTTTCGAAAGGGAGTTACGCCCATAAAAAGTCCAACAGTTTTTTTAAATTTTGAATTAGGTCTATTCAAAACTGGTAAGCCTATTGCGAAATCATTATTATTATATTTTAAAGCAAAGTAGGAGAAAAAGGATGCTAATAGCAAATGAAAGGTAGAGGCATTCATTCGCCGTGCTATTTGAATTAATTCACCATAATCTTCGTTTTTAATTATTAATTCCTTTCTAGAACTTTGGATTAATTCCACATTAGAATCGATTTTATCAAACAACTGCTCAGGTAAGTCAGAGAACTTTTCCTTCCAATAAAACTTATCTCTTTCAAAAAATTGTGAGTCCCTATAGGCCTTATCGTTAACTACATAATCTTTATAAGAATAGGGGTAATTAGTTATAACTGAACTATTATTTAAAATCTCATTGTAGTTCTGAACTAGTCTCTGAAACATTAAAGAAGTTCCCCATCCATCAGTGATTATATGGTGATATACAGAAAATAAATAATGAATATTATCTTCAACCTTAATTAAAATAAAGCAATGCAATTTCTCATTATACAATTTAAAAGGTTTTTTAAATCGGTTTTGCATAAACTCCAATGCTTTAACCTCACCATCATCTTCATCGGAAAAATCAACAAATTTTATGGATTCATTAAAATCGTCTAGAATTTCGAAACTCACGGATTGAAACTTATTGAGTCTTAAAATAATCCTAAATGAATCATGTTGCTTTATCAATGACTGATACGCTAAATCAATTTTTTTTCTATCGACTAAACCTTCTATTCTAATCTTAGCTCCAATATTGTATATCGGTGATGCAGCAAATAACAACTGCTCATAATATATATCTTTTTGGGGTAATGTTAATTTCATGATTCGATTATGTTGGTATATTTGAAACTAATTTGCTTTCCGAAATAGTTCCATATTCGAACTTTATAATTCTATCAGCTTGTTTAAAATAAGCATCATCATGCGTTACAGCTATAATCGTTTTTCCGCGACGCTTTAGCATAGGTATAAGTTCTTCATAAAAATATTTTCGGAAATATGGATCTTGATCTGCAGCCCATTCATCTAGAACCAAAATTGGCTTGTCTTCTAAAAGGGCTAAAATTAATGACATCCTTTTACTTTGACCTTTTGAAAATTTCCTTCTAATCGAAGCTTCTCTATCGTCTAGAACCGTATCATCCATTTGCATTATTTTAAGCAGCTCCTTATAATAATTATTTCCCTCAAAGGAATAATTATTGTAATTTTTAGAAAATATGTAATTATTGGAATATATAACTGCAAATAAGTCCTTGTAACTGGACTCCAAATTATTTATCTCCTCCCCATTTAAAAGAATCTTACCTTTATTAGGAGAATAGAGACCAGTTAGAATATTAACAAAAGTACTTTTACCACTTCCATTACCTCCAGTAATGAAAATAATCTCTCCTTTTTCTATGCTTAAATTTAATCTCTCAATGGCAAAATTAAATTGATCCTGGGAATCATAACTGAATTTGATATCGTCAAACTTTAAATTATTAAACCCATAATTTTTCACTTTTTCCCAATCACAAACTTTTTCCTGTTTGAAATCTGAAAAAAATCTCTTTATTCGTTTATTTGAAACAATCGCTTTTATTAAAAAGCTTTGCATAGAAATTAAACCATTGATCGGACCATTTAAAAAAAGTAAAGCAACAACATAGGTTATGATTTGCTCGCTATCAAGTGAATGCAAGTATATTAAGATGATAAAAACTAACCCCAGTAGTAAGTATATTCCATTTTGACTTAATAAATTGAGGATTAAGTATTTTTTAGTTAAAGAAATATCCACTTTCATTGCCTTTTTTCTGTTGTCACCTAGATGATTAGTAAAAAAGTTCTCCCTTCGAATTGCACTTATTTTCAACTCCTTAAAACCTTTTATCGAATCATCAACATACCCATAATATTCCTCATTCAATTTTCGAAGATATTCATATCTCTTTGAGAGCTTTTTATTAATAAATAAATAAAGGCCTACAATTAAAATCAGAAAAAGACTGAGGATTAGTGTTGTCTCCATGGAAATCCAAAAAAGATAACCAAGACAAATAATTATAGTTAAAAGTGAGTTGATAAGAGTTATCAATATGTTAGGAAGATAAATAAAAACTCTCAGGTCTTCTAAGACAGTATAAAATCTTTGTGAACCAAATTTCAAAAAATTTTTAAATGATGATTGATGAAGCAAACTTAATATCTTCACCTCATTCTCATAAATCATTTTATAGTTTAAATCCAATAATTTAGATTGGAAATAAATATTTAATAAAAAAGAATAGATGATAAAACAGAAAAAAACAGGTAAAAGATATTGAGATAAAGACTCTATATCTTTTGTTAAAAAAATATTAATGATATAAAGTAAACTTGCACTAATGAAAGTACTGGGAAGCGAGAATACTATTATACTCAAATAATTCTTATAGTTTAACTTGAACATATTTATTGCTTATTGGTAAATGTAAAACAAGAACTTTATATTCTGTACATAGAGTTCCCTGCGGCTGTGACGGCTGTTATCAGTTGTACTTTTTAATATGCTTATACTTATAAGTTGCTGCGTGCTGCCTTATCACAGAAGAAAGCTTTCCTTTATTTCTGTGAATAAAAAAATGATTTCCTCTTAATATTTGAGTTTCTACTGTACCAAAAGTGAATTTTTCCCAATTTTTTATTTTATCAACTAGGGGTTCCTCATCTCCCATTAGAGCATGAATAGAAGTTTTTATTTTTAATCCATTTTCAAACCCTTTATTTTCTTCTAATAATTGAAAATCCGAACGTATTATAGGAGAAAAGAAATCATACAAGTCTTTATTGTCTAAAATTTCCTCTGGTACTCCCCCCAACTTTCGTAATTCTGCTTTAAAATCCTCATCACTTAGAACGAATACTGGTTGCTCGTCCTTTCTTGAGTGTAATCCAGGACCTGGAGTTCCAGTTGCCAAAAAACAAAAGGGTGGGTCGTTTTTATCTTCTAGTCCTTTTACAACAGAAAGTCCTAGTGCAGCCCCCATGCTATGACCAATAATCATATAGGGGGCATTATTTCTTTTTCTAACGATTTGTTGGAGATAATCCTCTATTGCCTCTTCCTTACTTGTTAATAGACTTTCATCCAAACGATTACCCCTACCGGGTAACTCTAAAGGCAAGTATTCAAACTGCGATCGATGCTTTTTTAGTTCATTAATTAAAAAATCAAAGGAATAGCAATTTCCCCCTGCGAAGTGTAAAAAATATAATTGTATAGGTTTCATTAAAATTTGTTTAATTAGAAAATTTCTTTGATGGAGTGGAATTGCATTATTTTTGCATTTTAAAATAAAATTCCCCAGTAGAGAAAGTATATATTAATAATTATAAGGGAGAAAAATATTAGAATGTAATATTGTTTATTTCCAATTAGACGAAAATATATCAAACTTAAAATCAGCGAAATAAGAGAAAGGATAGTAAATAATTTTAAAAGCCAAAAACCTGCGGAGAAGTTGGTAGGGAGTCCAAAAGCTAATAAATAATAATTCTCTTTTGAGGTTGTATAAATACCAAGAATAAGAATTAAAAATCCAGTAATTCCCACTAATATTGCGGTTAGAATAAGAATATTTAAAATTCTTATTTTAAAATTCTTATTTTTCCGTCCGTAAACTAAAAAAGTTAATAACAGAAATAACCCTACAAACATGGGGCTAAAAAATAACCATTGAAAATTATTCAAATTCCGACTTAAACTGTAAACCCCATCATTCAAAATTACATCAGTAACAAAAGCTTCATTTTCCTGTTCGAAATTGTAATCTGAAGGTTCTTTTCCACTCAAGAATTTTCTAATAGCATCATTACCCTTAGTAGAAAAACTTGGAGCGTGACCGTAACCTTTAGCTGTTACTAATATAGACTTACTATATTTTCTTTGAGTTTCTTTTGCAAAATTGGTGGGAGTTATTGGATCGAATTCTCCAGAAAAAATTAAGACCGGATAATTGTTAGATTTATTAGAAAATGATGTATTACCATTATTGGCAGTACTGGACTCCGTGAATTTATCCCAATCTTTACAAACTAGAAAATCAGACCTATAAAATGATAAGCCTCCATTAAAAGAACTTAGTTCTTCTGCATTCGAGTCAAATATTTCCAAGCTATTTTTCGGAATTACATCATTGCATGTAAAACAAAAATATGTACCGTAATCTAGAGACAAAGCTGCGGAAAACGTTTCCACCAGTTTCCCTAAAACCTCTTTATTCCTTGCTTTGAATTGGTTTATCAAAAGTGGTATTATTTCGACTAGTTCTGGAGTATATAAAGCTTGGTGGATGGCTATTTTGAAATCTTCAGCATTGTATGTAAATTTCCCAGAGCCAACTATATCCTTATTAACTTTGACAGTAATAGGCTCTCTTTCCAAATTCTCTATGACTGAATAATATACAGAGTCTATTTCTTTAAATTTATCATTACATCTCGGATCATCCTTGCAAGCTTTAAAAACTTTATTTAAGCTTGTTAAGTAATTGTTATTTATTGAATTATAATAATTTCCAATATTGGGAATTGAAGAGTCCAAAATTAACGAGTTTATATCCCCTTGAAATTTCTTTGCATATTCCTGAGCTAAAAATGTGCCGTAAGAAACACCATATACATTCCATTTGGAAATATTTAAACTCTTTTTTAGGTGATGAAGATCCTTTGAAACTGAACTGCTATTATATGATTCTATATCTATTCCACTATCGATTAAAGACTGTTTGCAATCCCTGCTAACTTTAACCTTCTCCCATTCATCCTTGTCTTCAGATTGATTCTTAGCCAATATTTGAAGAAATTGATTACCTAGATCTGGGCACATATTAGGTTCGGAAAAGCCTGTTCCCCTAAGATCAAGTAAAATAATATCATGCTTTGCTCGAACGGGGTGCCCTAACCATCTCCATAGTGATCCAAGAGTACTTCCTCCCGGCCCTCCCTGTATAAAAACTACCGGTTCCCTTCTATCATTTATATTTGCTGAAGATGGAATTACGGAAACTGCAATTTTAATCTTCTTCCCTTTTGGTTCAGAGTAATTCTCTGGAACAATCAAGTAATACCATTCAATTTTTTCATTCTTTAATTCTTCCCACTTGGGGAAAAATGTTTTTCTTTCTTCTAGGGATACACTAACCTGTGCAGCACCGGAAAATGTTATTATTGTAAAAATTAAGAATAAATAAAATCTCATAGTGTAATATTGATTATTTGTGACTCTCGAAATCTTTTAAATAAAAATTTCATCGATTTGTATTTCCGGAAATATTAGTTCTTTTATTTTTAGAGATAGATTACAACAGTAGTTTTCGTCTATTTCAAACCTTAAAGTTTGAAAGCTATCCCCATTAATTTTTGAAAAACCTCCTTTTATAGTAAAGCTTTTTAAAGGTATTTGAAACCCTTTCCCTGCTGCCTTAATTACGGACTCTTTTTCTGTCCAGTATTGATAAAATTCATCTAAATAATCCTTTTTCTGTATAATTCTTTTCCATTCAATTTCCAGCATCTGAGTCTTAAACTCATAAACATCCATTGCTTTTTTATATTCAATATCTACCCCTATTTCTTGATTTATATTAAAACAGCACACAACGAGATCCCTGGAATGGGTAACGTTAAAATAGAAGGGATTTCCGGGTAGATAAGGCTTCCCGAATTCATTATAAATTATTGAATTTACAGACACATTTGATATGTTATTATTTGAGATATAAGAAAATATTAAAACCCTTCCCAACAAAGATAATTGAGCATCTTGCCAACGCTTATAACTGTGAACTTTAGAATTGAAATCTTTATCAAAACATTTCAAGTACTTTTTTAAATACCTTGAATGTTTATTTTCATCAATCTTAGCATAATAAACTTGAATCATACGGTAAACTTCAGAATATCATCGTATAAAAATTGTCTAACCTTATGAAGCACTAAGAAATCCAGGCGATTTATAAAATCTTTTTTATCATCTGAACCTGTTGCCTGAACCATCTTATTTATAGTTTGATCAGTTTGATTTTCACAGAGATACTTTATTGATTCCAAGGTCTCTTCGACACTTCTTCCATTTTGAAAGTGGTCAAGTACAATTCCGTCAACATCTAAAGAGTATTCTACCAAACCATGTTGGATATCATCGACAAAAACATATTTATAATCGTTTGGTTCTTCATAAAAATTTTTAATCAAGTTATTAGATCCAGAACTCCAATTCCACCCCGTGCTTTTTAAAACTAAGTTATCCTTCCAAATCAGTTTTTGTTTTATAAGCCATTCCTCCTTTTTATTCAAGGGATCGATCAATTTTTCTCTTTTAAGAATAATATCCAAATATTTCTGTAATGGAGTTCTAACCTCATTTTCTTTGATCTTTGCTATTTCAGTTTCGTAATGAAAAATATCATTCAATACGTTTGCCGCTGGGGCACCTTTTTTTTCTTCAAGGTCAACCTTTATAAATTCTTGAAATTTATAAAACTCATTGCCTCCATATAAATCATGTTTCTTTAGAAACCTCTTTAAAGTATTTGGTGCAATTTTCTCATAGAGGTTAATTGTCCGCAAATAATTTCTTTTTAAATAATGTATAGGTAAACTGCCTATTTCCTTGGACAATTTGTGGTGACTTCTCTTAGGACAAGAAATAAATGGTTTAAGAATACTATAACACTTTTTCTCGGATAAAATCTTGACTAGAAAATACATCTTCCCTAGATTACCATAAAGTAAGCCTCCGCTTTCTTGATTGCTATCAAAATCGTTTATGAAGTTTTTTGCAATAGATTTGATCTCCTTACAATTGACATTATAATCTTGTAATAAGCATAGACCTATGCCAGATAAACCACTATATAAATCCTCATTCTCATTTATTAAATAATGACTTTTATCTATGCTATGACTTCCGAAAACTTGAGATATACCACATTTACCGGAAGCCCATCCAATATTGTAATCTGCATCGAATATTTTGGTACTTCCATTTCTATAGGCTTTTAAATATTTAGTAAACTTTTCTTTAGTCAAAAAATCTACCTCATAGTTTCTCCAATTATTTTTATTATCGTTAAAACTATTGGAAACATAATTACAAATCCTTTCCAAAATATAGTCTAGACCTGAATCCGGAAAACACCTACTCACTTCATTTAAAGCATAATATACACCAGAAGCTCCATGAGCAAAACCACAAGAATCTTTTAAGTTAACTTCTAGTTTGGAGTTCCAACTAAGTCCATCCTTCGATAAAACCCCATTTTTAGAAAGTTTAACTGTAAAAATTTCAATTAAGTTAAAAATTTTATCAGAAGGTGATATCTTATATAATTCTAATAATACAAATAATGTACCCGCACGTCCATCATAAAAATAATCACTTGTATATGAATTATTAAAGTATTCATCTTGACAAGGCTGAATTAAATTTAAACTTTCATTTAAATACTTTATCTCTTTGGTGGCAATGTAAAGTTGTAATAAAAAATAGGAAACACCAGCTCTACCGGTATAGAATGAGAAGTTTTGTGTTTCATTTTTTTTACAATAATTGATTAACTCATCACTAAGAGATCTAATTTTCAGTAATAACAAATCATCACGATTAAGTCTAAATACCTCAAGAAAGAATAATAAATATCCAGAAATTCCTGTTTCTATATTTTCAACTTTACTTAAATTACTTTGAGTTATTTTTTTTGTCCTCTTATCATTTAGTATCAGATATTTATAATCTTCAAAATTTAAGTGCTTATAAGCCTCAATGTAATCTTCTATTGTTGATCTAATCTTTTTATCCATTATATTTGATTAGTTTTTAAAAGATTTAAAATTTTGAAATAGTAGTCCGGATAATCCATCATAAGTCTGTGCTCCAATAAATTTCCGATATAGTTAATTTTCTTATATATCCCTACGGTATGAATATACTTTGTCCTATTAGGCAATCCTGTAAAATCTGCAAGGCCATCAAAAGCATGATTTACTTCTTTTAATTGATAAGAAACCTTCTTATCCCTTTTTTCCGCTAAAGCCATAAATAAAAACTGCTCAAAAATGGTATTAAACATACCTTTATCTATTTTGTCTATTTTCGCTAAGTTCTGATCAACAAAATTGAAAACTTCCTTTGTATAGCAATTGAAAAAAGCTATATCATTACCGCCGAGCAATCCCGCATTTACAGAGATAATTTTTTTATTTTTTTCAATTGACTCCAATAATTCTGGTGGTATATATTGAAATGTTTCTCTGATTTGTTTAAAAATATTATCGTAGTATGAAAATCCGTCCTCTATATTTTGAACGAATAAATCTGCATTTTCACTTTCAGGTTTAAATTTGTGATAAATATAAATATCACCATCTGCGTGGATAAAAGGTTCTTTCTGTATACTATAGGCATAAATTTTACCAAGAGCCCATAGATCACTATGATAAATATTTAATCTATCTAAACAAACATCTACATGCGTATACGGCAAATCTAATTTGTTAATTAATAAATCATAACCAGCCTGGTCAGTAACCAATTCTACCTTAGAATAAAATTTCTTAAACTGAAGACAACTCAAGGCCCAGCTCATATAATTAAATCTTTTATCTACCCAGCCACCTTTGTTTCTATCCGATGTTTTAAAGGAATCTTTCTTTAAAGTTGGTTTTGACCAGTAGCTCTGAACTATTTTCATTAAATATTGATATTAATACTTTTAACTGTATTTAATTATTAAGTAACATCTGACATCCTCTTATAGAAAACCAGGTGAAATATATAGCTCCCTCTTCATAAGGCCATTTTTTAGTATGCATCATGAATTAAAGTAGGAAGTACGAGGAAGCTATATTTTTAAATCAGGGATTATTAACTTACAGGTTCCTTGGAGTAGAGTATTTCTCTTTCTCCATATAACCTCTCTGCTATTTTATCATTTTTCTTACAATAATCCAGTAGTAAATCTGATTGGATTATTGGATTGGACTCATCTGTATATCTTAAACTACTGATAAATTCTAACCAAGGCTCTTGTCCCATTGCATAGACATAGACTTCATTAGCCTTGAAAGCATCTACTAATCCCTGCCCTCTTTTAAAATTAGAACCTGCAAGCCTTCTTGTTGAATCTTTATCTCTAGGTAAATTTTCAGTTAACAAAGGCCCATATAGCCAGGTTAACGGAGCTCCATCACATTCCATTCCAAGAAAAATAACATCTACATCACCTATTACATCTCGAACCTTTTCATACAATTTTGACTCTATATTACAAGAATCGGCTACAAAAAGCATTTTAAAATCCTGAATCTGTACTAGATGACATATTTTCGCCTGGATATTTAGATCACAATGTTCTCCAATAAAAGGTAAACCTGTAATAGTACAATCTTTAAATTTTATTGAATCCATTTCGTCAATTTCAATAACATTTTCAAAACCTATGGCATTAAACATAAGTTTAAGATTAGGATCTTGCAATGGACCATTAGCAGATCGTGGTACTACAATATTTCGTATTTTATGTCTCAGAGGAATTAAAGTTTCAAATAAAATATGATCTTGATGATTATGAGTAATTAATACATAATCAATAGTTTCAGGCAAATCCATATCTGAATACCTGTCTACTTCTTGCGGATATCCATAATAACTAATTATTGGATCAATAAGAATACTTACATCCTTTGTCTCTACCAAAATACACGCATGTCCGAAGTACCTCATGCGAACTTTATCACCTTCATATTTATTATAAGGTTTCGGAGCTTCAGTAGTAAAAAAGGAACGGAAAACATCCTGCTTTTCGGCTGGAATGTTTAAAGCCCTTTTTATTTCTTCAAATGAAGCTGGTTTACGTCTCATTTCACTTAATTGATCAAGAACTTTTTCCCTAAAAGGAATTTGCAAATGAACTTTATCTTCATCCTCCAAGCGTGGTGTACTAAGGCAAAATGGCCTTTCATCATTATCTGTAAGCCATAGTAATATACTTTGTGAAGATTCTTTGTAATATTTACTATGATATAATAAAGCTTCAAAAAATCTAAAAGAAGGAAAATTATTTAAATCATATGTTAGCTCTACATATCCTTTTAATATTTCAGGAACTTCATCATACAGCGGTTCCAGTGAATATCCTTTGGCCTTACTTTTTAAAATTTTATCCAGCTCATTTACTGCTTCCCAAAACTTTATCATATCTTCTTGCTCGGTAAGAGTTTTATCCCGTAACTTCTTTATTTCATCAACCCTTTCTCCATTATAATCTATGAATGGACCTCCAAGCATTTTTGGGTTCTTAACCGCAGCAGCATGCACTGAGGGTGCCTTTACATAAGAGTTCATAATTTTTAAATGCCTTCCAACTATATTCATAGCGGATGTGGCAGGAGAAATCAAATGTCCCCATGCAAACCAATTATCAAATAATGGCTCTATAACTAGGTTCGGTTTTAAATAAACTTGATCTTGCATTGTATTTTAAATTTAAATTAATTTTTATTGAGTATTATTTAATATGGATACACCCAACTTATCCATAATGAAATTGCTTATATCCAATTCTTTTTTTGTCAATATTTCCTTGTGGCTACAGTTATAATTGATAACTGAAACCCTTTTGGCAAGCGTATCAACATTATTTAGCCTCATAGACATCATATGTTTATGATTTTCAAATGAAAATTGAGAATTTTTATTATAGTTCGAATTTATTGACTTAAATAAATAAATTTTTGATTCTTCTAAATAGAAGTCATTTGTAGTATTGGATAAATCATTCTGTATTCTATTATTTTCAAGCCAGTTTTTTATCAATTCTTCACTTATACCATCTTTTCTAGCTTGTTTTATCAGGTTTTGTTCTTCTTGCTGCTGGTTACCTTCCAAGAAAAGTTTTTCACCAAGATCCCGCATTTTAGCGTCCTTGATATAAGTATCCAGTAGAAAAATATTAATATCACCATACCCTTCTTTTTCAAGAATGGATGCCATCTTCATAGCAATTAAGCCTCCAAAAGACCAGCTTATAAGATTAATTTGTTTTCCGAAATCATTGTGTTTTCTATATTGCTTTAGATAATAATTTGCCAGACTACTTAGGGAATCAATTTTTGAAGTATTATATAAGTTAAAACTATCTATTCCGATACAATTGAAGTAAGGTATTAATCTTTGCGCTAAACTCTGATACATTTCGGAGCCACCCCCACCTGGATGTACAAAAATTAAATTCTTAAATTGACTTTTATATTCCGTTGAATACGGTTTTATTATTTCAGTAGGATTTCCTGTTTTTTTAATTAATTGGTTTATTGTTTTAAATCTGAATATATCTGAGACTTTTATGTCTTGTTTTAAATAAGATTTCATTTTAATTGATAGGGAAATCCCCAGTATGGAATCGCCCCCAATACGAAAAAAGTCATCCGTTACTCCCACACGATCAAGACCTAAAACTTCCTCCCAAATCCGGCATAATGCACGCTCGGTCTCCGTCTGAGGCGAGACATATTCCTCCTCAGACCTAGCCAAGTTTACCTCTGGAAGCGATCGCTTATCTAACTTTCCACTCATCGTTAATGGAAAACGATCTAATTTCATTAACCGTTTAGGTACCATATAAGCAGGAAGGAGACTTGATAATTTCTCCAATAAAATAATTTCCTGAATTGCTTCCTGACTCTCTTCTAAAACATAATAACCTACTAAATTTTTTACCACGCTTTGACCGATTAGCCGCTCTTGAGTTTTAACATAAGCTTGGGATACTCCCTTTATATCGGTCAAAATAGATTCTATCTCTCCAGGTTCAATACGATAACCATTAATTTTAATTTGACCATCTTTTCGACCTACAAATTCAATATTTCCATCTTCAAGATATCTTCCTAAATCTCCTGTTTTAAACATTTTAGTTCCTGATTTAAAAGGATTTGGAACAAATTTCTCATCATTCAAAATAGGTTTGTTTAAGTATCCTCTTGATATACCATCCCCAGAAACACAAATTTCTCCAATAATACCTTTGGGTTGTGGAATATTATTTGGTGCTAGTATAAATACTTGGTAATTTGAAATTGGTTTACCAATGGGAATATTTTGAGTCACGATTTCATTTAAATTTTTAATTTCATATGTTGTTGAACAAATCGTGTTCTCGGTAGGTCCATAACCATTAATAATTTGAATTTTTTGAGAATTATACCAAGCAATTGTTTTTGGTGCAATTCTTTCAACTCCTATCAAAATTCTTTTTAAGTGAACTTTACTATACGTTGACAATTTATTAGATACATCTAGTAAATGCATTGGATGAATATAACAATGAGAGATTTCATTATTATATAAGTAATCAGCATATTGCATTGGGTCACTTACAGTTTCCTCACTCGGTATATACAATGTACTTCCAGATTCTAAAGAGGAAAATATTTCAAGAACAGAAACATCAAATATTATTTTACAAGTTAAAGAAGTTGTACCGCTATTAAGTTGGTAATAAGTTAAGAAATTTACTACATTCTTATGCTCTACCATAACTCCTTTAGGGTGACCTGTGGTACCCGAGGTATAAATCACATACGCTAGAGCATTTGAATCTATATCTAAATTTAGATTGCTTCCATCCAATTCTTCGATTGCATCTACTGCAATTATTTCGCTTTCAAGTTCAAAACTAGATAGGTTTTCAAATATTAACATAGTTTGAGTTAGTAAAAACTCCGCCTTAGTATCTTCTAAGATATAAGTGATTCGATTTTCTGGATAGGCCGGATCCATTGGAACATAGGCTCCACCGGCTTTCAACACACCTAGTATTGATACTATCATATCCATACTCCTTTCCAGATACAATCCTATACAAGTATCCACTGGCATTGACTCATCGTGTTTTTCTTTGTAGGAATTTCGTATATGACGAGCAAGCTGATTACTGCGCTTATTCAGCTCTGAATACGTCAGCTCCTCTCCCTCAAATACCAAGGCTACAGCATTAGGAGTCTTTGCTACCTGAGTCTCAAACAGTTCATGAATAGTCTTATCCGATGGATAAGGAGCGTTCGTGTCGTTCCAGTTATAGATCACACGCTGATAATCCTCCTCACTCAGTAAACTGGTGTTACCATATAACTTCTCTGGAGCCTCAACAAGATCTTCCAGTAAGTAGGTGTAATGATTAAGCATTCGCTCTATCGTATCACGGCGAAATAAGCTCGTGGCGTAATTAATTTTACCCTCCAATTCTTCTTTATTATCGAAAAGGAAAAATGATAAATCAAATTTAGAAACCTCATATTCACCTTCCAGGCTTACTGGATGAAGACCTAAATCAGTATCCGGCCTGCT
>NZ_DCAP01000017.1:0-5833 GCF_002311535.1 Salegentibacter sp. UBA1130 | reverse complement strand
TTCTTTTGGTTTTAATAAATGCTTACAATTATCACATTGGTAAAAAAACTGACAGGCTGTTGTGGGCATTTCCTCTTCTTTTGTGTGTCCGCAACCAGGACATTTAATGGTAGAAACTAGTTCTATTTCCATAATCTATTTGTTTTTAAAGCATATGAGGAATATCCGATGACAAAGTCGGATACGCAAAGATCATCGTCCTTAACTCATTGATTTTCATTTTGGTCTTTATTGCCATGGCGAATAAATTGATGGTTTCCTCTGTGTTAGGACCTATTAAATGTGCCCCAAGAATAGTCTGATTCTCTTTATCAATAATCGTTTTATAAGTATATTCTTTAACATTCAGTCTTTTTGCATTGAACCAGCTTTCCGCATTGTTATAATTGACCTGATATTCTATCTGTTTTGATTTGGCTTCTGCTTCGGTCAATCCTACTGATGCCAGGGTAGGTAAAGTAAAAACTACGGAAGGCATTGGTGGATAATTAACTTTTTTCTTGTTCCCTTTGATGATGTTTGATGCTACAACATGTCCTTCCATCACCGCGACCGGTGTAAGGGGCAAGCCTCTGGAATCTGCCGAATCTCCTGCTGCATAAATATTAGGGTTAGAGGTGCTTTGAAGGTATTCGTTGACCAGGATTCCTTTTTTTGAAAAAGATATCCCTGCTTTTTCCAAATCTAAATCAAAAATAGCGGGAGGACGACCGGCCGAGTTAAAGACAGAGTCAGTCCTATAAGTTACCTCTTTTCCATTGGATTTTCCTGTTACTACAAAATGATCTTCTTTCTTTTCAATTTTTGAGACTTCAGTTTCCAAAACCAGTTTAATTCCCAGGTTTTGCGTTGCATTCACAAGATGTTGTACAATGTCATGGTCAAAGTTTTCCAATGGATGATCACCACGATGTAATATGGTTACATCGGCACCGGCCCGCGCAGCGATATGGGCAAATTCAAAGGCAATGTAGCCTCCTCCAATAAATAAAAGTGATTCAGGTAGCTTTTTCAGGGTAAGGAAATCTGTACTTGAAAGTGCTAATTTTCCACCTTCAAAATCCAGTACCCGGGGTTTTGCACCTGTTGCGATCACGAATTTCCCAGCTTCAATAACTTTATCACCTAACTGTAAGGTGTTATCAGATAAAAATTTAGCTGAAGTGTGATAGGTGTCTATGTCTTTATTCTTATATCCTTTTTCAATTTTAGGAGGCATGGCATCGACAAAAGATTGCTTAAAAGCCATAATATCTTCCCAATTGACTTCAGGCACAGTATCTATTCCATTTCCTTTAAGTCTTTGGGCAAAATCACGTACTTCCGTTGCTCCTATAATCACCTTTTTAGGATCACAGCCTCTTAGGGCACAGGTTCCACCGTAGGGAAGTTCATCAGTAATGCCCACCTTAAGGCCTTTGGAGGCACATTTATTAGCAACAGTCATACCTGACATCCCGGAACCTATTACAAATACATCATATTTTTTCATCTACTTCTCTTTTTTATTTTCTGTATCGATTACTTTATAACCAGTTGTATTTATTGCTTTTCTGATTGCGGTTAAATCGACTTTAGTTTTATCATATTCTACCACGGTATTAGTATTTGCGTAACTCGCCTTGACTGATAAAATACCATCTAGGTTATTTACCTCACTTTCTACGTGGGCTTCACAGCCTGCGCAGGTCATTCCCTCAACTTCAAAGGTGTGCTTTATTATGTTTGATTGAGAAACATACACTATATCTTTACTGGGCTGTGTATAAAATATATTGGAATAATAAGGGAAAGCCAGCATCAATCCGGCAAATACTGTTACCATGAACAGAAAATTTTTGGACTGCCAAAAAGATGGTTTTTCTTCCTCATCACAGGCACAATCTATTTCTTCTTGTGTTTTAAGTTTCAATTTTAAATACCAGGCCAAACCAAGAATTCCTATAGTAAGCGCAATCAAATAAGGACGAAAGGGTTCTATCCAGGAAAATGTGGTGACAAGTCCACTACTACCTGCTAAAATTGCCAGGAGGGGAGTAATACAACATACAGAAGCAGTTACTGCAGTAAGCAAGCTAACAAAAGCTGGGCTGTTGGACATATTGGATGATTTCATTTTACGCAGTTTTTTTAACCATTTTAATTGTAGTGAAAACAGCATCAAGTACCGCTGTTTTATCCTTCACTAATGAATAATACAACGTTTGCCCATCTCTTCTTGAAGAGATAAAACCTGCATCTTTAATTTTGCGGATGTGTTGGGATATTGCCGGTACACTCATTTCTAAAATATCAGCAATATCACAAGGGCATAATTCGTCTTCCATATTCAAAAGGAATAAAATTTTTAAGCGTACTTCACTACCAGCAATCGATAGTAGTTTGGTCATATCTTGAAAATTATCATCCATTCTTTCCAAAGTGTTTTTGCAATTAAGAAGTTGTTGATGATCAGCCTGAGCTCTTGTACACGAAATTTCCATGGTTAATCTATTATTTAGAGATCAAAAGTATAATAAAATACGTATTTAAGCAAATTCTTAAATAATAGTTAGTATAAATATTCTGCTTCATACATTTAAGAGATTATGACCACTAATTTCAAAGACCTTCTGGTTGTAAATCGGTCAGCACATTACCGCTTCATTCTGCGAAATGCTCCATTTCGGGTAAAGAGCTTCCCTAAGAATATCTTGGGCATCCTTTTTATTTTCCTAAGATGTATCTGACATATAGTAGTTATCGCTCCTCGTGTAGTTTTATACTTAACGAAGTAAAAAAGGACGCCCGCTAAATCGGAATTCCATTCTTGCTTTTACTTCACTTCCGGTTGTTTCTCAATTTCAGTATTTCCATTTCCTTCCCGGCCGTTGCTGTCCCTACCTTTTTTGTAATGCAAAATACCAATATTTAGAAGTTAGTACAGGTTGCATAAGCCAGTCGTCCCTCCTTTTTATAAACCTTCCCTAATTCTAAATATTGAAAATGTATCAGCATCAAAAAAGGTAACAGCAAACGGCTCTATAGGAAGTAAATCAACAAATAACAATTATGAAATCATTTCAAAACAACATACCCGGAAGCGAAATAAAAAAATTAAAAAAGGAAAACGCTCCGGATATAATAAGTAAATCAATGTTTAATCAACCTGCAAAAAAAAGCAGGTATCTAAATCTTTTAATTATGAGTAATCTAAGAAATCAAGTACAGTTAATCGGAAACGTGGGGAATGCCCCTGAAATTAAAAACTTCGAAAGTGGTAAAAAAGTAAGCAGTTTTTCACTGGCTACCAATGAATACTATCACAAGGAAGGAGAGAAAATTCAACAAACCGACTGGCACAATGTAGTGGCCTGGGGAAAACAGGCACAGCTTATCGAGAAATATGTTGATAAAGGTAAAGAAGTGGCTATCCGTGGCAAACTAACTTCCAGATCCTATGAAACCCAAAGCGGAGAGAAACGATATGTTACCGAAATTTTAGTAAGTGAAATCCTCTTTCTTGGAAATAGAGAAATTACTGATTAAGAACCCAAAAAACAAAGAGGGCGTTCCCTTCGAAAGTTGCGCCCTCTTTTAATTATTAACCCTTTAAATAAGCTAATAATGAAATCCAAAGTTAATGAAATAGCGATAAGCTACAGCGGAAGTTTAAAAACAAATTTGCTTCCAAAAATAACCAGTTCCAGGTGTGCGGCAGAATTAGCCTTTGAGCAATGGAATAAAAATAATATTGAATTGCAGGAAACTTTTAAAATTATACTGCTCAATAATGCTAATAAGGTTAAAGGAATTTATGAAGTTTCCAATGGAGGTATTACCGGAACCCTGGTCGATGTTCGAATCCTATTTGCAGTAGTATTAAAGTCCTTAACCACGGCAATAATTTTATTGCACAATCACCCCAGCGGAACCCTTAGACCAAGTGAAGCAGATAAAAGCCTGACCAGAAAAATTAAAAATGCGGCATCATTTTTTGATGTTAAAGTACTGGATCATATTATTCTTATTCCTGATGGTAATTATTACAGTTTTGCGGATGAAGGAATTCTGTAATTTTTAAAAAGTAATTTTTAAACAGATTTTAAAACACTTCTATTTTTAGAGGTGTTTTTTTAGGCTCAGATATTTCTTAATAAATCTTTTAAGCAAAGCAGTTCTATAACAGAACTATAAAAATAGCTTAGTTGGTTGTGCTCAAAAAATAAGGAGCATTTCACTCTCAACTTAAGAAAAAAAGGAAAATCCGCTGTTACCTGGATTTTCCTTTCTATCATTAAATGAAAAATTCAAATGATTATAAATATAGAAAAAAAATTATTCGTTAAGTATTCTTTGCCTTGATTTTATAAAAAAAATGTATCTTTATTTAGCTGATCTTCAGCATTCAAATTTACGCAGGGCTATCCATTTTTGACTTTCGCCGATAAACCTGCACATCAATAAATTATTAATCCGGAAATTTTCTCCGGGAATTGGCAAGTGGCTTTTGACTGTCTATTAAGACAGCCAACAGACCAAATTGTACGGAATTTTTGTCCCGCGCTGCGGGACGAAAAGGAGTAGCAAGAGGGTAACACGCTACGCGATGTTAAGCACTCCTTTTCGTTTTTAAATAACTGTAAATCAGTTGTTTAAAATTTATTCAAATTCCTGAGTTTAAGCAATTTGCGACAAATGCCCTGCCAACGCCCATTTTTAGGGAAGAATTTGCGACAAATCGGCGAATTATGGACTCATTTATCGGCATCAGGTTTAAAAAGGAAACGGCAAAACGTTTCCAGGAATTTTCAAGAACACACTTCAAATCGCACACCGAAGCCCTGGAAACAATGCTCGACTTTTTCTTTTATAATGAAATCTCCCCACACGAAAGATTGGGCCCAACCGGGAGAACTATCGAAGCTTCTTTTAAAAAACGTATCAATGCGGTTATTGCCATTATGCGTGATATGGAGAAAACCCAAACAAAACCTACCGCGGCGATGATCGCTTCACTTTTCCAAACCGAAGTACCTCAAAAGAAACCACTCATCCTGGAAAAGAAAATCCTCCGGGAGAAAAAGGATGGTATTCCCAAACAGGAACGAGATGGTTTGGGTGAAAAGAATTTTTCTGATAATAACCTGTAAAATTTCCTGCTATGTATATCACCATCACACCTCAAAAGTTAGGGGGGAATTACTCCCAAAGTTCCGCCGGTTTTGTTAGCTATCTCGAAAAGGAAAACGAAGGCGTAGAAGAAGTGGCAAAGGAACATTTCTTTAATCAATATGAGGATGCCATCACCCCGGAGGAAGTCGTAAAAGAAATTGATAACAATACCGCCAAGCTCAAAAAGAAAGAACCGAAGTTCTATTCCATTACTGTTAGCCCTTCCAAATACGAATTAAAACGCCTGCAAAATAGTAGCAAGGATCTAAAAAGGTATACCCGGGAACTGATGAAGGATTATGTGGCCTGTTTTAACCGGGAGATAGACGGAAGGCCAATTAATATCAATGATATTAAATATTACGGTAAAATTGAACATAGCAGGAGTTTTAAAGGTACAGATCGCCAGGTTCGCGAAAACCAGCCTTATGCTACTAAAATTCTTCAACTCAAAAGTGAAATCCGAAAAATAGAAACCGGACTGATGCAAGGAAGTATTCAAAAAAGGGAAAAAGAAATTGAGAAACTGGAAGCACAGGCGCCACACTGCCAAGATGGTAAGCGAATCGTACAAGGAATGCCCAAAGCAGGCAACCAAAGCCATATCCATATTATCGTAAGTAGAAAAGATGCTTCCAATTCGGTTAGCTTATCACCGGGAAGTAAATACAAAGCTTCG
>NZ_DCAP01000019.1:0-4245 GCF_002311535.1 Salegentibacter sp. UBA1130 | reverse complement strand
TAATCCCTATCTTCCTACTCTATTCACATTACGCAGAATTATTTTTACTTCAAATTAGCTCTGCCATTCTTGAAATCAAATGATTTTAAGCGGTATGCAGTTTCTGTAGATTCTTTGATTTTAAAATTACTAAGATTCTCTTCTCTCTTAATAAGAAAATAACCTTATTAGGTTTGAAACCTTAAACCTTTCAAATTTCCTTTCTGTATGGTGAATTTATCCTTGGACTTAGCTAACTCTAATGGCAAGAAGTTAATACTATGCTAATCAAGCCCTCTATATTTCTATAATTCTTTACATTTGCATCGTGAACGATTTAATTTTGTGCGATTAAAATATAAGAAATGAAAGGAAACGTTGAAACAACACTCACGCAAAATATTTTTAGAATCTTACTTGCACTGTTTATGACTTATGCTGGCTTTAGCCACTTAACCTTTAATAGAATAGAATTTCAGGCTCAAGTGCCAGATTGGCTTCCGTTAAGCAAAGATTTAGTAGTTATTTTATCTGGAATAGTTGAGATGGCATTAGGTCTCGCTCTGCTATTTTGGAAAAAGCAACGTGCTACCATTGGTTGGGCGTTAGCGATTTTCTTTGTTCTTATTTTTCCGGGTAACGTTGCGCAGTATTTAGACGGAAAAGATGCCTTTGGGGCTTTAGATTCAGATAGGGCAAGATTAATAAGGCTTTTCTTTCAACCGGTTCTTATAGCCTGGGCACTCTGGTCATCTGGCGCGTGGAGAGCCTGGAAAAACTCAAAAAATAAATAGTATGGACAATCAGCAACTTAAATTGAACAACCAGATCTGTTTTCCTATTTATTCGGTTTCCAGACTAATAACGAAAGCTTATAAACCCTTCCTGGAAGAAATGGGTTTAACTTATCCTCAGTATTTGGTTTTGTTGGTATTGTGGGAAAAAGATAATATAACGATGAATAAAATTGGAGAAAAATTATTGCTAAACACCAATACCCTTTCTCCGCTTATTAAACGGATGGAGAAAATGGAGCTGCTGCAGCGCAAACGCTCTGATAAAGACGAAAGAAGTGTATTTATTCAGCTTACGGAAAAAGGAAGAGGGCTAAAAAATACTGCGATTCCAATTCCAGAGAAACTTCTAAATACTTTACTGACGGAAGATATAACCCTAACAGAAATAATGCTTCTAAAGGATACCCTGAATAAATGGTCTGATATTCTTTTAGACAGGCAAAATGATAAATAATATAGTAACTTACTGATAAATAAATTTTTAACCTCGAGAATAACGGGAGATGTACTCGAATTTTGTTTCGAAAATCTATTTTTTCAATCGAAGCAAATATTGAAACACCTAACTCTCGATTATCGAATAAAAAACAATATATATGAAAGCACTACAGATAGTAAAATACGGAGAAATTAAAGAAAGTTTATCGATTAATGAGATCGAAAAACCAACGGTACAATCAAAAGATATTTTAGTTGAAGTCAAAGCTGCTTCACTAAATCCTATTGATTATAAAATGGCTCAAGGTCATTTAAAAGAACTGCTGGATTTGGACCTACCAGTAACCATTGGCTTTGATGTTAGCGGCGTGGTTGTGGAAAAAGGCAATGATGTTACTAGCTTTGAGATAGGAGATGAAATTTACGCCAGGGTACCACAAGAACAAATGGGTACCATAGCAGAATTTGTTACTATTAATGCCGATAAAGTTGCTAAAAAACCAGAAAATATATCTTTCGAAGAAGCTTCCGGATTGCCGTTAACAGGACTTACCGCAATCCAGGCTTTAGAAAAAGCAGGGCTAAAAGAAGACGACAGGATTCTTATTCACGCCGGCTCCGGTGGGGTGGGTAGTTTTGCCATTCAATACGCCAAAGCAAAGGGAGCAATTGTTTATACCACCACTAGTAGCAAAAATGTAGATTGGGTGAAAGCCCTGGGAGGCGATCGGGTGATAGATTATAAAGAAGAAGATTACAAAGAAGTTGCGAATAACCTGGATATAGTTTTTGACACTTTGGGAGATGATTATACGTTTGATGCCTTCAAAATAATTAAAGAAGGCGGAGTGGTAACTTCAATCGTAGGTCCGCCAGACGAAGAATCGGCTAAAATTATGGGAATACCAGATTATAATTTACCCGAACAATTATCCAATCTTATTGAGGAAAAATCGATAGCCTATAAGCATACCTGGATGCAGCCTAATGCTGCCCAGTTGAAGGAAATCAAAACAATGGTAGAAGAGGGAGATATCAAGCCAACAGTAGACCTTATTTATGAATTCGAAGATGGAATTGATGCCTATGAATACCTGGCGACGGGAAGAGCAGAAGGAAAAGTAATTATTAGCTTATCCTAAGCTTCTTAAAATTAATCAAGATTATAATTAAAAAAAGAAAATGATTATGAGTAAAAAGAAAAATGTATTAGTTGCCGGTGCAAACGGCAGCACGGGAAGAATCATTATCGACTTATTAAAGAAATCATGTGAATACCAGCCTATTGCGATGGTGAGAAAGCAAGAGCAAAAAGAGCATTTTGAAAAAGAAAATGTAGCTGCTGTGCTGGCCGATTTAGAAGAAGATTTGAGTAATGTTTTTAAAAATGTGGATAAAGCAATTTTTGCAGCCGGCTCTAAAGGAAAAAATGTAGAAGGAGTTGATCAGGAAGGAGCAAAAAAATTTACAGATGCGGCTAAAAATGCAGGAGTTGAAAAATTTGTAATGCTTAGCTCTATGGGAGCAGACAATCCCAGTATTAGTGAAGATTTGGAAGACTACCTAGAAGCAAAAGGAAATGCTGACGAGTACTTGCGTAAAAGTGGTTTGGATTATACCATTGTAAGACCGGGTGCTCTCACTAACGAAGAAGGTTCAGGTAAAATTCTGTTAAAGGAAAAATTAGAAGAACAGGAGAGTATTTCCCGGGCTAATGTTGCTCGCACTCTTGTTGAAGTTCTGGACAACGACGTTAAGCATAACCAGGTTTTTGAAATTCTGGATGGAAAAACTCCAATTGAAAAGGCTGTACGTAGTTAAGAAGTTTCAAATATTTAAATGAATAAAGAAAAAATAAAAGATATGAAAGTACTATTTGTATTAACCTCTCACGACAAATTGGGAGACACAGGAGAAAAAACAGGATTTTGGATTGAAGAATTCGCAGCACCATATTACAACTTAATAGATAAAGGAGTTGATGTTACGGTAGCTACACCAAAAGGAGGGAAAGCGCCAATAGATCCGAATAGTGAAAGTGAAGATGCTCAAACCGAAGATACAAAGCGGTTTTATAAAGATGCTGAAACTCAAAAAGTGATTGAAAAGACTAAAAAATTAGATACAATTAAAGCGGAAGAATTTGACGCGGTATTCTATCCTGGAGGTCACGGCCCACTATGGGATCTTGCAGAAGATAAAACTTCTATTGCTTTAATAGAAGCCTTTAATAAGCAGAAAAAACCAATAGGTTTAGTATGTCATGCACCTGCAGCTCTTAAAAACGTAAAAAATGAAAATGGTGAACCTTTAGTGAAAGGGAAAAAAGTAACCGGTTTCACAAATACTGAAGAAGAGGCGGTGCAGTTAACCGAGGTAGTTCCATTTCTAGTAGAAGATATGCTGAAAGAAAATGGGGGTATTTATTCTAAATCTGGAGACTGGGAAGTTCATGTTCTGAAGGACGGGAATTTAATTACCGGGCAAAATCCTGCATCTTCCAGTAAAGCAGCTGAAAAGTTGTACGAGATGCTTCAATAAATTAAGCGATCTTACTTTGAAACCTGCAATCTTAAAAATTGCAGGTTTTTTTGAAACTTTTAATTTGATGTAACCTTCTAAAATCTATGCTAATATTCTAAACCAATATTTTCTTAGGCTAATTATTTGATAAAAAATGGGTTATAGAGGATTAAACATTGGGGAGGCGACCTACTTCAGTATTATAGGTGATTTTCTTAAAAAAAATTCAGCAAAAATATCCTAAAATTGAGGTCTCCGGGGAATATTCTGCTATTTTAGCGTTTTAAATTTTAAAACTACTATCATGAAAGAACTTGTTGAAAACATTCAATCTACATTTGAAAATTTCCAAACAGAAGCTAATGCGCAGCTGGAGTCTGGCAATAAAAGCGCCGGTACCAGAGCGAGAAAATCTTCTCTAGAACTGGAGAAACTTTTAAAAGAATTCCGAAAGGTTTCAGTTGCAGAATCAAAAAAGTAAAACAAGAGGCTGTCTGAAAAGGCAGCC
>NZ_DCAP01000001.1:0-71284 GCF_002311535.1 Salegentibacter sp. UBA1130 | reverse complement strand
TAAATACTTTTTAGACGGCCTCTTGCGTTTAGGTATAAATTTTTGATTAGTTTTCAGCTAAAGTACCATCACTTTTCCAGGTATTTACCCCGGCAATCTGGTTATTATTGTAATCAACTTCAGTTAGTTTATCTGAAGACCAAAAGAACCATTTTCCGGTTTTTTCCCCTTCTGTATAGTTAGCCATACTTTGCTTTTTTCCATTGGTATCATATGCCACCCATTTTCCATGAAGTTTTCCATCCTTGTAAGTTCCCATTTGTTTTACAGAACCATCTTCATAATAGAAAGTTCCTTTTATAAGATCTCCCTCTTTTTCAAATTTTGGTTCCGGACTTTCCTGCGCCATAGCAGCTGCTCCAAAGGTAAAAATGGCAGCCATCAATATATTTTTTATCTTTTTCATAGTCTTTTTCTTTAAACTTTACTTTACAAAAATAGCTAAATGTTTACTTTAAAGCAACAATCACGTAACATTAAATTAACATTGAAATACTAAGGAACTGATAAACAGAAAACTAAACCCCTATTTTCGGCTTAACATAGAGATATCCTGAAAGAAATTTCATTAAAAAAATCTATTTTTAGAACCGGAAAAAAACTGTAAAGGAATGGCAAATACTAAAGCTTCAGTTGGTAAAACTTCCTTTTTCGAAAGCGCTTTAATTTTTCATAATTAGTTAAAGTGTTATTTTTTGCTCAGGTTGTTACTTCAGAATAGTAACAATTATATATATTTGTAATAGTAATAACAACATTATTGCTCTAATAAAAAACCCGCCTGCTCCAACAGACGGGTCTACAAAACTAAAGCTCCCTGATTATCATATAAGATAAAAGCATTAATAAATAAACTGTTTCCATATTAATATTTTTTATGGAACGTTATTAAATTAAGCAATACCAAGGATGGACCCCTTGGTATTCTTTTTTCAGCTATTGATGTCCCTTTACAATAGCGCTTCAGCTAAAATACAACTACTTTATAGTCAATTTAAAAATTTTGTTAAAAAAAGCTATCAAACAAAAACTGTTAATAGCCTGATAGGCTATTTGTTACAAATTTATCAACATCATAAAATTGACGAAACGCTCAAATTTTTGACTGTCTTCTAAACTTGATGGCTAAATTTTTCCCTAACCATCCTTATCCGGTATTATTTAAGTTTAAAATGGCTTAAGAATTAATTTTTAAAGGCGATTTTTCAAAAAAAAATGCAAAGCTTCTAGCGATTTTCTCTGCCTATTTTACCGCCAAACCCACCAGAACTTCTTACTTTTGCGCTACTTAAAATTTCAGGAATATTATGTATAGAAGTCATACCTGCGGAGAATTAAATGCAGCTTCAATTGGCCAGGAAGTAAAACTTTCGGGCTGGGTTCAAAAAATAAGGGACAAAGGATTTATGGTTTGGGTAGATCTGCGCGATCGTTACGGCATTACCCAGCTTATTTTTGATGAAGAGCGCTCTTCAAAAGAACTTATGGAAAAAGCTCAAAAACTGGGGCGCGAATTTGTTATTCAGGTTAGCGGAAAAGTAATTGAGCGGGAATCTAAAAATACAAATATTCCAACTGGTGAAATTGAAGTTTTAGTTGATGAAGTTAATATTCTCAACACTTCCCTTACACCTCCCTTTACTATTGAAAATGAAACCGATGGTGGCGAAGATCTTAGAATGAAATACCGTTACCTTGATATTAGACGAAATCCGGTAAAAAACAAGCTGAAATTTCGCCATAAAGTAGGAATGGAAGTAAGAAATTATCTTTCTAACCAGGATTTTGTTGAAGTGGAAACTCCATATTTAATAAAGTCTACTCCTGAAGGTGCCCGCGATTTTGTGGTACCAAGTAGAATGAACGAAGGTCAGTTTTACGCCCTTCCCCAATCGCCACAAACTTTTAAGCAATTGCTAATGGTTGGCGGAATGGATAAATATTTCCAGATCGTAAAATGTTTTAGGGATGAAGACCTTAGAGCCGACAGGCAGCCGGAATTCACACAAATTGACTGTGAAATGGCTTTTGTTGAACAGGAAGATATTCTGAATATTTTTGAAGGTTTAACCAGGCATTTATTGAAAGAAATCAATGGCGTAGACGTTGCCGAATTTCCAAGAATGACCTACTCTGAAGCGATGAAAAAATATGGGAATGACAAACCGGACATCAGATTTGGGATGGAGTTTGCCGAATTGAACGATTTGGCCAAAAACAAAGGTTTCAACGTTTTCGATCAGCAGGAATTAGTAGTGGGAATTGCGGTTCCGGGAGCGGCTTCTTTTACCAGAAAAGAAATAGACAAATTAATATCCTGGGTTAAAAGGCCACAGGTAGGCGCCAACGGACTCGTATGGGCAAAATATAACGAAGATGGAACTTTAAAATCTTCAGTAGATAAATTTTATTCAGAAGAAGATCTAAAAACCTGGGCAGAAGCTACCTCAGCAAAACCCGGAGATCTAATATTGTTAATGGCTGGTGACGCCAATAAAACCAGAACGCAACTAAGTGCTTTAAGAATGCATTTGGGTAATGAACTTGGTCTTAGAAAAGCTGATGAATTCGCTCCACTTTGGGTTGTAGATTTCCCATTACTGGAATGGGATGAAGAAACAAATCGTTTTCACGCGATGCACCATCCTTTTACCTCACCTAAAAAGGAAGATTTTGCTTTACTGGAGACTAAACCGGGAGAAGTTCGTGCCAATGCGTACGATTTGGTTTTAAACGGAAATGAAATTGGCGGTGGTTCTATAAGAATTCACGATAAGGAAACACAGGAAAAAATGTTCGATTATCTTGGCTTTACTCCAGAAGAGGCTAAAGCACAGTTCGGCTTTTTAATGGATGCCTTTCAATATGGAGCCCCTCCTCACGGCGGTATCGCTTTTGGTTTTGATAGACTGGTGGCCATTTTAGGCGGACAGGAAAGTATCAGGGATTTTATTGCTTTCCCAAAGAACAACAATGGCCGGGATGTAATGATAGATGCACCCGCAAAACTGGATGAAGCACAACTCAAAGAACTTCATTTACAGGTAAACTACCTGGAAGAAACTTCAAAGAATAGCCAGGGGAAATAATTTTTTCAATTAAAGGCAAACGCAAGAGCATTTAAATCTCGAGTATCGAGTAAAATTATAATTGATGAAAAATCCCGGGTTCACATCGGGATTTTTTTATCTTCATAAAAATTTTTGAGTGGACAATAAAGCTACAAAATTATTAATCCGTTTTTCAGACTGGAGTAACCGGCATTTAAGTCATCAACAATTTTTGATGATTTTAAGTGCTATTATAGGTTTTACTGCTGGTTTAGGTGCAGTGGTTATAAAAAACCTTACGCACTACATTCAGCGCTTACTAGAAGGAAATCTGATTATAAATTACCATCACGCTTTTTATTTTATTTTTCCACTTATAGGTTTAAGCCTTACGCTACTGGTAATTAAAGTAGTACTAAAGAAAAAGATTGGTCACGGGATTCCCTCTACGCTTTATGCAATTTCCCGCCGAAAAGGAATTATGCGTTCCTTTCAAATGTATGCCTCAATTATCACAGCTCCTTTAACAGTTGGTTTTGGAGGATCTGTGGGATTGGAAGGACCAACGGTGGCCACCGGTGCTTCCCTGGGATCTAATATTTCCCGGTTTTTTAAAATGAACCAAAGTTCACGTACATTACTTATTGGTTGCGCAGCTGCGGGCGCTATGTCGTCTATTTTTAAAGCACCTATCGCGGCGATTATCTTTGCGATCGAGGTTTTTAGCCTGGATCTCACTTTAATCTCCATGGTTCCATTGCTTATCGCTTCGGTTTCAGCTATTCTCACCTCCTATTTTTTCTTTGGTTCTGATATTATTTTGCCTGTAGATCTTCAAGACAATTTTAATATTTCTGAAGTGCCTTTTTATATTATTCTTGGTGTCCTCGCTGCCGGATGTTCTATGTATTTTACACATATTTATTTTAAGATAGGCGATGCTTTTAAAAAGATAGATTCTCTTTTCTATAGGTTATTGCTGGGTGGCCTGGGCCTTGGAATTCTTATCTATTTAATTCCACCGCTATATGGCGAAGGTTATAATGTTATAAATAACTTATTGGCTGAAGATTATTTAGAAGCTTTGGGAACCAATTTCTTTAATGATTATCTTGATAATATCTGGATTGTTATAATCCTCCTTGCTGGACTTGTAATTTTTAAAATCCTGGCTACTTCGCTCACCTTTGGAGCCGGCGGCATTGGCGGTATTTTTGCGCCGGTATTATTTATGGGGAGCGCTATGGGGCATTGCTTTGCACTAATTATAAACAATCTGGGAATATTAAAAACCCCCATTTCGGTAAGTAGTTTTACTATGGTTGGAATGGCCGGGTTAATGGCCGGGGTTTTGCACGCGCCACTTACTGCCATTTTCCTTATTGCAGAACTCACCGGCGGTTACGAACTCTTTGTTCCCTTAATGATTACCGCGGCCATTTCTTATATGATTACCAACCAGTTTCAGCCGCACTCGGTATATACCATGGAACTCGCAAAACGTGGCGATTTGTTAACCCACAATAAAGACCAGGCTGTATTAACGCTGTTGAATATTCAGCAGATTATAGAAAAAAACTTTGTTACCCTAAATATAGATATGAATCTTGGAGATGTTATTCACGACGGCGTAATAAAATCTTCCCGAAATCTTTTTCCCGTTATCGATGAAAATCGTAAATTCCTGGGAATTATATTATTAGATGATATTAGACCGATAATGTTTGACCAGAAAATGTATGAGGAAGTAAAGGTAAGCGATGTTATGCAGCGTGCCCCTGAAATTATAGACCTTAGAAAAGACCGGCCAAAAGATATAATGACCAAATTTCAGGAAACAAACGCATGGAACCTGCCTGTGGTAGAAGATGAGGTGTACGTTGGATTTATTTCTAAATCTAAACTATTAACCGCTTACCGTCAAAAACTAATAGAAGTAACCGTTTAATGCTATGAATACTGTTTTAAAAATATTGGGCATATTAATATTAATTGCCATTGGAGTAGGATTTTATTACCGCACTTTTGAAGATGTGGTACTGGGAGACCGTATAATTGGAATTGCAGTTTTAGCAAGTGCATTTATTTTAATGCCTATTTTCCTGTATGTGAGATGGAAAGGGAAACGGCTTCAAGACTACACTCTCACTAAAGAGAACATGGATAAAATGCGAGATAAAGGACTGGATTAAGTAGCTGTTTTAGAATACTTTCAAAAGAAAATCGAAAATATTGCACTGTCTTCAATAATATTGTACTAACTTTGCGCTTTATTAATTATTTATTTTATTATTACAATGGAAGGTACAGTTAAATTTTTCAATGAATCAAAAGGATACGGATTCATTACCAACGACGAAACAGGAAGAGACATCTTCGTACACATTACTGGTTTAGATGGCGAGAGCTTGAACGAAGGTGATAAAGTTGAGTACGTTGAAGTAGAAGGTAGAAAAGGAGTTAACGCTGCTGAAGTACGCGTTATAGAATAATATATATTATCCTATTTCAAGAACTTGAAAAGTCGCTTTTATAGCGGCTTTTTTTATGCCTTAATTTTATTGATTTAAACCTTGTTTTGGAGTGTAGCCATAACATTTTTTAAAGGTGTTTATAAAGTGCGGAACGCTTTTATATCCTAAAATGCCAGCCATTTCACTTACTGTATGTTTACCTAAAAGACTTTTAGCTTTCTTCATTCGTAAGTCTATAATAAAGCTTCTAATAGTTTTACCATACATCATTTTAAAATCTTTTTTTAGCTGAAGTTCATTTAAAAGTACTTTCCTGGCCAGTACTTTAATGGTTGGCGGATTTTTAAAGTTTTCAATTAAATATGCGTGGGCGGTTCTTATTTTTTCAAGGTTTTCTTCGCTAATCCCTTTCACTACTCCATTGCACAATTCCTCCTGGCAAAAATGTAAAGAAAGAAACAATTCTTTAAGCCTTAATTCAAGATAATATTTTTTAAAATCGGTATTCCAATCGTTTTTGGTTATCTCATTTAAAATATGATATAAACTATAATCTATAGGAAAATTACAGGCTCCCCATTTTTGAAAATTACCCTTAATAATATGATTATAGAAAGAATTATCTCCTACCCAGACTTCGTTTTTTAACAATTCAAGGTAGTATTCTTTTGATAGATAAACCGCCTGGTAGTGAGTAGGTTTATTGGCAGGCATTTCTATTGTGTTTACAGTATCACAATTATAACAGCAGTTAATTCTGCCCATCCCAAGGGGTGTTTTTTCCTTGGAAGAAACCAGTTGCGAATCACCTTTTCCTAAATAAGAAATTTGAATATATTCCCCGCTTATACTAAAGATATCGGTAAGATTTTTTTTATTCTCTATAAAGGTTTCAACAATAAATAAGCCTTTTGAAAACTGAATCTTACCTTTTGCCTGCAACCATGAATACGATTGGATATTTATTTCATCTTTAATGATTCCCAAATCTTTATTTCCTGAAAGATCCCGTGAAAACAAGGTTTCATTTACCTCTATTAATTTAGACTCAATATACATAATACCTTTACCGTAATTTTTATTCCCAAAACCGAAACAGGCTTAGCGCTTCAAAATATAAATTTGCCGCAAGTTATTTAAAATTAGTTTAAATAAGAATAATAAATTAAAATTGTGGTTCCAAATTTTACAATAAGTTTTATTTTACTGTTGCTGTCAGCCAGTATTCCTACCATATATGCTCAGCAAAAGGAAGCCAAAAACTTCGATATTTCTGGAATAATAGAAGATGAAAACGGGGAAGTACTAAAGGGCGCAAATATTACGGCTTCCAATCTAAATCAGAGTAAAAGCACGCAATCAGATTCCGAAGGAAAATATCAAATAAAGAATTTACAGCGTGGAGTTTTTTTACTGGAAATTCGTAAAGGTGACTTCATAGCTCATCATCAAATAGCGGTAAATCCAGAAAATCTACACCATAATATTACGATAAATACCTCAGAGAACGAATTAGATGAGGTACACCTAAGAGCAGATTCTTTCAAAACCAAAATGGAGAAAAAGGGATTTGCCCTTAATGTTGTAGAAACCGGGGAGGCCAGTATTAGAAATATTCAGACAAACGAATTACTAAACACTACGGTTGGAGTAAAAATTCGGCAAAATGGTGGTTTGGGCTCTCGTGCAGAATATAGTTTGAATGGTTTATCTGGTAGTGCCGTACGTATTTTTATAGATGGAATTCCCATTTCTACATTTGGTTCGTCCTATAACTTAAACAGTATTCCGCCATCAATGATTGAGCGAATTGAAGTCTATAAAGGCGTTGTTCCCGGCCATTTAGCTGACGATGCCCTGGGCGGCGCCATCAATATTGTACTTAATAAACAGTCTGATAAAAATATTAATGCGTCTATATCATATGGCTCATTCAATACTTTTCAGGCTAATGTAAATGGGTTGTACAGATTTGATAATTCTGGTTTTACCGTAAAAGCTTCTGCCTTTCATAACTATTCTGACAATGATTATGAAGTTTCAGGTCGAAGTATTGTAGTAACCGGTTTAGGTGGTCAGCAAACCCCAATTACCGCTAGACGTTTTAACGACGCCTACAGGTCTACCGGAGGTACGGTACAGGTAGGATATACAGATGTAAAATGGGCCGACCAGTTTTTTGTAGGTTTTACAGGTTCTGATGACTATAAAGAAGTGCAACATGGCGCATTCATGACTATTATGCCATACGAAGGAAGATTTCTTGAGTCTGACGCTTCTCTGGCTAACTTAACTTATCAAAAAGAAGATTTATTTACGCCAGGTTTAGATGTAAACGTTACCGGATATTATGGAAAGCGAAACCGCCAGGTAAATGATACGGTGCCCTGGGCTTATAGCTGGAACGGCGAAAGAGCCATAGATTTTAGAGGCAACGAATACAAATATACCTGGGGCTCACAGCAAGAAGGCGGATCAACGCTTGCGAAAATTAACCGCAACGTGGCCTCCATTAGAACTGGTGTAGCCTACGCTATTAGCGATAACCACACAATTTTAGCGAACCACGTTTATAGCGGAATTGATAGAGAAGATAGCGATAAACTACAATCTGTATTAGAAAATACCTTTGTAGGAACACGGGATTTAAACAAAAACATACTTTCGATAACCTATGAATTAAATGCTTTTAATGACAGGTTAAAAACCAATTTATTCGGGAAATATTATCAACAGAAAAGCATAAGTGTAGATCCTGAAATTCAAAGAAATCCAGATGGAAGCAGTGAAATTGTGGATGATGTTGTAAGCAGTAATAAAAAATATGAAGGCTATGGTTTTGCAGCTTCTTACGAGCTTAGCCCCACTATTACCCTATTGGCTTCGGCCGAAAAAGCAGTACGACTGCCAAACGAAACCGAAATATTTGGTAACGATGGGGATAATGTTGTGGCCAACGCAAGCATAAATCCTGAACAAAGTAACAATTATAATTTAGGGGTAAAACTAGGCACCTTTAACTTTAAGAAGCATCAATTTAATGCTTCAACAAATCTTTTTACCAGAAATATTAAAGATAGAATTGGTTTACCTATAGAGACTTCCTTAAATGTAGATGAAGAGTTAATTGTTTATGTAAACCAGGGTAGCGGTACTTCAAAAGGAATTGACGCACAGTTGGGTTATACCTATAATAATAATTTCGGACTTAATTTTAATATATCCCGATTCGATTTAAAAATTGAAAACCGTGGCGTAGAAATAGACGTCCCCAACACTCCATTTTTTACCATGAATGGAAACTTACTCTATTCAATTAAAAATTTAATTCAGAAAAACTCCATGCTAAACCTATTCTACACCATGTACTTTACCGATGAATTTTCATATCTGGTTCCGCAGGGTTCAAATACGGTAGGAGACGATTTCTTTAAAGTACCTCAGCAATTAGCGCAGGATCTTGGACTTAGCTACACCTTCCCCAACCAAAATTTTGTCATGAGTTTTGATGTAAAAAACATCTTTAACAAACCTGTTTACGACAATTTATCGGTGCAAAAACCGGGAAGAGCCTTTTACTTAAAATTAAATTATTCAATCAATAAATTTTAACCAATTATAAAAGATAATAATATGAAACGTAATTTTTTCAGCATTAAAACTTTTGCAACAATAGCAATGGCAACAGGCTTACTGGCTTCTTGTAGTAGCGATGACTCTCCTATAGACCCAGGACAGGAACCAGGTGAAAATGAAGACGGTAGATGGATTACCGTTGCCGCAGCCAGAATGGGAGAAAACCCTGGAGACGGTAATGGAGGCACACTAATCTACTCCATAAGTAGTGAAGACGCTAAAGACCCAAACGTATCTATAGAACCTTTTGATAACGGATTTATAGTACCTTCTAACAGAACTGCAAGGTTGCAATCTTCTGAAGACGGCAGCACAATATTTAATATTAGCTATGCCGGCGATACTGGAGGAAACTACACGAAATACAATGTAAATGGAGGTCAAAATTTTGAACAAACCGGAAGCGAAATTAGCATTGCTCCTTATGTAGGTTCTGCTCCAAGATGGATTAAATTATTTGACGGAGATCAAACAGGAGCTGCTGTATATGTAGATACCGAGCACCAGTTTGATGATGAGGATAATTATCTTCGTACCCAAGCTACTATGGGGATTGTCACCTTAGATTTACAGAATTCGGTAATAAAAGAGTTTAAAGAATCAAGTCTTCAACTAAGTGAAGAGTTGGAAGCACAAGGATATTATATTGGCAGAATTGATATGCCAACCTTAAATGCTACCGGAGATAAATTATACATTGGCGCTCGTATAAGTAAAGTAGACCCGGAAACCGGAGAAACAGATAGAAATGGTGAAGTTTTAGGTTCTAAAACCATTGTTTTAGACTACCCTTCTTTAGAAAACCCAACTATTATTACTTCTGAAGTTGGAAAGGGAAATACCAACGGTTATCGAAGCATTAATGCATTTTTGGTAAACGGAAGTGTTTACCAGGCAAACCAGGGAGATCCAAACGGTTCCCATATCTTAAAAATAGGTGCTAATAACCAGTATGATGATTCATACGTATTTAATTTAGATGAAGCATTAGGAGTGGAAGATGCCTATATTCTTGCCTGGAGACCTACCGCAAGCGGAAAAGCGGTTGTAGCTTATCGTCACGCAGGTTCTGCTGAAGGTGTAGCTGGAGCCCAGGGATATTTTGCGCTGGTAGATTTAGAAGCAAAAACTGCACAAAAAATAAATGAAATCCCATATAGCGAAGATTTCTACCTATTCCAATACCAGGGATTTGTAGTAGATGGAGATGAAGTTTATGTAACCGAAGCTCCCGTAGGAGAAAACGGAAATATTTATGTAATAGACACGCAAACCGGTGAGGTAACTAAAGGAGCCGAGCTGGTAAATGTAGAAGGAAGCCACTTTATAGGAGTTTTTTAGCCCTAAAAATATTTGAATTTGCCAAAAAGGGCTGACCGGAAATTCTTTTTCCGGTCAGTCTTATTTTAAGTTTTATACCAGAATCCATGACAAAGAAGAAGAAAAAATATACGTTTAGAAAATTACTGAACGATCTGCATTTATGGTTAGGGCTTGGCAGCGGGATTATCCTTTTCTTAGTTTGCCTAAGCGGAACTATCTTAACCTTCCAAACCGAAATAAAATCGCTTTTTGCTGAAGAATTAAAAGTAGACCCGCAACAAGGTAAACTAATTGCTATAGAAAATTTGCAGCAAAACCTTGAAAAAGAAGGAGCGGTTACCGGGCTTACGTTACCCAAAAACCCCAATAAAGCTTATGAATTCAAGGTGAAAACTTCGCCGGAAGATAGACGCGGCACTACTTTTTATGTAAATCAATATACCGGCGATTATCAGCAACTAGGTGAAAATCCTGCAGATGAATTCTTCTTCACAATGTTTAGAATGCATCGCTGGTTGTTATTCGATTCTGCTATTGGTAGACCTATCGTGGGAATTGCAACCATTATCTTTTTATTTCTATCTATAAGTGGAGTTGTACTTTGGTTTCCGAAGAAAAAAATAAAGTGGAAAACCCTAAAACCGGGCTTTAAAATTAAATGGTCTGCAAACTGGAAAAGGATTAACCATGATTTGCATAATACCCTTGGTTTCTATTCCTGCCTATTATTAATTGTAATGACGTTAACCGGATTATTCTGGTCTTTTGATTGGTATAAAGACCTCGGCAGTCAGGTTCTGGGAACCCAGGTTTTTGGTGGCCGCGGCGGACCAAAAATTGCTTCAGAAACTAATCCAGATTCTAAAACGCTGGAGCTTGCTGAAATCATTAATATTTCAAATCAAAATCTGGATTATCCCGGGGAGACATCTATTTCATTTCCACAGGACGAAAATGGTATTTTTTCCATTAGAAAATATGAAGCTGGCAACTGGTCGCCCAATACTTACGATATGCTGGTGATAGACCGTGACGGTAAAATTCTCAAAAAAGAGCTTTTTTCAGAAAAACCAGCAAATGTTCAGGTAGCTTCTTTAATAAAACCAATTCACACAGGAGAAATATTCGGGACTTTTTCAAAAATCCTTTATTTCCTGGCCTGCTTAATCGCCACGAGTTTACCAATTACCGGAACCATAATCTGGCTTAATAAAATGAAGAAAAAGAAAAAATAATCTCGATTATCACGTATTTATTTGGCGGTTTTCAGTTGTTCAGAAACTCCGGCAAGCATTTCCTTAACTAGGCTTTGCATGTCAAAATCGTGTTTCCATTGCCAGTCTTTTCTGGCTTCAGAATCATCTATGCTAGATGGCCAGGAATCGGCTATTTTTTGTCTAAAATCTGGGTCGTAGGAGATCTTGAAGTCAGGAATTTCCTTCTGAATAGCCTCGGCAAGAACCTTTGGGGTAAAACTCAAGGCCGAAAGATTATAAGAAGATCGCACCTTTATTTTTTCTGAAGGAGCTTCCATAATATCTACGGTAGCTTTAATCGCATCGTCCATATACATCATGGGCAGACCGGTATCTTCAGCTAAAAATGAAGTGTAGGCTTTATTCTTAAGGGCTTCGTGAAAAATTTCTATCGCATAATCTGTAGTTCCACCACCGGGAAGGGTTTTATAGCTTATAATGCCGGGATAACGCAAACTTCTTACATCTACGCCATATTTATCGTGAAAATATTCGCACCATCTTTCGCCGGTTTGCTTACTAATCCCGTAAACCGTAGAAGGTTCCATAATAGTAGTTTGTGGGGTATCGTTTTTAGGAGTTGTAGGGCCAAAAACTGCAATACTGGAAGGCCAAAAGACTTTCTCAATCTTTTTATCTTTAGCAAAATTCAAAATATGAAAAAGGGAATCCATATTAAGATTCCAGGCTTTCATTGGCGCTTTTTCGGCAGTTGCACTAAGCATCGCGGCCATAAGGTAAACCTCGGAGATTTCGTATTTATCAATAATGGTTTCAATTAATGGAGCATCAGTAGCATCGGCAATTTCAAAAGGCCCGGAATTCATTAATTCCTCATTTCCTTCCCTAATATCACTAGCCACTACCCGATCGTTTCCGTAGAGATCACGTAATTTCAGCGTTAACTCGGTTCCAATTTGCCCGCAAGCACCAATAATTAAAATTTTCCCGGCCATTGTATTGATTTTTCCGCAAATATATTTATTTAGATAGAGGTTTTCGCAATGAAACAGCCGAAACCTTTACTTTTTTTTAGAAATCTTTTATTGAAGGAAGGGTTTCGATACTTCTTCAATTAACAAAGTGAAATTAAAGAAAATTTCAAAGCTGAACAGAGGTAATAAATACTTCCTTTTGTAATTATTTAAATTGGAAATTTTTAGGTTAACTTTGTTAGGTATGAAAAAACTGGTTTTAATATTATCTATTTTACTCTGCTTTGCCTGCAATGAAAAATCTCAGACCGATGATAGTAATGGCAGTCAATTAGATTCAATTACCTTAAAGCAACCTTTAGAAACTACTAAGGAAGAAGTAATATTACTTCCTGAAGCACGAAAACATGCTATAAATTGGTTGGCGTATATCGCTGCCCAAAATGAAGTTGACCAATTAAGAAATTATAATCTACAACAAACCATAGAAAGCTCAAAACCAATCTCCCAGGTTATGGAATCGTTAAACACAAGCATTCCCGATTCTTTGAGCTCCAACGCGGTTAGGGCCCGCGCCAACGTTTTAACCACTAAAGCAAAAGTCCTGGAACAATTATCTCACCGCCGGCAATTAGATGCCGGTGCTATTACAGAAGTTGCCCGGGAAATCCCTGAAGAATTCAATAATTTTAAGATTCAGCTTAATGAGCTTTTCCTAAAAACCCTGGAAGATTTTGAAGATGAGCTGGACGAATTTAAAGCCGAAAGAGATACCATTTCTATAGATTCCCTTCCCCAGGCCAAATTGTAGTAGTCGTTTTTCTAATCCTGAGTGCAGAAAAATTGATATCTTCAATAAAAATTCTTCAAAATGAAAAAAATTATCGCACTGCTTTTTTTGTTTTTCAGTTTAAATATTGCAGCCCAGGAAAAATCTAAAATAGATAAGGTTTTAACCCAATGGCACCAAGCAGCCGCTGATGGTAACTTTGATAAATACTTCAGCTTAATTACCAAAGAGGGGGTTTTTATAGGCACCGATGCCACCGAGAACTGGCAGAATGATGATTTTCGTGAATTTTCAAAACCTTATTTTGATCAGGGTCAGGCCTGGAATTTCACCACTTTAGAACGAAATATTTATAACGATGAAAACAGTAAAACCGCATGGTTTGATGAACTTCTTGACACGCAAATGGGAATTTGTCGTGGCTCTGGCGTGCTTCTAAAAACTAAAGATGGCTGGAAAATTACTCATTATGTACTTTCTGTTACTGTACCCAACGAAAATGTGGAAGAAGTAACCCAATTAAAAAAGGAATTCGATCAAAATTTGATAAATCAAATTGATTAAACCTTCAGGTAAATCCAGCTTTTCCAGGATTAGTTTTTGCGAAAAATTCAATCAATTTTATACTTTGAATAATCCTCAGCTAAATATGCTACTTTTTAGTACTTTAGCGCGAGAATTCATAATAATTTAAACCACATATGAAAAAAATAAGTAATGTGCTCTTTTTATCGATTTTGGGAGCTGCAACCCTAACAAGTTGTCAAAACGATGATAAAGAAAGTAAAGAAAAAGAAGAGGTTCGCGGTATTAACCTTGCCTATATGGACACCACCGTAAGCGCTCAGGAAGATTTCTTTAGATACGTAAACGGAAAATGGGTAGATTCTACCGAGATCCCTTCAGACCAGACTACTTGGGGAAGTTTTATGGAATTGCGTGAGCGTACCGATGAGGATGCGATGGCTATTTTAGAAGGCGCTTCTGCTAACGATAGTTTAGACCCGTCTAGTGACCAGGCTAAAGCCGTTTACCTTTACAAAACAATTATGGATACCGTTGCCCGAAATGAAAAAGGCGTGGAACCGGTAAAACCATATTTGGCAAAAGTAGATGCTATTGAAAATAAGGAAGACCTCCAGGAATTTCTTACCGAAATGCAACAATATGGTGGCGCCGGATTTTTCTCTTTTGGGGTTCGTGCCGATGCTAAAAACAGTAATATGAATGCTGCTTACCTTTATCCTGCAGGATTGGGTTTACCAGATCGTGATTACTACGTAGCAGACGATTCAGATTCCAAAGAAAAAAGGGAAAAATATAAAGAGCATATTACCAGAATGCTTCAGTATATAGACTATTCTAAAGATGAAGCTGCAGATGCAGCCGAGCGTATTCTTGCTTTTGAAACCAGCCTTGCAGAACCTCAACTTGACAAAGTAGAGCGTCGTGATGCCCGTAACACTTATAACCCTAAAACTGTAGCCGAACTTAAAAATATGGTTTCAGCGATAGACTGGGATTCTTATTTTGAAGAAATTGGTGCTACAGATCTTGATACCATAATCGTTTCTCAACCAAACTATATGGAATCCCTTCAGGATGTTTTTGCTGGAAATTCTGTTAATGATTGGAAAGATTATCTAAAATGGAGCATTTTTAATGATGCGGCCAGCACACTTTCTACAGATATTGAAACTGCAAATTGGGAGTTTTACAGCAAAACCCTACAAGGTGCACAAGAACAACGCCCAAGAAAAGAACGTGCTTTACAAACTGTAAACGGTACTCTGGGAGAAGCACTTGGTAAATTATATGTAGACGAACATTTCCCTGCTGAAGCTAAAGAAAAAGCTCAGGAAATGATTTCAAATCTTATTAAAGCTTACGAAAACAGGATAGACAACCTTAGCTGGATGGGCGAAGAAACCAAGAAAAAAGCCAAGGAAAAGCTAGGAACCACCACTATTAAAGTTGGTTATCCAGACGAATGGAAAGACTACAGCGATCTAGAAATAGTAAATGTTGAAAACGGTGGGTCTTATTTCCAGAATATGATGAATACCAGCAAATGGAGAGTTGCCGATAATATGGCAGACCTTGGACAACCGGTAGACAAAACCGAATGGTTTATGCCACCACAAACCGTTAACGCCTATTACAACCCAAGCTATAACGAAATTGTATTCCCTGCAGCTATTCTTCAGCCACCTTTTTATGATTATAAAGCTGATGCTGCTGTAAATTACGGCGGAATTGGAGCTGTAATTGGTCACGAAATCTCTCACGGCTTTGATGATAGCGGTTCTCGTTTTGATGCCGAAGGAAACCTTAATAACTGGTGGACAGACGAAGATCTTAAACAGTTTGAAGCTCTTGGAAAAGATCTTGCAGACCAATACAGCAATATTGAAGTTTTAGACAGTGTTTTCATCAACGGTCAATTTACTTTAGGTGAAAATATTGGTGATCTTGGTGGCGTTAACGCTGCTTATGACGGGTTACAAATTCATTTAGAAGAACACGGAGATCCCGGAAAAATAGATGGATTTACTCCAGATGAACGTTTCTTTATGTCCTGGGCTACTGTTTGGAGAACAAAAATGCGTGACGAAGCCTTGAAAAACAGAATCAAGACCGATCCTCATTCTCCTGGAATGTACAGAGCTTATGTACCGCTTCAGAACATTGATGCATTTTATACCACTTTTGATATTAAAGAAGGTGATAAAATGTATGTTGCCCCAGAAGATCGAGTGAAGATCTGGTAATAAATTTCTTAGGAAGTATTTTAATAAAAGTATAGACCTCACAGTCCCGATCGCCATTGGGACAGTGAGGTTTTTCTTTACCAAAAAGTAGACCTCACAGGTATTGTAGACCTGTGAGGTCTTTTTATTTTATCGTCATCCTGAATTTATTTCAGAGCCTGCCCCGATTTTTGATCGGGGATCTAAGATGTTGATATTCAAATCAAGTTAGAAGCTGAAACAAGTTCAGCTTGACGAATTTAGAACTTTTTAGACAGTTTTTTTATAACCACTAGTCACTGAAACAATGCGGTTAGAATAAAGTTTTTTCCAGAAGTTTTTCACTCAAAATGTAAAAAAGCATCTTCAAGATGTTCTACTTGTATTCCGGCTTTGTTCTTTATTATCGCAATAATATCAAAACGGGTTTCAAGGTTTAATTGATTGTCATTCAAAAAAAAATCGGCAGCCTTTACAAGCTGCCGAATTTGTTTAGGCTTTACAAAACTTTGTGGGTCCCCAAAATCGGGTGTGCTTCTTGTTTTAACTTCTACTACTACCAAAGTGCTATGCTTCCGGGCTAAAATGTCTATTTCCGCTTTGTTATAAACATAATTTTGAGCCAGAATTTCATAACCTTGTTTTAAAAGGTACTCTAAAGCGAGGCGTTCACCCAATTCCCCCAAAGCGTTATGCTGAGCCATAAAGTGAATTTAGGATTTATTCCAGGTTTCTATACTTGGGGATTTCCCGTAAAAAATAACTAATTCACTAGCATTATACTGGCAACTTTTAAATCTAAACTTTCAATTTCCTCTTTACTGGCTTCAATTATGCGATCACCATAAAACTTATTGGCTACTTCTTCTTTGGGTGCCAGGAACACTCTTAAATTAGAATTTTCCAGTTTCCCGTTATTCCACATAACCGCACCTCCATAGTCCCATCCAAATCCGTAGAAAGAGATCTCCTTTTCATTAAGCTTATTCAAAGCTTCATACATGGTTCCTATTTCAATGCCCTCTGTAGATTTCCATTTTCCATTTTCAGAAAACCGAATATCAAAAATTTCTTTACGATCTTCAGTTTTCCAGGTAATATGCAATTCATCGGGCGTATCGGGATACATTACGGTATAGGCCCGCTCTACTGTTCCTTCTCCAAACATGCCGGTATCTTCAAGAAAATCTGCTTCAGGATAATTTGCCTTCAATTCCTCAGCATTATAATTTGTAAGGTTTTCAACCACAAATTTATCTTTAGACATTTTGCTATTAGAACTTCCACAGGCTGCAAGACTAAGTACAATAATTATTAAGCTTAATTTTTTCATTGGTTAATTTTTATCGATTTAAAACTTTTGGTATTCGAATTAAATTTAAAGGCTAAATTGAGGAACATTTCCTATAGACGCCTTCTGTTTTACAAGAATTTAACGCGTATTTTTAAGGAGTTGCTTACCTTTGCGCCCTCAATAAATTTTAAGATAAATGAATAATACTCCACAGCGATACACTATTACCGCAGCATTACCATACACCAACGGCCCCATACATATTGGCCATCTTGCAGGTGTTTATGTTCCAGCCGATATTTATGCCCGTTATTTACGAATGCAGGGCAATGATGTGGCTTTTGTTTGCGGAAGTGATGAGCACGGAGTTCCTATTACCATAAAAGCAAAGAAAGAAGGCGTTACGCCGCAGGATATCGTTGACAAGTACGATGGAATTATCAGGAAATCTTTCGAAGATTTTGGCGTTTCTTTTAATAATTACTCAAGAACTTCAGCTAAAGTACATCACGATACCGCTTCGGCATTTTTCAAAAAGATGTATGAAGATGGGAAGTTTATTGAAGAAACCACCCAACAACTTTACGACGAAAAAGCAGGACAATTCCTGGCCGATAGGTTTGTAACCGGAACCTGCCCAAAATGCGGAAACGAGGAGGCCTATGGCGACCAATGTGAAAGCTGCGGAACTTCGCTAAACGCCACAGATCTTATTAATCCAAAATCGGCAATTACCGGTGAAGTACCCACTTTAAAAGAAACCCGTCACTGGTTTTTACCTTTAGATCAATACCAGGAATGGTTAGATGAGTGGATCGTAAAAGGGCACGCTCACGACTGGAAAAGCAATGTTCACGGGCAGGTGAAATCCTGGTTAAACGATGGTTTGCGCGCAAGAGCCGTAACTCGTGATTTGGATTGGGGAATTCCTGTCCCTGTAGAAGGTGGTGCCGGTAAAGTACTTTACGTTTGGTTTGATGCGCCAATTGGCTACATTTCTTCTACCAAAGAATGGGCAGAACGCGAAGGCAAGGACTGGGAGCCTTACTGGAAAGACGAAAACACGAAACTTGTACACTTTATAGGAAAAGATAACATTGTTTTTCACTGTATTATTTTCCCTGTGATGCTGAAAGCACACGGCGAATACATCTTGCCAGAAAATGTTCCGGCAAACGAATTCCTTAATTTAGAAGGAAAAAAACTTTCTACCTCCAAAAACTGGGCAGTCTGGTTGCACGAATACCTGGAAGATTTTCCAAACCAGCAGGATGTTTTACGCTATGTTTTAACTGCAAACGCTCCTGAAGCCAAAGACAATGATTTTACCTGGAAAGATTTCCAGGCCAGGAATAATAATGAATTGGTAGCTATTTTCGGGAATTTTATTAATCGCGTAGTTGTACTAACCAATAAATATTACTCCGGAATTGTTCCAAAACCTAATGATTATTCTGAAGTGGACGAGCAAACCATTGCCGAGCTAAAAGCCTATCCGGCGGTTATTGCAAGTTCTATTGAAAAATACCGTTTCCGCGAAGCGCAAGGTGAATTAATGAATTTAGCCAGATTAGGAAACAAATATTTAGCCGATGAGGAACCCTGGAAACTCATTAAAACCGATGAAGAACGTGTAAAAACAGTGATGTATGTGGCATTACAAATCGCATCAGCGCTAGCTACTTTAAGCGAACCATTTTTACCATTTTCTTCAGCGAAACTTCAAAAAATGCTGAATTTCACCGATGCTGAAAGTCAACTTTCCGGCAAGGAATATTCACAATGGGATAAGATCGCTACACGTGATTCTTTACTCCCCGCGGGGCACCAAATTGGAAAAGCAGAATTGCTTTTCAGCAAAATAGAAGATGCCCAAATGCAGCAACAATTAGACAAACTGGAAGCCACAAAAACTGCTAATGCAGCCGAAAACAATAAGGTAGAACCTCAAAAAGAAACTGCTAGTTTTGAAGATTTCACCAAAATGGATTTGCGTGTAGGAACTATTATTGAAGCCCATAAGATGCCTAAAACCAAAAAATTAATGGTGATAAAAGTAGACACCGGTCTGGATCAAAGAACGGTAGTTTCAGGAATCGCTGAGCATTATAAGGCAGAAGAAATTCTTGGTAAAAAAGTGACTGTTTTGGCCAATTTAGCACCAAGAAAACTGCGTGGTGTAGAAAGTGAAGGAATGATTTTAATGACAGAAAATTCAGCCGGAAAACTGGTTTTTGTAAATCCAGATGAAGATGGTGTAGAACCGGGCGCAACGATAAATTAGTTGTTTTACTCAAATAATAAAAAACCTCACAGGTTTCAAAACCTGTGAGGTTTACTCTTTATAAATGCTCAAAATCGCCTACCATCCTATCTACAAACATCCTTTACCTGAAGGTCACCGTTTCCCGATGGAAAAATATGAATTGCTGCCAAGGCAATTACTTCACGAAGGAACCTGTAGCGCAGAAAATTTCTTTGAGCCGGAATTTCCAACCGATAAATATATTCTAAAAGCTCACGATGCTGATTATTTTGAACGCTTACGTGATTTAAAACTTAGCACCAGGGAAATTAGAAAAAGTGGCTTTCCACTTTCCGAAGCTTTAGTGAAACGGGAAATGATCATCGCCGATGGTACGATGAAAGCCGTGCATTATTCCCTGGAACATGGAATTGCTTTTAATATTGCCGGAGGTACTCATCACGCTTATTCTAACCGGGCCGAAGCATTTTGCTTACTTAACGACCAGGCAATTGCCGCAAGATATTTTCAGTATAAAAATTTAGCTGAAAAAATTCTTATTGTAGACCTGGATGTTCACCAGGGAAATGGAACAGCAGAGATCTTTCAGGATGATTCTTCGGTTTTTACTTTTTCTATGCACGGAAAAGGTAATTATCCGTTCAAAAAAGAAAAGTCAGATCTCGATATTGAAGTCCCCGACGGCAGTGGTGATATTGAATATCTAAAACTACTAAAAGAGACATTACCTGATTTAATAGAAAAACAAAAACCAGATTTTATCTTTTACTTAAGCGGTGTTGATATTTTAGAGAGTGATAAACTCGGCCTACTCTCCTGCACGGTAAATGGCTGCAAAGAAAGAGACAGGTTTGTTTTGCAAACCTGCTACGATTTAAACATTCCGGTTCAATGCAGTATGGGTGGCGGTTATTCTAAAGAAATTAGGGTGATTATTGAAGCCCATGCTAATACTTACCGACTGGCTAAAGAAATTTACTTTTAGCAAAATTTGCCGTTTTAAAAAATTCACTTTCCGCTTTTTAATTACCAGGAAATTTTTAGCAATTTCAATAGAAAAATAAAACAGGTGATGGAAAAATGCTTTAGGAGCATTAACTTTAGTATCGGTTAATTCAATATAATTATATCCATTTTAAATCTAAGTTATGAGGCTTGCAACAATATTCCTGATTCCAATTTTATGTTTTCTTCTGAATATTTCAGCATTTGCCCCATTAAATCAAGAAAGTTCAGGTTCAGATAAAATCAGGATCAACCAGGTTGGATTCTATCCTACAGGCCAAAAAATAGCGATTGTTGTAACTTCAGAAGCTACCAATTTTTCAATTCTTACAGCAGATAAAAAGAATGAAGTGTTTTCAGGCAAACTTAGCGATGCGAAAAAATGGCCACATAGTAAAGAAACCGTAAAACAAGCTGATTTTTCTTCCGTGGAAATCTCAGGAGAGTATGTATTACAAGTTCCCGGAATTGGTACCAGCCATCCTTTTCATATAGACGAAAATGTACATTTTGAGCCAGCAAAAGCAAGTATGAAGGCTTTTTATTTTCAGCGAGCTTCTACTGCTTTACCCGAAGAATATGCCGGAAAATGGGCGAGAGAAGCCGGCCATCCAGACGACAAGGTGAAAATCCATAATTCTGCCGCTTCAGAGAATAGACCGGCTGGATCTACTATTTCAAGCCCCCGAGGATGGTATGACGCAGGAGATTTTGGAAAGTATATTGTAAACAGCGGAATTACCATGGGGACTTTGTTATCGCTTTATGAAGATTTCCCGGAATACCTGGACACACTTAATTTAAATATTCCAGAAAGCGAGAACAATATTCCCGATTTTCTTGACGAAACATTGTACAATCTAAGATGGATGATGACAATGCAGGATAAAGACGGGGGTGTTTATCACAAGCTTACCAGCGCGAATTTTCACAGCGCGGTTGCGCCAAAAGATGCTACACTTCAGCGATGGGTAGTACAAAAAAGTACAGCAGCTACTTTAGATTTTGCTGCAGTAACTGCACAGGCAACAAGAATTTTCGAAGATTATAAAGATGAATTACCAAGATTATCAGATTCGCTTTTGGTGATGAGCGAAAAAGCTTATCGCTGGGCGAAAGAAAACCCCGATGTAATTTACCAGCAGGAAACATTAAAAGATCCTGAAATAAACACCGGAGCCTATGGAGATCGAAATTTTAAAGATGAATTGCAATGGGCTGCCACAGAACTTTTCATAACCACAGGAAAGAAAGATTATTACCAGGAAGCTGGGCTGGAAAACCTTTTAGAACTTAACTTTGGAATTCCCGCCTGGCCAAATGTGAATACGCTTGCTCTCTACTCTCTTGCCAGGCACAGGAAAAATTATAAGAATAGTGAGCTTGTAAATATTCATGCCATAATTGAGCAGCTTACCCAAATGGCCAATAATCTGGTAACTTCTTCAAAAAGTTCTGCTTATGCGATTCCAATTGGAATAAATGAATCAGATTTTGTTTGGGGAAGTAACTCCACCGCAGCAAATCAGGGAATACTACTTTTAAATGTATACGAAATAACAGGCGACAGGAAATATCTTGATGCTGCAAATAGCAATTTGGATTACCTGCTGGGAAGAAATGCCACGGGCTTTTCTTTTTTAACCGGTTTTGGCGAGAAATCTACAAGAGATCCGCATCACAGACCTTCTGAAGCTGACGATAATGAAGATCCGGTACCCGGACTTTTAGCCGGGGGCCCAAACCCCGGGCAACAAGACAAAAATGAATGTGCAGAGAAATACACGGCTGCGCATAAGCATCCTGCAACTTCATATATTGATAACCGTTGTAGTTATGCCAGTAATGAAATCGCAATTAACTGGAATGCTCCTTTTGTATATCTTGCCAATGCTATAGAGGCAATACAAAAGACAAAATAAAGTGGTTATTATCTTTTTAAAGAAAATAACCACTTTTGCTCCACCTTAGCATTTGTACTCTTTTATAATTCTGAGAAATAAGAACCAAATCAGATTATTTTCCCATTAAAAGCAATTCATTACAAACTACTTCGGTTATATAGCGCTTGTTCCCGTCTTTATCATCCCAGCTTCGGTTGGTGAGTTTTCCCTCTATTCCAACTTCCTTGCCTTTATTTATATATTTTTCAACCAGCTCTGCGGTTTTCCCCCAGGCTACAATGTTATGCCATTGCGTATCGGTTATGCGTTCGCCATTTCCGTTTTTGTAACTTTCATTTGTAGCTACCGAGAATTTAGCTAGTTTTTTACCCGATTCCAGGTTTTCGATTTCAGGCTCTCTCCCAACATTCCCGATCAACTGTACTTTGTTTCTAATAGTGCTCATAACGTATTAATTTAAAAAGCTGAAAATCGTTAGTTCATTTCAACAGGACAAACATAGCACAGTCTTTTAGTAGTAATCGTCTGGTAATTATTTGTTTACGTTTAAATACGTTTGTAAACGTTTGGAAATGAATCAAGCAATCGGAAATTTTTTGTAATATTAAATTTCAATTAAGACTTACCATGACCGAAAAATAAAAAATGCTTTCAGGCCAATTATACCTGGGCTCAGATAAAGAAATTGCAAAAGACAGGTATAATGCAAGGCTCATATTTCAAAAAGCAAATAAGTTAGGGGAAGAAAAAGCAGATGAAAGAATCAAGCTCTTCTACTCCTTATTTAGAAAAGCTGGTAAAGATCTTTGGATAGAGCCGCCGTTTTATTGTGATTACGGATATAACATAAAATGGGCGACCAGGTTTTTATGAATTTTAATTGCTGCATTTTAGATGTTGTGGAAGTGAATATTGGAAACAACGTATTTTTAGCGCCCAACGTAAATATTTATACCGCAACGCATCCCTTAGATGCCAAAACTCGAGATTCGCTTTTAGAATATGGCAAACCGGTTACTATTGGCAATAGCGTGTGGATAGGCGGCGGTGCAACCATTTGTCCGGGAGTTAATATTGGCGCAGGGAGTGTACAGTAGTAGTAAATGATGTTCCTCCAAACGTACTGGTGGGTGGAAATCCGGCTAAAATCATTAAAACATTAGATAATAATCAATAGAATTATAAAATTTATATATTATTGTAATAATTATTAAAAAATCATCATTTTCAATATAATTTCATAAAATTCATCAATCAAATAGAATGTACAAAAAATCACTCTTTTTAGCTTTCACCGTGTTTTTCGTAGCAAATTCTTATAGTCAATTAAATGTAAGCTACCATCAATCTAACCTTCCTTTTATTGGTATAGGCTACGATATAAATGAGCGCCTTACTCCAGAATTAAGACTGGGCACCGATCAATTTATTTCAGATTTATCAGTAGAAGCTGTGATTACCTATAAATTTCTGAAAAAAGAAAATTACGATTTTTATGCGGGCCTGGGATATAGAGTTAACGCTTTTGAAGGACTTGTAGCACCCGTTGGACTTAACTTTTACCCGTTTAACGAGAAAAAATTCGGTTTTCACATAGAAGCTGCTCCTATTCTATTTGATGCCGATATACTTAGAGGGAGTTTTGGGATACGCTACCGCTTTCTTTAAATCCGTAAAATTCTTACTGCGGAGAATTAGCAAACTATTTCTGAGCACGCTCCTAAAGCAAGCTTAAAAACATTCAAATCTCAATTATCAAATAAAATTTATGAGAAAAATCACAATAATTATCTTGTTTTTTCTAGTTGCTACACTTGACGGGAAATCACAAAATTTGGAAGTCGGGTTTGGACTGGGAACAGGTTCAGCATATATGTTTGAGAATGCCGATAATAATATTGATATTGATTACTCGCTACCCTTTAGTTCATATCTTGATCTAAAATATTCGAAACCTGATTCTTATTTCGGACTTAAACTTAAATTACAATATTTAAACTCCGCAATTGAAGGCAGAAATTGGAAAAGTTCTAATGAACCTATTGATGGCGATGTTACTTCACTAACTTCTATGATTCTGTTAGAGCACCTTAAAGAAAATAGCAAATGGAATTTTGGCTATAACTTTGGTTTTGGCTATACCCACCAGGAATTCAGACAGGATTTAATTAATTTATCTCCAGTAGTTGATCGTAATTTTATGAGTGTCAGTTTTTCCGGAATTATTAGTTCTAAGCTAAATAACAATTTAGCCCTGCAATTAGAACCCACTTTACTTTGGACTGATCTTGTAGGTTCGTTCAGAGAAAGCGATAAATGGCAAATTGGCGGGGAAGATGTCAGCATTTTAATGCAAATAGGAATTAAATATAAAATTCATTAGCATCCCCACGCAACCTTTTTAATGTTTTCGCATCTAATTACAGAAAGAACTACTAAATTCAAATAAGATGGGTAAATTTATTAAAATATGCTTAGCTCTAATACTTTTCTGCTCTATTGGCTGCAGCGAAGATTCTTTAAGTGAATCAACAGAGGAAACGGGAGAAGCAGTAAGAAATTCTTTTGATGGAGCTTCTTCTGAAGGTACTGGAGAACCAGACAACGGGAACGGTGATTCCGATTCCTCTGGTATGATAACTGCAGGAGAATGGAACGACCTTGAAAACTGGAACTTTTGGCTTGAATTAAAAAACACCCAGGATTTTGCCGAAAAACTAAACCATTGGGATTTTTTCTTTAATAACCGGATTTCAGTTTCTATACAAAATATGAGTGCACTGCCTGTTATAGATGCCGTTATAGAATTAAAAAACGAACAGGCTAACACAACCTGGTCTGCCAAATCTGATAATAATGGAAAGGCTGAGTTATGGATAAATCCTTTTGAAAATTCCTCAAATTTCAGTCTAAGCAATTATTCGCTATGGGTAAATGGCGAAAAGATTAATACTACTTTAAAAGGAATTGGCCAGGGGATTAATGAGATTCAAATAAAAAACACCGAGGTAGTCCCAACCAATGTGGAAATTGCATTTATTGTAGATGCTACCGGCTCCATGGCAGACGAGTTAGAGTTTCTAAAAGATGACTTGAAGAGCATTATTCAAAAAGTTGAAAATTCAAATTCTAATCTTGATATTTTCACATCCTCGGTTTTTTACCGCGATACTGAAGATGAATACCTTGTAAGACATTCAGGTTTTTCAAGTGATATAAATACCACTTTAAGTTTTATTAATAACCAATCTGCAAATGGTGGTGGCGATTTTCCAGAAGCCGTACATACCGCTTTAAATACAACATTAAACGAGCTACAATGGTCTACCAGCGCCCGCACCCGTTTGGCTTTCTTAATATTAGATGCCCCACCACATCATAATCAACAGGTTATTGCTGATATTCAAAATTCAATAAAAAAAGCAGCTGAAAAAGGAATTAAACTTATACCTGTTACCGCAAGCGGAATTGATAAAAAAACTGAATTCCTTATGCGTTACTTCTCCATGGCTACCAATAGCACTTATGTTTTTATTACTAATCACAGTGGCATAGGCAATGATCATATTGAACCCTCTATAGGCGAATATGAAGTAGAATTTTTAAATGAATTATTAATAAGATTAATTACTAAGTATTCTGAATAACAGCTACTAAGCTATACCTTCAAAATTCCTAAATAACTGTAGAGGTTGCTATTCTCTTTAAGAAAGCTTTTCTTGTAAAAAAAAGATGCCACAAGAAGAACCCAAAGTTTGGTATGCCTGTTATGGTTCCAATTTATTAAAAGAGCGTTTTAGCTGTTATATTAGTGGTGGTCGCCCTGCCAATGCCAAACGCGTTTATCCCGGTTGCACCAATAAAACCCTGCCTGAAAAATCTAAAGGAATCACTATAAATGGCGAACTTTATTTCGCTAAATCTTCAAAAACCTGGAGTGGCGGTGGCGCCGGATTTATAAAATCTGACTTTGATAAAAATATAAAAACCCTGGGTAGAATGTACCTCATCACCCAGCAGCAATTTGTTGATTTGGTACAACAGGAAATAAAATTTGAAGGCGATTTTGATATAGATCTCCAACACGTAATTAAAAATCGTAGCCTGGATATGAAAAATAATTCCTGGTACGGGAAGATCATTTATCTGGGTGAAGATGAAAATTGCCCAATCTTCACTTTTACTAATGAAGATTATTTAAAAGAGGAAATAAATTCCCCACACGAATTTTACCTAAAAATAATTATTGACGGCCTTAAAGAAACCTACCAAATGAGTGAGGCCGAAATTGAAACTTATTTAAAGACCAAAGAAGGAATTAAAGGTTTCCCCATTGAAGCTAAATTACCACAGCTTATTAAAAACTGAACGTAATTTTCCTATTTTTAATTAGTTAACCCTAAACTTATGAAACCTGAAAAAGTAAATTTAAAAGATAAATTCGAGTTGTTTAATGAGCACTGGACGCCTAAAATTATTGGCGAACTCAACGGGCAACAGGTAAAACTCGCGAAATTAAAAGGGGAATTTGTTTGGCACGATCATAAAGAGGAAGATGAAATGTTCCTGGTTATTAAAGGAAGTCTAAAGATTGAATTTCGAGATAAAACTATTCGCTTAAATGAAGGCGAAATGTATATTGTCCCAAGAGGTGTTGAGCATAACCCTGTAGCTGAAGAGGAAGCCTGGATTTTACTTTTTGAGCCTGCAAGTACCAAACATACCGGCGAAGTGAAAGATAAACTAAGCGTGGAAAATCAGGAATGGATTTGAAATCCTGCCCTTTTCCAACAAGTTTTCTAAAAGCAATAATGTTTTATAGCGCTTTAATTATAGGGAAAGTTATCTTTGTAAGCTTCAGAAGCTTTTGATATTTATATAGAAAGATTAAAACGTCGGTAGCTTTAAAACAAATCTTATGTCCTTTAAAAAACTGAATATTCCGCTTAAAGAAGCTTTGGAAAGACTGAAAATTGAAAATCCGCTTCCATTTCAAAAACAAATTTTACCCAAAATTAAAAGCGGAAGAGATCTTTTTATCGTTGCTCCTGAAGGTTCCGGAAAAACTACCGCACTTGTAATTAGCACAATTCAGAAATTAGAAAGCGCAGCTTTTGAAGATGCTCCCAGAGCTTTGATTTTTGTTCAGGACAAAGAAGCTGCCCTGGCGCTGGAAGAAGAATTCAACAAATTCACAAAATACATGGACTTACGCGTTTATAGCGCGCATGACGCTCCCGATATCAGCAAACAAAAAGATGATATTTATGATGGTGTGGACATTGTGATCGCTACACCAAAAAAATTATTTCAGCTTTTTAAAATCACCGGCATCAATGTAAGTCAGTTAAAGATTCTTGCGGTAGAAGACGCCGAATTCTTAACCAAAAACAGCGATTATAACGATTTAATTAGGATTCCGCAGCATATTACAAAATGCCAATACCTGGTGTTTGCCTCTACGATGAATCCTAAAATTGAACGCCTAAAAGATTCTTTTATGGCTCGTGCCGAAATGCTTAGACTAAAGGTATAGCAGATTTTTCGTATTTTAGAATATGCTAAAATCTATAAGTTGTTTTATCTTAATTTTCTCTTTCGCTATGAATTTAAATGCGCAAGATCTTTCTAAACACCAATGGAAAGACCGACTAATTTTGATTGTAGCTGAACAGAAAAATGAAAAATTCCAGCAACAACTTACCGAACTTCAAAAACATCAACAAGGCTTAAACGAGCGAAAACTGGTAATCTACCAAATTTTACCTGAAAAATATACAACCGGATTTGAAGAAGAGAACTGGAAAAATTCTTCTGAGCTTTTTCAGAAATATAAAGCTGAAAAAAGCGATTTTCGGGTTATTCTAATCGGATTGGATGGCGGCGAAAAACTGGAACAAACCGAAGTGCTTTCCGCAGAAAAACTTTTTAATACTATAGATAGTATGCCGATGCGCCAAGCGGAAATACGGAAAAACAAGTAAGTATAACTCTACAAAAACCTGAATTTCAGTATTTTTTAAGCTTTTTATTTATATTTATTGTGAAAACAAAATTTAATTTCGAGTAAAGCCTGGAAATATTTAATCCTCGATTATCGCGTAGTATGCAAAAATCCTGTTTGGAATGTGGCGAAAAAATTGTAGGTCGCGTAGATAAGAAATTCTGCAGCGATTATTGTCGCAATGCACACCATAACAACCTCAACAAAGACAGGAAAAACCTGGTTAGAAACGTCAATAACTTGCTTCGCAAAAATTACCGAATTTTAGAAGAATTCAATCCAAACGAAAAAACCACGATTAGTAAAAATAAATTACTCGCCCGTGGTTTCAATTTTGAATATTTTACCAGCATCTATACAACCAAAACCGGTAAGGTCTATTATTTTGTGTACGACCAGGGATATCTTCCTTTAGAAAATGGAATTTACGCTTTAGTTAAACGCAGTTAACCACACACTATTACATAGTGCATTTACCGATAGGGATTTCAAAATTAATACTAAATGAAATTTATAAAATCGGCATTTACGATTCTATCTTTAATTTTTTTAATCTACTCTTGTGGTTCTCAAAATAAGATGAAAAATACTCCGCAAACAGATGAAATGCTTATCAGGATTTCTGAAATTAAAATAGAAGAGCAGTATCTTGAAGAGTATATAAAAATTTTAAAATATGAAGCTGAAGCTTCTGTTAGGTTAGAGCCAGGCGTTATTTCTATATACCCAATGTTTCAAAAGGAAGACCCTACCAAAATAAGAATATTAGAAATATATGCAGATAATGAAGCCTATAAAGCTCATCTGGAAACACCACATTTCAAAGAATATAAATCTTCAACACTTAATATGGTAGAATCCTTAAAGCTTATAGATATGGAAGCAATAGACGGGAAAACCATGTCAAAGATTTTTAAAAAGCTTGAATAATTAGTTTAAGCAAAGGTCTTAATCTCCCCAATTATTACTTTTTAAACGCACCGCTGCCCTAAGTACATCACTTTGGCTAATTTGCCCAATAAGTTTGCCGTGTTCCACAATTGGAAAACGCCTAAACCGTTTTTCAATAAATAGTTTTGCGGCATCCATCACATTCATATTTCCGTCTATGGTTTCCACATTACAAGTCATTCGCTTACCAATGGTAGTATCTTCTAAGGGCATATTGTAATACTGGCTGTCTGAAATTTGTTTCATACAATCCCCTTCAGAAATAAGCCCTACTAGTTTATTATTGTCATCTACCACACACCCACCAGATATTTTATGTTTGGTCAGTTTTTCGGCAACATCTAAAATATTCTCGTGTTCTTTAAAAGTAACCAGTGAGGTACTCATATAATCTCTAACCAACATGGGTGCGCTCTTCGGCTTCTCCGGTTCCGCCCTTTTTCCCTGAAAACTTTTAATACCCATAACTTAAATTTTTGATTACTAATAACTTAAATATAGGTAAAATTTAATTATTCTGAAAGCCTGCTTTCCTGTATTACTATTCCTTAAAATCTTAAGTATCTTTAAATCCTGTAAACCTTTTGTTTTTTTCTGAATTATGCTGAAGAATATACCTCGCTTTTTCTCTTTCATTTTTATTACCATTGCAGTTTGGTTTAGCTTTTACAGCAGCCAACCAAAAAATATTGAAGCTAAAGATGCGCCTGAAACCACTTTTTCTACCCAACGCGCTTTTAAACACGTGGAAGCGATTGCGCAGAAACCACATTATGTAGGGACTGAAGCTCATAGCCGCGTAAGAAATTATATTGTAGGCCAGTTACAGGAAATGGGCTTACAGGCGCAAACTCACGAAGATTATACGCTTACCAAAAGCGGCACGCTAGTGCGTCCTCAAAATATTTTAGCACGTTTAGAAGGCAACGGAAACGGTGAAGCTTTGGTGCTTATGACGCATTACGACAGTAATCCGCATTCTTCTCCCGGTGCCAGTGATGCCGGCAGCGGCGTGGGAACAATTTTAGAAGGAATTCGTACATTTTTAGCTGAAAATAAAAAGCACAAAAATGATATTATCATACTGTTTACCGATGCTGAAGAACTCGGTTTAAATGGCGCCGAACTTTTTATAAAAGATCATCCCTGGGCTAAAGATGCCAAACTTGCCCTTAATTTTGAAGCCCGCGGCAGTGATGGCGATTCTTTTATGTTCCTGGAAACAAATTCTGGAAATGCAGGGCTTATTAATTCTTTCAAAGAAGCCAATCCAGAATTTCTAGTTACAAATTCGCTGGTTTATAGCGTTTATAAAATGCTGCCTAACGACACCGATCTTACTGTTTTAAGGGAACAGGGAAATATCCCGGGTTATAATTTTGCATTTATAGACGATCATTTTGATTATCACACCGCGACTGACACCCCCAAAAACTTAGATAAAGAAACCTTAGCACATCAAGGCAGTTATTTAATGCCTCTACTCGATTATTTTAAAGATGCAGATTTAAGCGAAGTAAATGCGGAAAAAGAAGTATTGTTTTTTAATATTCCGGGCGGGGAAATAATCAGTTATCCGTTTTCCTGGATATTCCCAATGCTTATTCTCGCTTTTGTTTTGTTTTTTATCATTCTGGGCTATGGATTTTCCAAGGATCATCTTCAGCTAAAAGAAATTTCAAAGAGTATTATTCCGTTTATGGTGAGCCTGGCCTTTTCTGGCTTATTGGTTTTTCTACTTTGGAAATTTCTACTTTACAGCTACCCTGAATATTCAGAAATGGAACAGGGTTTTACCTATAATGGCTATTATTATATCGCTGCTTTTGTTTCATTAAGCTTACTCATTTCGTTTTTCACCTACTTCCGATTTAGACATATAGACAAAAAGGCGAATCTATTTGTTGTTCCACTATTTTTCTGGTTATTGCTTTGCACTTTGCTAGCATTCTTTTTAAAAGGCGCGGCATATTTTATAATCCCAGGCTTTTTCGGCTTACTGCAGCTATTTATTATGATGCGTCAGGAATCGCCAAATTCCTTATTAATGGCGTTCTTAAGCCTTCCGGCTGTATTTATTTTAGTGCCTTTTATAAAAATGTTTCCGGTAGCTTTAGGTCTGAAAATATTGTTTGTCTCAGCTTTACTCACCGTTTTATTATTTCAACTGCTGTTACCTGTTTTTGCCTATTTTAAAAGCAATAAAAAAATCGCGGTTTTATTCTTCTTAGTTTTCAATATTCTTTTAATTATCGCACATTTTAAAGCCGATTTCACCGAAGAACACCCTAAACCGAATTCGCTGGTGTATCTTTTTGATGCCGATAAAAATACTACCAATTGGTATTCTTACGATAAGATGCCAGACGAATGGACTGAAGCATATTTTGGAGAAGAACCATTAATTGCTCCTTCAGAAAATAAAACCTTTAGCAGCAAATACGGCTCAAATTTTACCTGGCGTGCCGAAGCTCCAAAAATTGATCTAAAATCGCCCGGCGTAATTTGGGAAAAAACCGATTCTACCACAGCTTTTAATTCCTATTCTCTGAAAATTGCTACCAACCGAAAAGCGGATAGAATAGAACTTTTTGCTGATAGAACCGTAGATTTTGAAAGTTTTAAAGTGAATGGTCTCGAAGCTGATTCTGTCGCGCTGGGAAGTAACGATTTTCATATTCACACCCGTAGATGGCACGACCGAATATTGACTTATCATATTTCGGGAAGGGATACTTTAAGATTGGAATTCAGTTTGAAAAAGGATAAAACACCAGAATTCACACTTTACGAGTCCAGTTATGATTTGCTTGAAAATCAAGATTTAAATGTAAAGCCCAGACCAGAAACTATGATTCCAAGGCCTTTTGTACTAAACGATGCTGTAATATTTAAGAAAACCATAAGTCCCGAGTAGGTTTTGGTTTTGTAGCTTTGAGGTTATTACTCGTCATCCTGAATTTATTTCAGGATCTAACTTGATAAGAAATCTTCTCATATTAGAAGCTGAAACAAGTTCAGCTTGACGAATACACGAATATTTTATTTAAAACTTAAAAACACCTCCCCTTTGGGGAGGCCGGGAGGGGCTTTATGAACATATCTATATTAGGAACCGGCTGGCTGGGATTGCCACTCGCAAAAAAGCTTAAAGAAGAGCACGTAGTAAAAGGCTCGGTAACCAGCCAGGAAAAAATGCAGCCATTGCGTGAGGCCGGCATTACGCCTTATCAGATTAAAATTTTTACAGAAGGCGTTCAGGGCGATCTTACTTCTTTCCTGGCGCATTCTGAATTGCTAATTATAGACATACCGCCCGGCCTTCGTGGCGATCCCGAAGCCGATTTCGTTGGTAAAATAGGCAGGATTATAGATTATATAGAAAAATCTCCGGTAGAAAAAGTGATTTTTGTGAGTTCTACTTCAGTCTATAAAGACGAAGAAAACTTCCCCGAATACACCGAAGAAAACGAAGCTAACGGAACTTCAGAAGCCGCTAACCAACTTATTTCTTCAGAACAAATGCTATTGAAAAATCAGCATTTTCAAACCACAGTTATTAGGTTCGGCGGATTAATTGGTCCGGGAAGACATCCTGTAAATTACCTTGCTAACAAAACCGGGCTTAAAAATTCAAAAGCGCCGGTAAACCTTATTCAACAGGAAGATTGTATAGAAATCATAAATCAGATCATCAAGAAAGAAGCCTGGGGAAAAACTTTTAACGCAGCCTGTCCAGATCATCCAACTAAGGAAGATTATTACACGAAAACTGCAAAGGGAAAGAACTTAAATATTCCCTATTTTGACCAGAATGGAGTTTCTAAGGGCAAGAAAATAAGTTCGGTTAATTTAGGGGAAGTATTGGATTATCAATTTGAGAAGGAAATCTAGAGACCCTCTGAACCAGGCTGAAGATGGCGTAAATAAAAAACCTCACAGATTTTAAAAACCTGTAAGGTCTATATTGTAGAAAGGTTTTCCTTTCATTTCGGTTTAGCAAACTTGAGGTTTGGTTAGAACTTATAACCTACTCCTACCATCAAAGTATTTACTCCACTTTTAATATCTGTATCGTATTGTTCGGCAAATTCTATAGATTCGTCAGTATATCTATTGGTTAGTTCAATACCATAACGTGCCTCAATAAAGAAATCCTCGGTGATATGATAGCCTACACCAAATGCCGCATCTAAACCAAATTCGTTTGTAGTGGGAACATCTTCTAATACAATAGTTGCCTGAGGACCCGCTTGTAAATAAAAACCGGAATTTTCTATATAATACTGCACAAGAACCGGAATAGATAAGAAATCGGTTTCTTCTACATTAAAATAATTTACGGAAGGTTGAAGGTGCCAATTTTCGGTGAATTGAAAATCGGCTAAAAATCCTACATAAAAACCGGAACCGTCTGCAGAAACCTGTGTACCACCCTTGGCATTAGCTTCTACTTCAACATTTGTATATCCAGCCTGGATACCGAAATCTACATTTTGAGCAAAGGAGTTTAATCCCAGAAAAAGGAAGAAAACTAAAAAGAAATTTTTAATCATTTTGTTAGATAGTTTATGTTATAACTACAAACATAGTTTTTATTTGCTAAAACATTGGAAAAACCACAATATTTAGGTTTTAAAATGAATTTTTTTTACTTATTTGAAGTGACTATTTAACAACATAGATTCTGAAACGAGTTCAGAATGACGTAAAAGCTCCTTCCCTTTTTAAGGGGAGGTGGCATTCCGAAGGAATGACGGAAGGGTTCAACCACCCCGGCCTATCGGCCACCCCTCCTTAAAAAGGAGGGTGACATTTTTTTTATTCCCGCTTCGGAGGTTAGGGGGCTTCAACCTCTTCTTCCTTAACCCTAAAATCCAGGGGCTGCAAAACTTTTAAAGCGCTTTCTATCGAATTGATCTTTTCAAAAGTTAAGAGCAATCGCAAGCCATTCCTGGTTTTCTTCTCTTTCATGGTGCATTTATGCTTATGCGTTTGTACATATTGCAGCACCTTGGTAAACGTATTGGTTTGATAAAATCTGGATTGCTGATCGGAAATAAAATAGCCTATCAATTTGCCTTGTTTTAATATGATCTTTTCCAGACCTATACTCGCCGCGATCCACTTTATACGAACACTATTAAGTAAATCTACCGCCTGGGTTGGTAATTCCCCAAAACGATCTACAAGCTCTGCTTCAAACTTTTGCAATTCTTCTTCTGAAGTAATTTTATTTAACTGTGTATATAAATTCAGTCTTTCAGTAATATTATTGATATAATCATCGGGGAAAAGAATCTCAAAATCGGTATCGATCTGCGCATCTTTTACAAAGGTTTTATCCTCTATATTTTCAGATTCATTATAAAGCTCCTGAAATTCATTTTCTTTTAATTCCTCAATCGCTTCATTTAAAATCTTCTGATAGGTATCAAAACCAATTTCGTTGATAAATCCGCTTTGTTCGCCACCCAGTAAGTCTCCGGCTCCACGAATTTCCAAATCTTTCATCGCGATATTAATTCCGCTTCCTAATTCAGAAAATTGCTCTAAAGCACTAATTCGTTTCCGAGCATCTTCAGTCATTACAGAATACGGTGGCGTTATAAAGTAACAAAAAGCCTTCTTGTTGCTTCGTCCTACTCTACCTCGCATTTGGTGAAGATCTGAAACCCCAAAATTATTCGCATTATTAATGAAAATAGTGTTCGCATTAGTAACATCAAGTCCGCTTTCCACGATCGTTGTTGAAACCAAAACGTCAAATTCACCATTGATAAAACTCAGCATCAGTTTTTCCAGCTTCTTGCCTTCCATCTGGCCGTGGCCTACACCAATCTTAGCATCTGGCACCACACGCTGAATCATTCCGGCGACTTCTTTAATATTTTCAATCCGGTTATGAATAAAGAAAACCTGTCCGCCCCGTTGAATTTCATAAGAAACCGCATCCCGAATAGTTTCTTCGGAAAAACGAATTACGTTAGTTTCAATTGGATAACGGTTTGGGGGCGGAGTGGTGATGGTAGATAAATCTCGCGCGGCCATTAAACTAAACTGAAGCGTTCTTGGAATAGGCGTTGCCGTTAATGTAAGTGTATCTACATTTTCCTTGATAGTTTTCAGTTTATCTTTTACCGAAACTCCAAATTTTTGTTCTTCATCTACGATCAGTAATCCAAGATCTTTAAATTTCACCGCTTTATTAACCAATTGGTGCGTACCAATCACAATATCTACTTTTCCATTTTCCAGATCGGCTAAAGTTTCTCGGCGTTCTTTAGCGGTTCTAAACCTATTTAAATAATCTACTGTTACCGGGAAATCTTTTAAACGTTCAGTGAAAGTTTCATGATGTTGAAACGCCAAAATAGTGGTTGGCACTAGAACAGCAACTTGTTTACCGTTATCTACCGCTTTAAAAGCTGCCCGAATAGCAACCTCTGTTTTCCCGAAACCAACATCCCCACAAACCAACCGATCCATAGGGCGCTCGTTTTCCATATCTTCTTTTACCGCCTGGGTTGCGGTACTTTGATCTGGCGTGTCTTCATACATAAAAGAGGCTTCCAGCTCGTGTTGTAAGTAAGAATCTGGGCCAAAGGCAAAGCCTTTTTGTAATCTTCGTTTTGCGTAAAGTTCAATTAAATTGTAGGCAATATGTTTAACACGCGCCTTGGTCTTTTGCTTTAGTTTCTTCCAGGCGTTACTTCCCAATTTAAAGATCTTGGGCTCTTTGCCATCCTTCCCGTTATATTTCGAAATTTTATGGAGAGAGTGAATGCTGACATATAAAATATCCCGCTCACCGTAGAAAAGCTTGATCGCTTCCTGCTTTTTTCCTTCTACATCAATTTTCTGAAGTCCGCCAAATTTCCCTATTCCATGGTCAATATGGGTTACATAATCACCCACTTCAAGGTTACCGAGTTCCTTAAGCGTGATCGCCTGTTTTTTAGCATAACCATTCTTAAGATGAAACTTATGGTAGCGCTCAAAGATCTGGTGATCTGTGTAACAAACATTTTTTCCGGTTTCATCGATAAAACCCTGAAATAAAGCCAAAGTAATTGTTTGGTATTTTACTATACGTTCCTGATCATCGAAGATATCGTGGAACCGTTTGGCTTGCTGTTCACTTACGCAGAAGATATAATTTGTATACCCGTTTTCCTGATTTTCAATTAAGTTATCAATCAGTAAATCGAATTGCTTATTGAAAGAAGGCTGGGGTTTTGTTTGAAATTCTATACTTTTCTGAGCTTCTAAATAAGTCTGGTTACTCAATTCAACAACTGAAAAAAGCTCTAGCTGACTTTTAATTAACTGCCCATCACAAAACAGCTCTTTGGGTTCACTATGTTTTACATCTTCAGAAAGTTTATTAAAGGCTTCTTCTGCCTTGCTAAAAAGTTTATCGGCTTGCGCAGTGAGTAAATCGAGGTTTTTAACAAACACCACGGTTTTTTCTGAAATATATTTTAGAAAACTATCCCGTATTTCATCAAGGTGTTTATTTTCCACATTCGGCATCACCGAAATTTTCTTCACCTTATCTGTAGAAAGCTGGGTTTCTACATCAAAACTTCTGATGCTGTCTACTTCATCTCCAAAAAACTCGATACGGTAAGGCTCGTCGTTACTAAAGGAAAAAACATCTATAATCCCCCCACGTACTGAGAACTCGCCCGGTTCGGTTACAAAATCAACCCTTTTGAATTTATATTCGAATAAAACCTCGTTTACAAAATCTATAGAAAGTTCATCTTCTACAGAAATTTTTAGCGTGCTTCTATCCAGTTCTTTTCGGGTAACTACTTTTTCAAATAAAGCATCAGGATAGGTAACAATTATCGCTGGTTTTTTACGCGAATTAATTCGGTTTAAAACTTCGGCTCGTAATAATACATTTGCATTATCTGTTTCCTCAATTTGATATGGACGGCGGTAACTGCCGGGATAAAAAAGCACATTTTTTTCTCCTACCAGCTGCTCGAGATCGTTTAAATAATAAGCCGCTTCTTCCTTATCGTTAAAAATCAGCAAAAAGGGTTTTTCTGCTTCTTTAAACGCATTGGCTACAACAAAAGAAAAAGCAGAACCAACAAGTCCTTTAAGTTGAATTTTAGTCCGATTTTTTTCAGAAGAGACAAGGGAATCCCTCAATTCCTGCTGTTGCGAGGATTGTGCAAAGCTTTGGGCGATAATAGTTTTACTCATTGGCGCAAAGATAATTGCAGAAATTTTGTCCCGCAACCTCTCAACATTTTTTTAACGTTAGTTGATTTATACTTTTTTCTTTTCGGGATCTTGCCAGGAATTAAATACGGAATAAACACTCACCTCACTCTCCTGGACTTCGTAGATAATAACATAGGGGAAGCGTTTGACTACAGCTTCCCTAAATGGTTTTCTTTTCTCCGAAAAATGAAAAGGATAGTTTTTAATCCACTTAAAATACGAGTTAAGATGATCTAAAAATAAATCACCCAACCCACTTTGTTTTCTCTCATAATAAAGAAAAGCTTCAATTACTTCTAATTGAGCTTCCTCTTTAATTATAAGCTTAAAAGTCATTTCTTCAAAGCATTTTTAGCTCTTTGCTGCACTTCTTCCCAGGAATATGATTCGCTTTTCTCTTTTAAATGATTCAACCTGCGGTTATCCATTTCATGGTAATCTGATTCGGAGAGAACTGAAGAGTCGTTATTTTCATAACTTTCGGCGAGAGAAAGCATCATTTCTAATAGACGTGCATCTGCTTCTTCAACATATTTAAGGACCGTTTTCTTTAACGCTATTGTTTCCATAATCAGAATATTATTGGTCTTATAAAATTACAAATTTTATCTCTACTCCACTTTTACCATTTTCATAACAGCAAAAATGCCTGCAGATGCCTAATTTGCTGTAAGAATTTATAATTATGGGATTTGAGCATTTTGATGTATTTGTGATAGGAACCGGGACCGCCGGAAAGGGTGTTGCTAAAGATTGCGCTAAAGCAGGATGGAAAGTAGCGATAACCGATAACAGGGAGTATGGCGGCACCTGCCCAAATCGTGGCTGTGATCCTAAAAAAGTTCTGGTAGGTTTTACCGAAATTATAGATCGCGCCACTAAAATGCAAGGTAAAGGAATTACGAAAATGCCGGAAGTAAATTGGAGTGATCTAATGACTTTTAAAGAAACATTCTTAGATGCCATTCCTGCTGCTACCGAAAAAGATCTGGCAGCCCTGGACATAAAAATGTATCACCAATCTCCGAAATTTTTAGATAAAAACACGCTTTCTGTGGAAGGCAAAACGATAACCGCAGATAAGATCGTTATCGCAACCGGACAAAAACCTATGCCGTTGAGAATTCCTGGCGAAGAATACGCTCTTTTAAGTGAAGATTTTCTCGATCTAAAAGAATTACCCGAAACAATGATTTTTATCGGCGCCGGATATATTGGGATGGAATTCGCGCATATCGCAGCCCGTTTTGGTGTAAAAGTCACCATGATGGATTTTATGCCAGGTCCGCTTTCCAACTTTGATGAAGATATGGTGAACTACATCCAGCAGGTTTCGGAAGAAGATCTGGGAATCGATTTTATTTTTAATGCAGAAGTGAAGGAAATTGAAAAGCTGCAAAAGAACTTTAGGGTAAAAGGAATTCAGGATGGGAAAGAGATTTCAGCAAAAGCTGAAATGGTTTTTAATACTGCAGGTCGTGTTCCATCTATAGAAGATCTGGATCTGGAAAAAGGAAACGTTGCCTTTTCAAAAAAGGGAATTACGGTTAACGAATTTCTTCAAAATTCAACCAATAAAAACGTGTATGCCTGTGGTGATGTTTCAGACAGTTCGGGATTACCTTTAACCCCGCTTTCTTCACAGGAATCAAAGATCGTTTCAGCAAATCTTTTAAATAGTAAAGAGCCTAAAAAAGCAGATTATCCTCCTCAACCTACCGTGGTTTATACCCTACCAAAACTGGCTTTCGTAGGACTTTCAGAAAAAGAAGCTAAGGAACAGGGATACGACTATGAACTGGAACATAAATTAGTGCCCGACTGGTTTAATGCTAAACACATCAATGAAAAGATATATGCTTATAAGACCTTAGTGGATAAGAAAACCGGATTGGTACTTGGCGCTCATTTGGTTGGCCCGGAAGCTTCAGAAATCATCAATATGTTTGTAATGGCGATGTGTGGAAAGCTTGATTGTGAAACTTTAAAAAAAATGATTTTCACTTATCCCAGTTGGGCAAGCGACATTAAAGGAATGGTTTAAATTCTTTACTTTTTTATTGACTACTGGATTTAGTTTTACTCTCAAGGAACTTATACATCGGGTTAGTTTCCTTATTCATCCAACCGTGATAAATAATATTTGAAAAAATAGCAACCGCACCTATTAAAGCAGAATAAGTAATAAGTGGAATTTCGCCAAAATGTCTAAAATAAATAGCGATTAACGCCCAAACTCCAACTGCGGCAAATTCCCGCATATTTCTGCGCCAGATGATAGCGATATTTATAAAAACAGCCACTGCAATAATAATAACCGTCCAAATTTCTTCCCCAAAAAACGGGGCTGTCCAGCCTATTTTAGAAAGGTAAGCCGAAACATTGGCGATACTGGCAACGGCGATCCAACCCGAATACAAGCAGATAGGCCACCAACTAAAAGCAATGATCTTTAAGGGAGCATCCCAGCGCTCCATATTGGTATTGAGAATGACTTTTATTAAGGAAAACATAATTAGAAACATCAATAAAACCGAAAGTCCTGTAAATTCATTAAGCCAGGCGATAACCCAACCGGCATTGGCAAGGTTAGCAATTAGAAACCAATACCCAGAATTCCTTAAAAACTCCAGATCATTTTTCGCGGAAAATGCCTGGAAAAGTTGATAGCCGGAAAAACCTAAAAGCGAAAGGAAGATTATTCCCCAAATGGCAAAAGCGTAACCTGCAGGAGTAAAAAGATTATAATACTCGGCGCTAAGGCTGCCCATAGTGTTGCCGTTAATAATCCCGGTTTGGGAAATATAACTTACCGCAATGATCAAGATTACCGAGATGAAATTTAAAATAGCAAGACGTTTTTCCATTTTTAGCTGTTTTCTATTAAAATTACTTCATTTTGGGTAATCGCGTATGCTTTTTCCCCTTCATTTAGCTTCATCATAAAATTCCCGGTGAATTCTCCAAACGCAGGAAAGATCAACTGATCTTTTCTTCGGAAAAAACAAGGTAACTTCAGGCTTTGTTTTCCTTTTCCATTTAATCGGTAGCCAGGATGAATATGGCCACAAAGATTAAAGAAACCTACTCTGTTTTCAGGATGATGGGTAAGTAAAAAACCATTAAGCTGCCATTCTGAATGAATTTTAACGCCCAGCTTTTCATATTTTAAGGGAGAAATTATATCGTGATTTCCTGCTATTAAAACTACTTCGGCTTCTACATAACTGAGCCAGTTTTCGAATAATTTCCACTCACTATTAAGATCGCTATGAAAAAGATCGCCTAGAAAACAGACGGTTTTAGGCTGAAATTTCCCAACAACTTCACTCAGCCTTAAAAAATTTGCATTAATAGCTTTATGAGGCACTGCACTTCCAAATTTCCTGAAATGCGAGATCTTCCCCAAATGCACATCGCTAATTAAGAGGATTTCCTCTTCTTTCCAAAAAGCGGCACCGCTGGGGTGGAGTTCAAAAGTTTGGTTTTGGAGGTTTATTGTCATCTAATTACAATGTATGAAACTATACGTCATTACGATCCCGATGCTAATCGGGAGAAGTAATCTCTTGCGGATTTTAGAAAAGCACAGATTGCCGCGTCGGCTTCCGCCTTCTCCTTTAGACTTGCATAATTAGATCCTGAAACAAGTTCAGGATGACGTAATATTATAATTTATGTAAAATCTCAGCTGCTTTTTCCAGGGTTTCATCGGTTTTGGCAAAACAGAAACGCAATTGTTTGTGATCTTTGCCATCTTTATGAAATACCGAAACCGGAATTGTGGCCAGTCCGAATTCAGTAATTAATCTTTTCGCAAAATCCACATCGTGTTCATCGGTAATTTCTGAATAATCCATCACTTGGAAATAGGTTCCTTTTGAAGGTGTTCCTTTAAATTTTGAGCCCTGCATCAATTCCAAAAACTTATCTCGCTTTTTCTGATAGAAATTTCCCAGGTTCAAATAATGATCCGGATTTTTTAAATATTCAGCGAAAGCTCTTTGCATTGGATGATTAACACAAAAAACCGTAGCCTGATGAAACTTAATGATCTCTTTCATTAAAACTTCGGGTGCCACGCAGTAGCCCATTTTCCAACCCGTGTTATGAAAAGTTTTCCCAAAAGAAGCACAAACAATAGCTCTTTCAGCTAAACCAAGGAACTTTGAGGCACTTTGATGCTGTTCCTCATCATAAATAAGATGCTCATAAACCTCATCGCTTAACAGGATAATATTGGTGTCTTTTAGCAATTTTTCAAGTTGCTGCATATCGTTTTTTGAAAGAACAGTTCCAGTCGGATTATGCGGTGTATTGATTACGATCATCCTGGTTTTAGAAGTGATTTTTTCTTCCACTTCCTGCCAGTCAATTTTAAAATCTTTTCCTTTTAATTCAATTAAAACAGGTTTCCCACCGGCCAGTTTAATGTCCGGTTCGTAAGAATCGTAAGCCGGTTTAAAGACAATTACTTCATCTCCAGGATGAACAAATGCGCTTATAGCACAATACAATGCCTGGGTAGCTCCAGCGGTGAAGATAATTTCAGAAGCTTCATCGTATTTCTTCCCGTAAAGATTTTCTATTTTACTAACTATTTGCTCACGCAATTCGGGAATGCCATTCATTGGCGGATACTGGTTGTAGCCATCTTTCATAGCTTTACAAACCAGCTCCTTTAAATGATTATCGGTTTCGAAATTCGGAAAACCCTGAGAAAGATCTATCGCATTATGCTTTCTTGCCAGTCCACTCATTACTGAAAATATACTGGTTTTTCCGGCTGGAAGTTTTGAAGGAAGATTTTGGAAATCTGGCATTATGTTATTTTTAAATAAGTTGCATAAAAAATCCCAAATTCAAAAGGAATTTGGGATTGATTTATTTGTATTTAAGGAAGTTTTATCCTTTTACGCTAGCTGCAAGATATTCACGGTTCATACGCGCGATATTCTCTAAAGAAATTCCTTTAGGACATTCTATTTCGCAGGCTCCCGTATTACTACAGTTTCCAAATCCTTCTTCGTCCATTTGTCTGACCATTGCCTGAACACGCTCAGTAGCTTCTACACGCCCTTGCGGAAGCAAAGCATATTGAGAAACTTTTGCTGAAGTAAACAACATAGCACTTGCATTTTTACAAGCTGCTACACAAGCTCCACAACCAATACAGGTTGCCGCGTTAAAAGCTTCATCGGCTTTTTCTTTTTCTATAGGAATAGTATTGGCATCTACGGTGTTCCCCGAAGTATTTACCGAAACATATCCCCAGGCTTGTTGAATCCTGTCAAAAGCAGTACGATCTACAATAAGGTCTTTTATTACCGGAAAAGCTTTTGCTCTAAATGGCTCTATATAAATGGTATCACCATCTTTAAAAGAACGCATATGCAACTGGCAGGTTGCGATTAACTTATCTGGCCCGTGAGGCTCCCCGTTAATTTGCAAAGAACAGGAACCACAAATTCCCTCACGACAATCGTGATCAAACTGAATGGTATCTTCTCCTTTTTCTACCAACTGCTCGTTAAGTATATCCAGCATTTCAAGAAAAGACATATCACCGTCTATCCCATCTACAGGATAATCTACCATTTTTCCTTTAGCAGTGGCATTTTCCTGACGCCATATTTTAAGTGTTAACTTCATATCGTTAAAAGTATTGAGTAGTGAGTATTTAGTATTGAGCTTTTATACTCAATACTAAAATCTCAATTCTATTTATAACTTCTTGTTTTCAATTCTATATTTTCAAATACCAGGTCTTCTTTATGAAGCACGGCATCTGCAGGTTTCCCTTTATATTCCCAGGCAGCAACATACTTAAAGTTCTCATCGTCTCTTAAAGCTTCACCTTCCTCGGTTTGGTATTCTTCTCTAAAGTGCCCTCCACAAGATTCTTCTCTATGTAGTGCATCTTTAGCGAATAACTCTCCAAGTTCAAGGAAATCTGCTACACGACCTGCTTTTTCAAGCTCGGCGTTCTTAGAAGTTGCACTTCCGGGAACTTTTACGTTTTTCCAGAAATCTTCTCTTAAAGCTGCAATTTCTTCAATCGCTTCTTTTAATCCTTCTGCATTACGTGCCATTCCACATTTGTTCCACATAATCAATCCTAATTCCTTGTGATAGGAATCTACAGATTTCGTTCCGCCGGCATTCATCATTTTATCAATTCGCTCCTTCACTGCTTTCTCGGTTTCTTCAAATTCTGCTGAATCTGTAGGAATTGCTCCGGTACGAATGTCTTTTGATAAATAATCTCCAATAGTGTATGGTAGTACAAAATAACCATCTGCCAGCCCTTGCATTAATGCAGAAGCCCCAAGTCTGTTAGCGCCGTGATCTGAGAAGTTTGCTTCTCCGGCAGCATAACAACCAGGAATGGTAGTTTGTAGGTTGTAATCTACCCAAAGTCCACCCATTGTATAGTGAACCGCAGGATATATCATCATTGGGGTTTCATACGGATTCTGGTCTACGATCTTCTGATACATATCGAAGAGGTTTCCGTATTTAGAAGCCACAACTTCTTTCCCAAGTTTTGTAATTTCTTCTTTTGAAGCATTTTTATTTCCAGAGGTAAAGGCTTTTTCTTTTCCGTAACGCTCAATAGCACTAGAGAAATCAAGATAAACTGCCTGTCCTGTTTTATTTACTCCATAACCGGCATCGCAACGCTCTTTAGCTGCTCTTGAAGCCACATCTCGAGGCACAAGGTTACCAAATGCGGGATAACGACGCTCTAAATAATAATCTCTTTCTTCTTCTGAAAGTTCTGTTGGTTTTTTCTTGCCTTCTCTTATTGCCTTTGCATCTTCTTCTTTCTTAGGCACCCAGATTCGTCCATCATTCCGAAGAGATTCAGACATCAAAGTCAATTTAGACTGGTGATCTCCGGTAACCGGAATACAGGTTGGGTGAATTTGTGTATAGCAAGGGTTAGCGAAATAAGCTCCTCTACGGTGAGCTCTCCAGGCTGCCATCACGTTACTTCCCATCGCATTTGTAGAAAGGAAGAAAACATTCCCATAACCACCGGAAGCCAATACCACGGCGTGAGCCGAGTGGCGTTCAATCTCACCGGTAACCATATTTCTGGCAATAATTCCACGAGCTTTACCATCTACCAATACCAAATCCATCATTTCGTGACGGTTGTAAGGCTTGATCTTTCCACGGTTAATTTGGCGGTTCATTGCTGAATATGCTCCCAACAACAACTGTTGTCCTGTTTGTCCTTTCGCATAAAAGGTACGGGAAACAAGCACCCCACCAAAAGAGCGGTTATCTAAATAACCACCATATTCACGGGCAAAAGGAACTCCCTGTGCCACACATTGATCTATAATATTTCCTGAAACCTCAGCAAGACGATAAACGTTCCCTTCACGAGAACGATAATCCCCACCTTTTACAGTATCGTAAAACAAACGGTAATCTGAATCGCCATCTCCCTGGTAATTTTTGGAGGCGTTAATTCCTCCTTGGGCGGCGATTGAGTGAGCACGTCTTGGAGAATCTTGATAACAAAATGTTTTTACATTATAACCTAATTCGGCAAGAGTTGCAGCTGCAGCTCCTCCCGCAAGACCTGTTCCAATAACGATAACATCGATATTACGCTTATTGGCCGGGTTTACCAGGTTAATATCATTTTTATGATTGGTCCACTTTTCTGCTAGAGGCCCTTTAGGTATTTTTGAATCTAAAACTGACATAAATCTTACGTATTAAAGGTTATTAATATAGTGAAAAAGGGCTATAAAAATAAATCCTAGCGGTATGATGATCGCATAAGCTTTGGTAAATCCTCTAAGTCCTTTAGCGTACTTATTTCTCCATCCAACAGATTGGAAAGAAGAAGAAAAGCCGTGATAAAGGTGAAGGGCCAAAAATACAAATGAAACCACGTATAATATTGTTCTAACCGGGCTTTGGAATTTCGCCACTAACTCATCATAATAACGAGCAGCGTCTTCGGGATGCGATTCTATATATTTATGAATCATTTCCGGAAACCAGAAATCGTAAAAGTGAAGCCCTAAAAAAGCTAAAACTACAAGTCCGGAGTAAATCATATTTCTTGAAACCCAGCTTGAATTTTCATTTCCGGCAAACTTCACATATTTTATGTCTCTTGCTCCACGGTTTTTCGCTTCCAGTATAAAACCCATTACAAAGTGAAAAATCACTCCAAAAATTAGAACCGGTTGCAATAAAGCCTGGACAAAAAAGTTGGTTCCCATAAAGTGAGAAACTTCATTAAAGACGTCTTTACTGAATACTGAAATAAAATTGATGCTGAAATGCTGAGCTAAAAATAAGACCAGAAATAGTCCCGATAAGGCCATAGCAAATTTTCTTGCTATGGTTGAATTTAGAAATCCACCCATTGGTTTGATAATTTTATAGAAATTTAACAGCAAAAATACACTCCAAATCACTTACGGACAAACTTTCAAGGCTGTTTATAGGACTATTTAGAACAAGTATAAGTAAGCGATAATTTTGTTGAAGATTATTATTCCGAATTAACACAATAATAAAGCTTAAAACCTTTACCTAATGCTATCTTCCAAGGCACTTCAATTCTTTTTGCTGAAAATTCATATAAATACGGCTACACAATTCACAACCAGGTTAGGAATTAAAACTCCATAAAAAAAGCTACCCATAGATTTAGGTAGCTTTTTAATAAAATTTAATTTTCGAAATTATTTTTCTAAGCTTTTTGGTAACTATCAGCATGAACATTTGCTACTGCTCTACCCGATGGATCGTTCATATTTTTAAAAGACTCATCCCATTCTAAAGCGGTTGGTGTACTACAGGCTACAGAAGGTACAGAAGGTACTGACATTGCTGCCGCATCACTTGGAAAATGATCGGTGAAAATAGATCGGTAATAATATTCTTCTTTACTAGATGGTGGCTGAATTGGAAATTTAAAGTGTGCATTTTTAAGCTGCTCATCGCTCACCTCTGCATTAACCAATTCTTTTAAAGTATCTATCCAACTATAACCAACCCCATCTGAAAATTGTTCTTTTTGTCTCCAGGCTACGCTTTCTGGCAAATAATCTTCAAATGCCTTTCTTAGGACCCATTTTTCAATACGTTCCCCGGTAATCATCTTATCTTTCGTGTTTATTCTCATGGCTACGTCCATAAATTCTTTATCCAAAAATGGAACACGACCCTCTATACCCCAGGCGCTAAGAGATTTATTAGCCCGCAAACAATCATATTGATGTAATTTATCTAATTTTCGAACGGTCTCCTCGTGAAAATCCTTTGCACTCGGAGCTTTATGAAAGTAAAGATATCCACCAAATATTTCATCTGCACCTTCACCCGAAAGCACCATTTTGATTCCCAAAGATTTGATAGTTCTAGCCATTAAATACATAGGAGTAGACGCCCTAATTGTGGTTACATCATAAGTTTCTAAATGATAAATCACATCTTTAATCGCATCTAATCCTTCCTGTATAGTGAATTTTATTTCGTGATGCACCGTGTCTAAATGATCGGCCACTTTTTGTGCAGCCGCAAGATCTGGCGAACCCTCTAACCCTATGGCAAAAGAGTGCAATCTCGGCCACCAGGCCGCGTCTTTATCGTCACTCTCTATTCTTTTTTCTGAATACAATTTGGCAACTGCAGAAGTAATTGAAGAATCTAAGCCACCTGAAAGTAAAACCCCATAAGGAACATCACTCATTAACTGCCGGTGTACCGCTTTTTCAAGAGCTTCCTTTAAATCTTCGATACTGGTTTCATTATCCTTTACGGCATCATATTCCATCCAGTCACGCTCATACCATTTTTGAAAACCTTCCTTTTTACTGGATAAATAATGCCCGGGAGGAAATAATTCAATCTTAGTACATTTTCCTTCCAGAGCTTTAAGTTCTGAAGCTACATAAAAGGTTCCGTTTTGATCCCAGCCTATATATAAAGGAATAATCCCCATATGATCTCGAGCAATAAAATACTCATCATTCTCAGCATCATAAATAGCAAAACCAAAAATCCCGTTTAATTCATCTAAAAAGCTATCTCCTTTTTCTTTATAGAGCGCAAGGATAACCTCACAATCAGATTTTGTTTGAAAATTATAATTTGGAAACTGACTTCTTAATTCTTTATGATTATAGATCTCGCCATTTGCAGCAAGCACTAGCTGTTTATCATCAGATAATAATGGTTGTCCACCAGAAATAGGATCTACAATAGCCAGACGCTCATGCGCCAAAATCGCTTTTTCATCACTATAAATTCCACTCCAGTCTGGGCCACGATGTCTTAAACATTTAGCCATTTCTAATATTTGAGGTCTTAAGTCTTCAGACTTCTCTTTTAAATCGAATGCACAAACAATTCCACACACAGCATTAAAGTTTTAAGTATTAATATTGAAACAAATATTGAATAAATATTTCATAAAAAAAGCTAATAGAGTATATCTGGTTACATATGAAAATTTAAAATTGAATATTAACTTCATATTAAAAATAATTTTTAATAATAATTACAATTTAATTTCAGCAGTAAACTACTTCGGAGTAAACTCGAGTAGAATTTTCGGGAAACATTAAAAATATTATTCCCAAACTTGAAGATTGCGAAAATCACCTTTTGGTTGAATTTCTCCTAATTTCTCCGATTTTGCAAAAACTTAATGGGAACTAAGCCAGCTTTTTAGTAATTTCAGGAGATAGAATTTCAACATTAATTCATAAGTTTTCATGGATTTTATAGACTACTACAAATTGCTGGAATTAGATAAATCTGCCAGCCAGGCTGATATTAAAAAAGCCTACCGGAAGCTGGCCAGGAAATATCACCCAGATCTCAACCCCAATAATAAGGAAGCTCAGCTCAGGTTTCAGCAAATAAATGAAGCCAACGAAGTTTTGAGCGATCCCGAAAAACGTAAGAAATACGACCAATACGGGAAAGACTGGCAACACGCCGATGCTTACGAAGAAGCTAAAAAACAACAGCAAGCTTCTGGCGGCAGAGCTTACTCGGGCGGCGGATTTGGTGGCGGCCAGGGCGGCTATTCCTATTCAGGAAATTTTGACGATGATACTTTTTCAGACTTCTTTGAAGAAATGTTTGGCAGTGGCGCAAGAGCTCACGGTTCAGGCCGCGGCCGTCATTTTAAAGGCCAGGATTTTAATGCTGAACTTCAGCTAAACCTAAGCGATGTGTATACCAGTCACAAACAAACGCTAACGGTAAATGGGAAAAATATCCGACTTACAATACCCGCCGGAGTTGAGAATGGGCAAACCATTAAGATTAAAGGTCACGGCGGGCCGGGCGTTCAGGGTGGCCCTAAAGGCGATCTTTATATCACTTTTAATATTGCAAACAACACAAAATTCAAAAGAGAAAAAGAGAATTTATTCTGCACTGTAAACCTGGATTTATATACCGCTTTACTTGGCGGGGAACTCACCGTAGACACTTTTGGCGGAAAAGTTAAGTTAAAAGTAAAGCCTGAAACCCAACCCGGAACTAAAGTGAAATTAAAAGGCAAAGGCTTTCCGAAATATAAAAAGGAAAATCAGTTTGGAGATTTAATTATCACTTATGATGTAAAAATGCCGACAAACTTAAGCGCGAGAGAAAGAGAACTGTTTCAAGAACTTCAAAAATTACGCTCATGAATTTAGAAGATTTAATACCAACCGATGAGATTTGCGCAAGGTATAAAGTGAAACGCACTTTTGTTAGTTCGCTTTACGAAAGCGGTTTGATAGAAATTATTACCGTAGAAGACACAGAGTATGTGCATTGCGATGAGATTTCAGAATTTGAGAGGCTATGGCGTTTGCATTACGACCTCGATATAAATTTGGAAGGGCTTGAAGCAATTCAGCATTTATTAAGGCAGGTGAAAAAATTACAAAAGAAAAATCTAGAGCTTAAAAACCGTTTGGGTTTATATGAGTAAACCAGGATTTGTCTCGAAATCAAGTTATAGTTCCAGATAATACTTATAGGCTTGCCTGGAGGTTTTTTCCTCTGGGAGATAATGATAACTTTGCAGGAAGACTTTACAAACGAACAAACCTCACAGGTTTTGGAAACCTGCGAGGTTTAAAATATAAACAAATGAAATACGATCAAATAGACAGTAAATTATTTATAAAAAACCGAAAAAGCTTTACGGCTGGAATGAAGCCTAACAGCCTTGCGGTTTTTAATGCTAACGATATTTACCCGATTGGTGCCGATAGCACTATGCCTTTTCAGCAAAACAGGGATTTATTTTATTTAAGCGGTGTAGACCAGGAGGAAGCAATTTTGGTGCTTTTCCCGGATGCCCCAAAACCGGAGCATCGTGAGATTTTATTTCTTACGGAAACTAATCCGCATATCGCAGTTTGGGAAGGCGCAAAATTAGATAAGGAAAAAGCTTTAGAAGTTAGCGGTATAGAAACGGTTTACTGGCTTCAGGATTTTGAGAAGATTTTCTTTGAAGTAATGTCCCAATGCGAGACAGTATATTTCAATACCAACGAGCATTATCGTGCGAATGTACAAACCGAAACTCGTGACGAAAGATTTATAAAATGGTGTAAAGAAAAATATCCTGCACACCAGGTTGCGAAAAGTAATCCTATTTTGCAGCGTCTACGTTCAGTAAAAGACCCTATTGAGCTGGATCTAATGCAAAAAGCTTGCGATATTACCGAAAAAGCTTTCCGCAGGGCATTAAAATTCACAAAACCCGGAGTGTGGGAACACGAAATTGAAGCCGAATACTGGCATGAAATGATTAGAAACCGTAGCCGCGGATTCGCTTACACTCCAATTATTGCCAGTGGAAATAACGCCAACGTACTGCATTATACCGAGAATAACCAACAATGTAAAGAAGGAGATTTAATCCTTTTAGACACCGGGGCAGAATATGCCAATTATTCCAGTGATATGACCAGAACTATTCCGGTTTCAGGAAAGTTTTCTGATAGACAGAAACAGATTTACAACACTGTAAATAAGGTTAAAAAAGAAGCTACAAAATGGTTGGTTCCCGGAACAATATGGGCAGAATACCATAAAGAAGTCGGTAAATTAATGACATCAGAATTACTAGATCATGGCTTATTGGATAAAGCCGATGTTCAAAATGAAGACCCAAAATGGCCTGCTTATAAAAAATATTTTATGCACGGGACCGCGCATAATATTGGATTAGACACCCACGATTACGGGATTTTAACCGAACCCATGAAGCCCAACCAGGTTTTCACCGTAGAACCGGGAATTTATTTACCCGATGAAGGTTTCGGAATTCGTTTGGAAGATGATGTGGTAATTCAGCCAGAAGGCGAGCCTTTCAACTTAATGCGCAATATCCCAATTGAAATTGAGGAGATTGAGGATATTATGAATTCTTAATAGAATAGGTCAATTACTTTTTACGTATCTGAACTTGTTTCAGATTCAAATATGAGATCTACCAGAATAATGAAAGATCCTGAAACCAGTTCAGGATGACGATTTAAAACCAAAGCCACGAATGCAAGAATTATTTTGTGAATTCGTGGCTTTTTCTATTTTAAGCACTAATGAAAACAACCTATAAAAACACACCTATTTCTTTTACCTCACAGGGAACAGGAAATCCTCTAGTTCTCTTGCATGGCTTTTTAGAGTCTAAAGAAATATGGCAGGATTTTGTGGTAGAACTATCAGCAAAGCGAAAGGTTATTTGCATAGACCTCCCCGGGCACGGTGAATCTGGGAATATTGTAGAAGTGCACACGATGGCTGAAATGGCAAAAGCAGTAAAAGCGGTTTTGGACGAGCTTGATATTCAACAGGCTTCTTTTGCAGGTCATTCTATGGGTGGCTATGTGAGTTTGGAATTTCAAAATATTTTTCCTACAATGTGCAACAGTCTGGTGTTGGTAAATTCTACTCCGCAGGAAGATTCTGAAGAACGAAAAGCAAATCGCGACCGCGCGGCTGCTTTGGTTCTAAAAAACAAAAGGGCTTTTGTAAGTATGGCTATCTCAAATTTATTGATGCCAGCAAATAATAAATTATTCAAACCTCAAATTGAAGAATTAAAAAATCGCGCTCTTAAGTTTTCTACTGAAGGAATCTACGCTGCAATTAAAGGAATGAAAATTCGTACAGATCACACCGGGCTTTTTGCAAATTTTAAAGGACAAAAAATTGTGATTGCAGGAAAAAATGATCCTGTTATGGATTTTAACACAATAAAAGTCATAGCTAAACGTTGTGGAAGTGAGTTTGAAAGTCTTCCGGGTGGTCATTTAGCCTTTTTGGAAGATAAAAATGAACTCTTTAAAATTTTGCAATTTGTCGATAAATTTTAACTTTTTGTCGAAAGTTTAACTTTTTTTTATACTTTAGACTTTCAGAAATAAGAAAATCAAGCTTTTATGAAAGAAAAACACCCTACTAGATTTTCATTCGGAAGAGTTCTTTGCAGCATTTTCGGGCATAAATTACGCGTGTCTAAAAATGTTACAGATCACGTTCACGAATACAAATGCGAGAAATGCGGCATGGAAATGACCGATACCGCAAATGGTTTTTTGGCTCGGTTAACCCCAAAATTCAAAGAAACCAACGATTATATTTCCAAAATACACCAAAAAAGAAAGCGTAAGCATTACGCTCACGCTTCTTAAGCATTTATTTCGGAATTAAATTCCCGGAAATTTATTCCTTTTTCTCAGATTTTTCATTTTTATCTTCCATAGAATTCCAGCCTCTTGCAATTAGTGGCAACTTCTGGTTTGCACGCGTTATTAAATGCATTCCTTCTTTTTCCTCTGCCATATGGCCTATTACGGTTAAGTTAGGATTTGCTTTTATTTTATCATAATCTTCCTGGGAAATAGTGAAAAGTAATTCGTAATCTTCGCCACCACTTAAAGCAATAGTAGTACTATCTATATCAAACTCCTCACAAACCGAAATCACTGCCGGGTCTAGCGGAATTTTCTCTTCATATAAATTTGCACCAACCTGAGAATTTTTACATAAATGGATGATTTCAGAGGAGAGTCCGTCGCTAATATCTATCATAGAAGTTGGTTTTACACCAAGTTCCTTCAATAAAGGCGCAATATCTTTTCTTGCTTCCGGCTTCAATTGTCTTTCAATTAAATAAGTATAAGGATCCAGATCTGGTTGGGCGTTCGGATTGGCTTTAAAAACCTCTTTTTCACGCTCTAAAATTTGCAGACCCATATAAGCCGCACCAAGATCGCCGGTCACCACAAGCAAATCATTTGGTTTAGCACCGCTACGGTAAACAATATCTTCTTTGTCAGCAATGCCGAGTGCGGTGATACTAATTAATAAGCCTGAAGTTGAAGAAGTAGTATCACCACCTACCACATCAATATTATATAATTTCGCAGCAAGTTCAATACCCGAATATAATTCTTCCAGCGCTTCTACCGGAAACCTGTTTGAAGCTGCTATAGAAACAGTGATTTGGGTGGCTTTAGCATTCATTGCGTAAACATCTGAAGCATTTACCATTACCGCCTTATACCCCAAATGTTTAAGAGGCATATAAGCCAAATCAAAATGAACACCTTCCACCAAAAGATCTGTAGTTACTACGGTGTGTTTATTTTCAAAATTTAATACTGCAGCATCGTCGCCAATGGCTTTTACAGTTGAAGAAAGTTTGGGTTCAAAACCTTTGGTAAGATGATCTATTAATCCAAATTCACCTAATTCTGAAAGGTTTGTGCGCATATCCTGACTATCCTGAAACATAACTAATTATTTTAATTTGCAAAATAACTGAATATTATTCAACTGCCATTATAAAGATAGGCATAGATTAAAAAAACGACGGTTTATTTATTTCAGAAAGAATTGAAAATAAACACTAAATGCTTTAATTTTCAGTTATTTAAAAGCAATTGACCTTTCAAAAATTAGAATTGGCAGGACTTATCAATGTATTCTTAAAACATATACCAGCGCTATGGTAAACCGCTTGTTTTATAGTATATTTGTACCCAATTTAGAATTAATCTTTTTAAGCTATGATAAAAGTAAGCGAAAGCGCTAAAAAAAAGATTGCCACACTTATGAGTGAAGAGGGTTTTGACAATATGAAAGACTTTGTTCGGGTAGGTGTGAAAAGCGGAGGCTGCTCTGGTTTGTCTTATGAGTTAAATTTTGACAAATCCAAGGCCGAAGATGACAAACTTTTTGAAGACAACGATATAAAAATAGTAGTAGATAAACGCAGCGTATTATACCTGGCAGGAACTGTTTTAGAATTTTCTGGCGGATTAAACGGCAAGGGATTTGTATTTAATAATCCTAACGCCCAAAGAACCTGTGGATGCGGAGAAAGTTTTTCTCTGTAATTAATTAAAAGGAACAGAATTTAAAAATAAAGATTAAACCTCTAAATTTTTAAACTTTTGAACCTTAAATATTTTTGAATAAATAAGAGATGGCATATACTGAAGATGATTTAAAAAAAGAGCTCGAAACGAAAGAATATGAGTACGGGTTTTATACCGACATTGAATCGGATACATTTCCTGTGGGATTAAATGAAGATATTGTTAGAGCGATCTCCAAAAAGAAAGAAGAACCGGAATGGATGACTGAATGGCGACTAAAAGCATATCGCCATTGGAAAACCATGAAAGAACCTGAATGGGCTAACGTGCATTACGAAAAGCCAAATTTTCAGAATATTTCTTACTATTCGGCTCCTAATAAAAAACCTAAATACGAGAGTTTAGACGAAGTAGATCCAGAATTGTTGGATACTTTTAAAAAGCTTGGAATTTCTGTAGACGAACAGAAAAAACTTGCCGGTGTTGCTGTAGATGTAGTTATGGATTCTGTTTCTGTAACCACAACATTTAAAAAGACGCTAGCTGAAAAAGGAATTATTTTTTGTTCAATTTCAGAAGCAATCAGGGAACATCCTGAGCTTGTTAAAAAATACATAGGCTCAGTAGTACCTACAACCGATAACTTTTACGCAGCATTAAATTCTGCAGTATTTAGTGATGGTTCATTTTGCTACATTCCAAAAGGCGTTAGATGCCCAATGGAACTTTCAACGTATTTTAGAATTAACCAGGCTGGTACCGGGCAATTTGAGCGTACGCTTGTAGTTGCAGAACCGGGAAGTTATGTTAGTTATCTTGAAGGTTGTACCGCACCTACCCGTGACGAAAATCAATTACACGCGGCGGTTGTAGAACTTATAGCATTAGATGATGCCGAAATTAAGTACAGTACTGTACAGAACTGGTTCCCGGGAAGTAAAGAAGGAAAAGGAGGAGTTTATAACTTCGTAACCAAACGTGGACTTTGTGAAAAAGGAGCTAAGATTTCCTGGACGCAAGTTGAAACGGGATCTGCAGTAACCTGGAAATATCCATCCTGTATTTTAAAAGGAGATAATTCTATTGGTGAATTTTATTCAATCGCGGTTACCAACAACCACCAGCAGGCAGATACCGGTACAAAAATGGTTCACCTTGGTAAAAATACCAAGAGTACCATTATCTCTAAAGGTATTTCAGCGGGACAGTCGCAAAACTCTTATCGCGGACTCGTGCAAATAAACGGCAGAGCTGAAAATGCCCGTAACTTTTCACAATGTGATTCCCTCTTAATGGGAAATAAATGTGGCGCGCATACCTTCCCATATATTGAAGTTAAAAACAAAAGCGGGCAGGTAGAACACGAAGCCACCACAAGTAAAATTGGAGAAGACCAAATTTTCTACTGTAACCAACGTGGTATTGATACCGAGAAAGCTATTGCTCTTATTGTTAACGGGTTTAGTAAAGAGGTATTGAACAAACTACCTATGGAGTTTGCAGTGGAAGCACAAAAACTATTAGAAATTTCTCTGGAAGGATCTGTAGGATAATTTGGGCGAATGAAGATTGAAGAAATGAAGAAGTTTTTACTAATTCTTAGCCTTGCTTTTACGGCTTTTTCCTGTCAGGACGAAGGCCGCCAGGATCTAATGAACCAGCCTGAAGCAGAAAAAGTTCCCGATAGTATTCAAACGCTAACCGGTGAATTTATTTATGCCGGCGATGCAGCAATTTTAAGAGGAAGCGATTTTGTTTATGGTGTAACTATAGACTCGATGTCTAAAGTACTCGCCGAGCAGGTACAACCATTTCAGAAGGAAGAATTTGATATGGTTCCAGTAAAAGTTAAAGGAAAAATTGTGCCCAACCCAAGACAGGAAGGCTGGGATGAGAATATAGAAATAAGAGAAATTATAGAAATTCTGGAGTCTGAGAAGGCTTTAGAAGAACAGGAAGAAGAATAATAAACCAATCCCAAATTTATTCGGGATGCATACAGATAATTTATGCTACAAATAAAGAATTTACACGCAAGTATAGAAGATAAAGAAATCTTAAAAGGAATTAATCTTGATATTAATCCCGGAGAAGTTCACGCTATTATGGGACCTAATGGTTCAGGAAAAAGTACACTTTCTTCGGTAATTGCGGGAAAAGAGGAATTTGAACAAACCCAGGGAGAAATTATTTTTGAAAACACAGAGATTTCAGAAATGGATCCTGAAGAAAGAGCTCATAAAGGTATCTTTCTTTCTTTTCAATATCCGGTGGAAATTCCTGGAGTTTCAGTTACCAATTTTATGAAAACCGCCATTAACGCTCATAGAAAAGCTAATGGACTGGAAGATATGCCGGCAAATGAAATGCTGAAAAAGATTAGAGAGAAATCTGAAAGTTTGGAAATTGACCGTAAATTTTTGTCAAGATCTTTAAATGATGGGTTTTCAGGTGGAGAAAAGAAAAGAAATGAAATCTTCCAAATGGCAATGTTAGAACCAAAATTGGCTATTCTTGATGAAACCGATTCAGGTTTGGATATTGATGCCCTTAAAATTGTTGCCGACGGGGTAAACAAATTAAGAAGCAAAGACAACGCAGTTTTGCTAATTACTCACTACCAGCGTTTGCTTAACTATATTGTACCAGATGTAGTTCACGTAATGATAGACGGTAAAATAGTGAAATCTGGCGGTAAAGAACTTGCACTCGAGCTGGAAGAAAGAGGTTACGAATGGGTTAAAGCCGAAAAAGCGGTTTAATAACTTATTTCGAAAAAAGTAAGAAAAGCTATTTTAGTCTTTTTGAAGACTGGTCAAGTTTCCCGCTTACGCGGGAAAGACAAAATACATTATCATGGAATTAAAAGAGAAATTAGTATCATCTTTCCTGGCTTTTGAAGAAGAGTACACAGGTTCTAACGATGATCTTCATAAAATAAGAAATCAGGCGATTAAGGATTTTGAAACTATAGGTTTCCCAAACCGAAAGCAGGAAGATTATAAATATACTTCCCTTAAATCAATTTTAAAGGAAGATTATAGTCTTTTTCCAAAACAGGAAAATACGCTTGAATATAAAGACATTAAAAAGTATTTTATCCACGAGATAGATACTTACGATTTAGTGTTTATAGATGGTATTTACTCATCACACTTATCTAGCACTACGCATGATAAGATTGATGTTTGCTTAATGTCTTCGGCTTTAAATAAAGATCTTTACAAACCGGTAATTGATAATTATTTCAACAAAATTGCTCCAAAAAATGGACTAAATTCGTTGAATACTGCTTTTACCAAAGAAGGGGCTTTTATTCATATTCACAAGAATACGATGGCCGATAAACCAATTCAGATCATTAATTTCTCTACCGGAAACGAATCTTCTTTATTAGTGCAGCCTCGTAATTTAATTGTGGTAGACGAAAATTCCCATTGCCAGATTATTGAGCGTCACCAAAGTTTAACAGATCAACCGGTGCTTACTAATTCGGTTACCGAAATTTTTGCTGATAAACGTGCTATAGTAGATTATTATAAGATTCAGAACGACAAACTTTCGGCGTCTTTAATTGATAATACCTACATAGAACAGAAATCTGAAAGTTTTTGCTCTGTACATACTTTTTCTCTTGGCGGAAAATTAACGCGTAACAACCTTAATTTTTATCAAAGAGGGGAACGCATAGATTCTACTATGAAAGGTGTTACCATTATTGAAGGAAAACAACACGTAGATCATAATACTTTGGTACATCACATAGAACCAAATTGTGAATCGCACCAGGATTACAAAGGTATTTTTGATGAAAAATCGGTTGGTGTTTTCAACGGGAAAGTAGTGGTTGAAAAAGAAGCGCAAAAAACAAATGCTTACCAGTCTAACAATAATGTTTTATTAAACGATAAAGCAACCATAAACTCAAAACCTCAGCTGGAAATTTTTGCAGACGATGTAAAATGTAGCCACGGTTGTACTATTGGACAGTTAGACGAAGAAGCATTATTCTATCTTCAATCTCGTGGTATTCCAAGAAAAGAAGCCAGCGGACTTTTAATGTATGCATTTGCCAATAATGTATTGGAAAGTGTAAAAATTCCAGAGATTAAGAAGAGAATCAATAAACTTATAGCCCTTAAATTGGGCGTAGAATTAGGATTCAACCTGTAAATCGCTATTAAAAGTAGCTTTAATAGAATCCTCAAATAAATATAAAAATGAGCATTGCTACTAATAATATAGCATTTAACGTTGACGAAATTAGAAAAGACTTCCCTATCCTAAATAGGGAAGTTAATGGTTACCCCCTGGTTTATTTTGACAACGCAGCAACTTCGCAAACGCCGAAACAGGTAATGTATGCTATTGTAGATTATTATTCTAATTACAATGCCAACATTCACCGCGGTGTGCACAGCCTGTCTCAGGAAGCAACCGACAAATATGAAGGTGCCAGGAAAAAAATTCAGCAACATTTTAATGCTGGAAAATCTCATGAGATCATTTTTACATCAGGAACTACGCACGGGATTAACCTCGTGGCAAGTGGTTTTTCATCTATTCTAAAAGAAGGCGATGAAATCCTGGTTTCAGCATTAGAGCATCATTCCAATATTGTGCCCTGGCAAATGCTTTGCGAAAAAACTGGTGCAAAACTGAAAGTTATTCCTATGAACGAACAGGGAGAACTTATTTACGAATCTTTTGAAGAATTGCTTTCAGAAAAAACAAAAATGGTTTTCCTAAACCACGTTTCAAACGCTTTGGGAACCATAAATCCTATTAAAAAGATTATAGATAGAGCCCACGAGAAAGGCGCAGCCGTTTTAATAGATGGCGCGCAAGCTGCCCCGCATATTAAGGCAGATGTACAGGCATTAGATGTGGATTTCTATGTGGTTTCTGCACATAAAATGTGTGGCCCAACAGGTGTTGGCGTTTTATATGGCAAAGAAGAATGGCTGAATAAACTCCCCCCCTACCAGGGTGGTGGCGAAATGATTGCTACGGTAAGCTTTGAAAAAACAACTTATGCCGGTCTTCCTCATAAATTTGAAGCGGGTACGCCTAATATCTGTGGTGGCATTGCTTTTGGCGCAGCTATAGATTATATGAATAGTATTGGTTTTGAAGCAATTTCCCGTTACGAGGAAGAATTGTTGGATTATGCTACTTTAAAACTTCAGGAAATTGAAGGGATGAAACTCTACGGGACTTCAAGAGAAAAGACCGCAGTTATTTCGTTTAATATTGAAGGGCTTCATCCGTATGATATTGGGACGCTCGTAGATAAAATGGGGGTCGCGGTAAGGACCGGCCACCATTGCGCACAGCCTATTATGGATTTTTATAAAATTCCAGGTACTGTTCGGGCTTCTTTTTCGTTTTATAATACCAAAGAAGAAATAGACCGGTTTATTGATGCAGTTATAAAAGCAAAATCAATGCTTTCCTAAATATATTAAATGAAAAAGATCTTATTTATATTCAGCGCATTTTTAATGATTTCCTGCGGAAATTCAGAAGAAAAAATTTCAGAAGATCCAGCAGACCTGAATTCACTAAGTGGCGATTATAATTTAGTAGAAATGGATGGAGAAGATATTTCTGCAGAAGGTTTCATTTTAAATTTTAATGGTACAGAAAAAAGGTTATCGGGAAAAACCGGTTGCAACAATTTTGTAGCCACCTATAAAATTCAGGATTCTATCGTGAAATTCAATCCGCCGTTGGGAACCAAAATGTACTGCGAAGGGCAAATGGAATATGAAGAGATTATGAATGAAGTAATTCCCGAAATTAGAAATGTTAGAATTAGCGATAAAGATTTAATATTTTTATCTAAAGAAAATCAGGAGCTTTTAAACCTGCAAAAAACAGAAGATAGTGAGTAAAACGATACAGGAAATACAGCAAGAAATTGTAGACGAATTTGCAATGTTCGAGGACTGGATGCAGCGTTATGAGTATATGATAGAGCTTGGAAAAGCGCTTCCGCTTATAGACGAAAAATATAAAATAGACGAAAACCTTATTAAAGGTTGTCAAAGTAAAGTGTGGGTTCACGCTGAACTTGAAGATGAGAAATTGGTTTTTACGGCCGATAGTGATGCGATTATTACCAAGGGAATTGTAGCCATTTTAATTAGGGCATTTTCCAATCATCATCCTTCAGCAATTATTGAAGCCGACACGAAATTTATTGATGAAATTGGCCTTAAAGAGCACTTGTCTCCTACCCGCGCCAATGGTTTGGTGAGTATGATCAAACAACTTAAAATGTATGCTGTAGCATACCAAACACAACTTAATTAAAATGGAACAGGAAATAGACACACAGGAATTAGGAGAAAAGATCGTAAAGGTTTTAAAAACTATTTATGATCCAGAAATCCCGGTAGATATTTACGAATTAGGCCTTATTTACGACGTAATGGTAAATACCGATCACGAAGTGAAAATATTAATGACCTTAACCACACCAAACTGCCCTGTTGCAGAGAGTTTGCCGCAGGAAGTGAAGGAGAGGGTAGCTTCTATAGATACGGTAAAAGATGCCGAAGTAGAAATTACTTTCGATCCGCCGTGGAATCAAGACCTTATTAGCGAGGAAGCAAAATTGGAATTAGGACTTTTATAAAAGTCCCATGGCCCCCAAAGGGAAATAAAAACTTTTACTTTAAATGTTTATTAGCTTTTAACCATTAACACTGAACCCATTTTATGGCCGAAGAAATAGTAAACCGAATAGCCAACAGTAAACTTATTACCTTTAACCTGGAGGATTATTATCCTGAGGGGGAACGCGTATTGTTTGATGTAAAAGACTGGCTTCTGGAAGGTTTCGTGCTGCGGGAAGGAGAATTTAGAGAACAGGCCAAAAACCACGACTGGAGTCAATACCAGGATAAATTTATAGCCCTTACCTGCTCCAGCGATGCAATAATCCCTGCCTGGGCATATATGTTATTGGCTACTTATTTACAGCCATATGCAAAAAAAGTAATCACCGGTGACCTGGAAACTTTGGAAACCGTACTTTATACCGAAGCTATTAATAAAATGGATGTTAGTAATCTTACAGATAAACCTGTGATCGTTAAAGGCTGCTCTCACAAACCGGTTCCAAAAAATGCCTATTTACTTTTAATAGAAAAACTGCAACCGGTAGTTAAAAGTTTAATGTATGGTGAGGCTTGCTCGTCGGTACCATTGTATAAAAAACCAAAAAATTAAGTTGAACCCTCTGGATGTATACTGCTACAATTAGCAAAACGCAGGAAGTAAATACAAAATAGTGGTAAACATCCAGATAGGGATCTTAAATTATAAACAAAATGAAAAAATTATTATTTGCTCTCGCCCTTTGTGGCGGGATTTTTAATTTATCGGCTCAGGAAGAAGAGAAAGAACAAAAACAAGGATGGACAAAAGAAGGAAACATAGCCATTCTTTTTAATCAGTCAGCCTTTAATGAAGAGTGGACGGGCGGTGGAACTTCCAATATTGCTGGAAACCTTCTTTTTGATTACGATTTTAATTATTTAAAAGACGATTTTACCTGGGATAATAAATTGCTCCTTGATTATGGGATGACTAAACAGCGAAGTGACGAATTTGCCAGGAAAACAAGTGACCGCTTAGAATTTAATTCGATTGCGGGAAAGCAGGTACAGGAATCAAACTGGTATTATTCGCTTTTTCTTAATTTTAGAACGCAAATTACAAAGGGCTATAAATTCGGCGAAGACCCTGAAAGCGGCCAAACAACCCGAAGTGAATATACCAATTTTCTATCTCCCGCTTACCTTCAATTTGGTCCCGGTATGATGTGGAAAAAAAGTGAAAATTTCTATATAAATCTTGCACCGGCTACGGGAAGAATGGTCTTTGTAGATAAAGATTTTACTTCAGGTCCAGATTATGTAGATGGTGATTATTTTGGTGTAGATGCAGGGAAAGCCATGCGTTTTGAACTTGGTGCATCGGTTTCGGGTTACGCGCAATTCGATATAATTGAGAATGTAACTATGGAGAATTTAATTAACCTCTACTCCAACTATTTGGAAGATCCTCAAAACGTAGATATCGATTATACGATGAACATGAAAATGAAGATTAACGATTATCTTTCTACAAACCTTATTTTCCAGGCTATTTACGACGACAATGCAGTAAAAGGTTTTCAAATTAGAGAAGTTTTTGGTTTAGGGTTTAATTATGGATTTTAACCAATAACAAACCCATAATTTATGCTGAACTTGTTTCCGTAGTTATTTTGATTATTTAAATACTGAAACGAGTTGAAAGTGAAGACAAAACCACCACAAAATTAAAAATACAACCTGCCTTTTCCGGCGGGTTTGTTGTTTATGAGCCTATTTTAGTTAAATATATGTTGAAATAATTTCCGCAAAAATCGCAGTAGCAATCTATTGTGTAACTTTGTATTTATGATTGAAAAAACCGACCTAACCCACGAGAAAGCTGTTCTAATTGGTATTGTAACCAAAGAGCAGGGGCATGATAAATTAGAAGAATACCTGGACGAATTAGAATTCCTTACCTATACCGCAGGCGGGGAAGTGATAAAGCGTTTTAGCCAGAATATGGATAAACCCAATCCAAAAACTTTTATAGGGACAGGGAAGATGAACGAGCTTAAACAGTTCGTAGATGAAAATGACGTAGGTACCGCTATTTTTGATGATGAACTTTCTCCTGCTCAACAGAAAAATATTGAGAAAATCCTGAAATGTAAAGTTTTAGATAGAACTACACTTATCCTCGATATTTTTGCTCAACGCGCACAAACCAGTTACGCGAGAACGCAGGTAGAACTTGCCCAATATGAATATTTATTACCGAGACTTGCGGGAATGTGGACTCACCTTGAACGCCAGCGTGGTGGTATTGGAATGCGTGGGCCAGGGGAAACAGAAATTGAAACTGACCGTAGGATTGTTAGAGACAAAATTTCCCTATTAAAGAAAAAACTTGAAACCATAGACAAACAAATGGAGGTGCAGCGTGGTAACCGCGGGCAGTTGGTAAGGGTTGCACTGGTAGGTTACACCAATGTTGGGAAATCTACTTTAATGAATACCATTAGTAAAAGTGAGGTTTTTGCCGAAAATAAACTTTTCGCAACCTTGGATACTACGGTAAGAAAAGTGGTAATTCGAAATTTACCCTTCCTTTTAACCGATACGGTAGGATTTATAAGGAAGTTGCCTACACAACTAGTAGAGTCTTTTAAATCTACCTTAGATGAAGTTAGAGAAGCCGATTTATTACTTCACGTGGTAGATATTTCTCACCCTAACTTTGAAGATCACATAGAATCGGTTAACCAGATTATGAGTGAGATTAAGAGTAATGACAAACCAACGATTATGGTTTTTAATAAAATTGATCAATATGAAGCTGAAGAAATTGAAGATGATGATTTAATGACCGAAAGGACAAAAGCGCATTATACGTTGAAAGAATGGAAGCAAACCTGGATGAATAAAATGGGAGATAACGTTCTGTTCATATCTGCTTTGAATAAAGAGAATATGGAAGATTTCCGCAGAAAAGTTTATGAAGCTGTTCGTAAAATTCATATTACCCGTTTTCCCTATAACAACTTCCTATATCCGGAATATGATAAATACGGAGAAGAAAAATAAAAGTATACAGCCCCGAAAATTTCGGGGCTTTTTATTGGTATTTTCAGTAAATTAGGGTATACCAATAATTTACTACAATGAAAAAATTAATCTTATTACCCTTACTTTTTTTCTTCGGAATAATGGGAGCTCAGGAGCTTGATGGCGCCTGGAAACTAATTCAAAAAAACGGTGAAACGGTGAGCGATCGTGAAGTGATTAAAATAGTTCAGGACGGTTATTTTGCCCTGGGTTCTAAAAATTTAAGTAATAATGAATTTTTAGGCGCTGCGGGAGGCGAACTTAGCCTGGAAGATGAAACCCTTACCGAAATCCGGGATTTTGACACCTACGATGCCGAAAACATTGGGACTGAACGGGAATATAATATTACCTGGGAAGGTGAAAACAAGATGGAAATTTCTGACGGAAATACTACTAAAATATGGGAACGTGTTTCAGATAAATCAGATGCTTTAACAGGAAACTGGGTAATTACCGGCCGTGAAAGAAACGGGGAAATGAGTACGATGACCCCAGGTGACAGGCGCACGGTAAAAATTTTAAGCGGTGGAAGGTTTCAATGGATCGCCTTTAATTCGGCTACCAAAGAATTTAATGGAACGGGTGGAGGAACTTATTCTGCAGAAAATGGAAAATATACTGAAAATATTGAATTCTTTTCACGAGATGCCAGCCGTGTAGGAGCAAGTTTAGAGTTTCAATATGAAGTTAAAAATGGCAAATGGCATCATAAAGGCAAAAGCTCTAAAGGAGATCCTATTTATGAAATCTGGTCGCCTTACAGCGAAGCTTATCAAAAATAAATTATCTAACTAAAAAAGCCTCCTTGGGCATATAGAATTCTCCGGGAGGCACTTCTTTTAGATAAAAACGAATAGCTTTTTCACTGTCTATATATTGCAAACGTATTTTTCCTGAAGTATAACTTACGGCACTTTCTATAGTTCCGTCGTAAACACCTTCAGCGATTTTAACCAAATTGATTGTAAACGAATTTCCATTTTTTCTTTTACAATCGGTATTTTCACCCTGTGAGAAGATCACGCAATGATTACCTTTAATACTTCCCTGGCTTTCATACTCCAGTTCTAATTCCATGGTATTCTGGCCGTCTGGAGATTTCCAGAACCAATTTCCGGCAAAATCCTGGGAATGTTGAGCAGAGCTTAAAGATGTAATTATCAAGAATAAAAAGAGTAATTTTTGCTTCATGCGCCGAGTTTAAATAATCTCCCAATTTACTCAATTCCCGCTTATTCGTATGTTATCAATATGATAAGTTGTGCTTTTATCTGGTGCAGCACCTAAATATCTAAAGGCGAAATGGATATCTCCCTTTAAGCAGGAAATATCTATTTCACTTTTTACAAATCTTTTTCCGTATTGATTAGTTGGGCCTATAGGAATTACAGCATCTACCGGCCTCCAATTCGTGGTTAGGACATTCCCGGTAAATTCCTCTGTAACGAGCACGCTTAGAATGGTTGCATTATCATAAGAAGACATAATCTCAAAAGATAAATTTGCTTCTGAAACTTCATCCAAATCTATTGGCGGACTCACCAGCCAGACTTCCATAGGGGTTTCTTCGGTATTATATGCTGAAACCCGAATATACCTATTCCCGTCAAATGTTCCCGGTTCAAATGCTTTGCCGCCGTTTACATTTATGTTAGTCCATCCATTATTTTCTAATGCAGAAAGACTTGCTATATTAATGAAATTTTCTTCGAAAATGAGGGAACCACCCCTTATATTATCACCCTCACATTTAAGAAATTCGGGGTCGCATCGATCTTCATCAAAATTAAAATCATCGGGTGAATTTACCGCGATCACAAAATAATCATCGTAAAAATTACGGGTTAGAATCCCCTTTACGCTTCCGGAATTTTCAGGCAAATAAAGGGATTTAAAACCCGAGAAAGTACTGGTGCTTAACATCGCGCTGGCACCGGTACGGCAACTTTCCAGCTGCCTTTCACCATCATACTCATCGGTTATTTCCCCTGCAAAAGTATAATGATGCTGTTCCCTTAGTAGGTTTAGATTGAACTGGACATTTTTAACTTTAATAAATAAATTTTCGTGTCTTTCATTAAATTCTGAAATTTCAAGTTGTAGTGGAAGAATTTCCGCAGTTTCCATAGTTCTAATAATATGATCGTCTATCCTTGAAGGTGGGATTGTCACCACGTCTCCCCTATTCTGAACTCCTAATTGATGCACTCCATTGTTAGACCATAAAGCGAGACCGTCTAATTTTACATAGATTTTCCTTCCAAAATTATAGGTTTCAAAAAGCGAATTATCATCTACCAGAAGTAATATGCCAGCAGTTGGGTTTTCAGGTTTATCCTGCAACACCAGTTCTTTATAAAAATTTCCACCCTCATCACTGGAAACTACACAAGCTTCCATTACCGTATTGGTTTCAGAAAAAACATAGATTTCTTCGGTTTCTGGATTAAAATTGCTTTTTACTGCAGAAATTCCGGTAATATTTCCTTCAATATTTATCTCTTTATTTTTGGATTCCGGCAGCTGAAAATCATCAGTTTCCACGCAAGAAGTAGCTAAAAAAGCGAATAAAACAGTTACAATTAAATTGAAATTTTTCATAACTATAATTTTAAAATCTAACATAAATCATAGCAAAATAGGAAGCACCGGTGCCATAGTATTTAGGTCCAAAAATGGGGTTTTCCCTCTCCCGGTCTTGTTTTAAAGTGCGGTAATTGGCATTTCGGGATTGCTCGAAGCCACCGGTTTTATAGAGCTTATCAAAAATATTATTGAGACTCACAAAGAAGCCGATAAACTTTCCTTTTACCAAACAGGATTTGCCACCTATGGCATTTACAAGCATATAATCTTTAAATTGTTCTTGTTTTAGCAGTTTCTCGGCAACATTTTCATCGTAATTCAAAATGGGTAGACCATCGCTATCATTCAGGAAATTCGCAGTTCTAGTTAACGGACTTACATCCAGAAAAGCCTGGGAGAAAAAATTTATTGTAGTTCCAAACCACCAATAATCGGGGTCACGATATTCAAATCCAATTTGCGCGGCTCTCTGCGGGCCGCCGGCTATCCTGTAATTTTTTAAATAAGAAGTCCCGTAATCTACCATATCATTAAAATCGTCTGAAGTTAAATAGAGTTCAGGATTATTGCTATAAACAAATTGTCCCAATGCCGCCGCAGCTTTTAATTTTATGGCTGAAGTTAATTGGGCCTCAACTCCCATTTCCAAACCTAAATGTTGTTTATCAATTCCGCTTAAAACCTCTTGCACGAATGCTGTAGTGCTATTTCTACCCAATCCTGAAAGTCCATCGGCATAATAAAATGAAATTTCAGTAGCATCTTTAATTTGCGTGTAATAAGCAGAAAGCCTGGCTTTGATTTTACTGGATCTATACCATAAAATTATTCTTGATTCCATATTTAAGAAAGAACCTTTGGCTAAGATTATAAGTATGGGCGATTTTAACGATGATCCCACCAATAAAAGTTTCAAGGAAGTATTAAAAACTGTAGCTACTCAAAATGAAGTAAACCCACATCAATTATATAACCCTATGGAAAAAATGCTAAAGAAAGGAATGGGCACCCTTGCTTACCGGGATGGCTGGAATTTATTTGATCAGATTCTTGTTTCTGGCGGTTTAACCGGGAGAAATTATTCTACATTTCAGTTTTATAAAACAGGTATCTTTAATAAAAAACAACTCATTACTGAGAAAGGTCAATATAAAGGTTATCCTTTTAGGAGTTACGGCTATTCAGGTTATCAGGGCGGTTACAGTGACCATTTTCCGGTTTATATTTACCTGCTTAAAGAAGTCTCTTCAAATCCAAACCGAGACAATAAATAAATTACCTCGTAGCCTTTAAATCTCGATGATTGGATGAAAGTAAAACCTTAGAAATAATTTAATTATACAGTTTTAAAACCAGGCGTTCCAGGGAATACGGGATAACATTACCAACAATCCTAAGGTATAAAATATAGCAAGGATTTTAAACTTAGGCTTTGAAGTAAGTTTACTCTTGTGTTTTGAATATCCAATGGTAATTAAAGTTACCGCAATAATCATCATTAATGGATGTTCCAGAATGTAAAGTCTCAAAGTAGGATCTGGCATTACCGTACCCATTCCTTCTTCCAGAAGTACTGAAAAATAAGGAGAAACAAAGTATAAAACTATTCCTATTAAAAGCTGAATATGTGAAGTGATAAGTGTGAAAAGTGCAATCCTAAAATTAGTTGCTCCATACTCTTTATTAGAAGCATAACCAATAATTGCATTTATAGAGGCTACAAATAAAACTATTAATACTAAATAAGCCCAATAAGAATGAATGAATTGTACAGTTGGATACATAGGAGTAAATTTTTAGTAAAGATAGGATTTTCTATAAAATTGTAGCAGCATTGTACTTCTAAGTTTAGAATTGAATATCCAGTTTTTCAATATTAACTGAAATCATATTTTTTAGTTTTTTGGCATTTTAATTGATGGTTATTTAAAATACCAACCATTCTATTAAGTTTCTTATCATTTATTTACTAACTATTAATCTAATTTATTATGAAACCTAAGAAAAATGCCAAAGCCGATCTTCGGAAAAAATCAAACCTGTTTTTATCATTCGGACTTATTGTAGCCTTACTGGCCAGCTTATTATTAATAGAATGGAAAACCTACGTCAAGGATGAATTTACAAAAGAGCAGGTCTATTTAAATGATCTTGAAGAAGAAGTTATCCCCATTACCGAGTTAGCAAACACTCCGCCACCAAAAGCTCCGGTAATTCCAGATGAAATAGAGGTCATTAAAGATGACCCCGAAGCCAAAGAAGACGAAATTGAGTCTACCGAAGCAAATCTTGACGACATTGTAGAACCGGAGGAAATAATTGATCATAAACCCGATGAAGAAGTAGAAACTGTTCCTTTTACATTAATTGAAGATGTACCAATATTTCCGGGTTGTGAAGCATTAGAAGATAATACAGCAAGAAAGAACTGCATGAGTGAAAAAATAACCACTTATGTAAATAAGAATTTCAATAAGGATCTGGGTGGTGAATTAGGTCTTTCAGGAGTAAATCGTATCAATATTCTTTTTCAAATAAATACTGAAGGAGATATCGTAAATATACAGGCACGAGCGCCACATCCAAAACTGGAAGAAGAAGCCAAAAAGCTAATTGAAGCCCTACCAAAAATGCAACCAGGCAAACAACGCGGAAAGCCTGTTAATGTAAATTATGCCTTACCCATAATTTTCCAGGTTCAGGAATAAAAATCAACTTTCTACAATACCTAAAAAATTCAATTCATGAAGTATAATTTACTATTTATTTTAAGCCTATTTCTCTGCAACTCGATTTCGGCACAGACAATAACCGGAACGGTAAGTAATGAAAACTCAACACCACTTCCCGGCGTTAACATCCTTAATAAGAGCACAAATTCCGGGACACAAACCGATTTCGACGGAAAATACAGCATTAAAGCTAAAAAAGGAGATCTTCTTACCTTCAGCTTTATTGGTTATAAAACCAAAGAGGTTAAGGTTAAAGATAAAAAGGTGATTAATGCCTCTTTAGAGCCTGACAATGTTTCTTTGAACGAAGAAGTAGTAGCGGTTTCAGAAACGATAAGAATTCGAGGAACTTCAAGTTTACAGACTGGCTATGGCTATAACAATAGAACTAACACAGAAGCTTATAAAGAAAAAAACGAGAATATCTTCAAGAGTGTTAAGACCGCACCACTTTCTACCTTTTCTATAGATGTAGACCGTGCTTCTTACAGCAATATTAGGAGGATGATCAACAATGGGCAGGAGATACCCAAAGGCGCCGTTAAAATAGAGGAAATGATAAATTATTTCAACTACAATTATGCCGGGCCTAAAGATGAACATCCCTTTGCCATACATACAGAGGTAGCAAAATCTCCCTGGAACCAACAAACAAAAATCGCGAAAATAGCCTTACAGGGTAAAAACATTCCTACTGAGGATATCCCGGCATCCAATCTTACCTTCCTATTAGATGTTTCAGGTTCTATGAATTCCCCTAACAAATTACCCTTACTAAAATCTTCTTTTAAAATCCTGGTGAACCAGTTACGGGAAGAAGATCGGGTAGCCATAGTGGTTTACGCGGGCGCTGCAGGGGTTGTTTTAGAATCCACACCCGGCAGTGAAAAAATAAAGATCCTGGAAGCGATTAATAACCTAAATGCAGGGGGCTCCACAGCCGGAGGTGAGGGCATAGAATTAGCTTATAAAATTGCAAAAGAGAACTTTATTGAAGGGGGAAACAACAGGGTGATTCTCGCAACAGATGGTGATTTTAATATTGGCAGCAGCAGTGATAGCGCAATGAAGCAATTAATTGAAGAAAAAAGGGAAAGTGGTGTATTTCTAACCGCTTTAGGTTTTGGAATGGGAAATTACAAGGACTCAAAACTGGAAAGCCTTGCCCAGGCCGGGAATGGCAACCACGCTTATATAGATAGCATGCAGGAATCCAGACGAGTTCTGGGAACTGAGTTTGGAGGAACACTTCACACCATTGCCAAAGATGTAAAAATACAGGTAGAATTCAATCCCGCAAAAATCCAGGCCTACCGATTAATTGGTTATGAAAATCGATTATTGAATGCAGAAGATTTTAATGATGATGAAAAGGATGCCGGGGAACTTGGAAGTGGCCACACCGTTACAGCTCTTTATGAGCTAATTCCTGTAGGAGTTGAAAGTGAGTATTTAAAAGAAATAGACTCACTGAAGTATACTAACACCGAATTAAAAAATAATAGCGGTGAGTTATTTACGGTAAAATTTAGGTATAAGGATCCAGAGGGTGCAAAAAGCAAGCTCATTACCAAGACGGTAGCAGATACTGAAAAGGATTTTGAAGAAGCCAGCACCGATTTTAAGTTTGCTGCTGCTGTAGCTCTTTATGGAATGAAATTAACCGATTCAGAATTTGTGAAAAATCATAATACTGGATTCATATTAGATCTTGCCGAAAAAGGTCGTGGAGAGGATAAGGAAGGTTACAGAGCGGAATTTATAAGACTTGTAAAAAGTGAAGTAAATTAATAAACAGGTCTTTCTAACCACCTTTAAAAACAAAGAGGCTGTCTGAAAAGGCAGCCTTGTTTGTTGTATTATTTTCTGGTTTTTAGTATTTTCATGTAATGAAAGCCAGAGCAGTATTTAAGACCTATGACCAGTCGCAGTTAAGTCTTTTGCCTCCCAGTTATGATGATCTGGTCCCTGCCCATCATCCCGTTAGAATCGTCAATA
>NZ_DCAP01000008.1:0-23790 GCF_002311535.1 Salegentibacter sp. UBA1130 | reverse complement strand
AAATACTTTTTAGACGGCCTCTTTCTTTTAATAAAATATCTAATTAACTTCTGTTCTTTTTCTTTGCGGCCTTAGCAGCGCGCTTTTCCTTTAAACTCAAAACCGGTTCTTTTTTAGCCGAATTCTTTGAAGGTGATTTTTCTTTTGCCATAATTTCTAAATAGTTTAGCATTAACCCAGTAAAGATAGTGAAAGAAAGCTTTGAAAATTATTTTCACCAAATAATTGAGATTTAAAAAGCTATATACTGCCAGCATCAAATTACTACTACTCTTTGTTCGCTATGGTAGAATGAAGAAGCTGAAGCTTCCAACCTTCATCAGTGAGAATGGCAGAGGCACTTTCCAGCCAGTTTATTTCCCTTACTACCTCATCTCCAGACATAAATTCAGCTTTATTGTGATAGGCCACCCAGGCCATTTTTCCTTCAATTTTTATTTCAATAAAATTAAAAGAGTTAATCCTTTTCACCTGTGATTTTTGCTCACTCGCTTTTTTAATATAATTCCTCATCTTTTCCATATCCCAAACTTCCCCGGTTTCCAGGAGTAAAAAATCTGGGGTACAATAAGTCTCAAGCGCTTGAAGCTCCATATTAGAAAATATCTCTTGAAAAGAATTTTTAATAAGTTCTTTTAACTGTTCTTCCTTTTGCTTTTCGGAATCCTGCCCCATAGCCGCTGTAGCAAGAAATAATATTAATACTTGAAATACTCTTTTCATTAGGATAATTATTTAGAATTTAAGATACTAATTTATCCCTTAACATCATTCTTTTTCTGAATCTCAAAGAAATTTATGTAAATAAAACTTTACATTTAAATTAATTGCGTATACTTGTAAAGTAAACATTACATAAAGTAAACTATTAATTACATTAAAAATGAAAGCAGAACGAAAAAAGAATCTTTACAACCTTGCCATTTGGACCTGGAGCTGGGTGGCTACCCTTGCCCTTGCCTCTTTTGGCCCCAAATACATTTGGGACGATCATAGTGTATTAACCACACTGGCAGTTTCGGTAAACTTTGTCCACGGAATTTTAATGATTATTGCGAACCGGAGAATGTTCAATAATTTTGATGAGCTGGAGCGGAAAATTCATTTAGAATCTTTGGCTTTAACCTTAGGCTTAGCGGTAGTAGTTGGCTTAACTTATTCTCTACTTGATGCCACCAATTTAATTGCATATAATGCCGAAATAAGCAACCTGGTAATTTTTATAGGCCTAACCTATTTGGTTTTAGTCACCGTAAATACCAAACGCTACGCATGAAAAACAAATTAAAAGTACTAAGAGCCGAAAATAGCTATACCCAGGAAGATTTAGCAGATATTATTGGAGTCTCGCGGCAAACAATTAATGCCATAGAGAAAGAGAAATTCGACCCCAGTTTGCCAACGGCATTTAGAATTTCCAGGCTTTTTAAATTGCCAATAGAAGCTATTTTTTCTTTTGAAGAAAATTAAATGTGAGCACTTACTTCTGAAATCTTAAACGGCCGGTTACCAATAAACCAATTCCCAAACCTGTAAGTAAGCCCGCAGCTATACCGGCTAAATCTCCTTCAAACAGGGAAATTAAGCTAATGCCAATTGCTAATAATCCTAAACCGGTAATCCTTACTTTATTCATCTTTATCAAATTTTTTAGAATTTATCAATTATGCTGAAGGTTACGGGTTTAATTATCCTGGGATTAATTTGAGGTAATTATTTTTACCAAAAGTAATTGGATAGATTATATAAATTAACAGACACGTAGAGAAAGCGATCATTAAAACACTATTTACCTCAATAATGTATGATAAAACAAGAAGAATCATTTGAATAAATACCAATATAGGTAGCACCCATTTATTTTGGGTAAATCCAGTAAGTTCTACTTTTGTTACCTCATTCTCTTTTATTTCAAAATGATGAACCTGGCTGCCACACCAATCAATTTTTGCTTTCAATTTGTAATCTCCGGGTTCCAATGTAAATTCTTTTGATTCTCCATTTCCTATGGTATCAATTTTCTTATCATTAAGATATAACCCGATTTTTCTGGCCCTGTTGGCCCATTCCGATCTCCTGCTAACAACTAATTTATTCATGAATGTAAAATTGAATGAATTTGAATTATTAACTAATTAGGATTCATAGAAATCACTAAAAACAGTTTAAAAATAGAAAAAATCCTGAAGTTTAAGGAAAAAAGAAAAGGTTTTTCAGTCCTAAATTTTATTCTAAAACCACCCCAACTCCAATCTTTTGTAATAAATATGGATTATGATCTATGATTAATAAATCATTGTTTTTACTGAGTTTTTTCAGTATTTCAAACAAAAGATCAATATCGGCATAATGCAATCCGGTGCTGGGTTCGTCAAGAATATAAAGAGCATTGGTAGTTGGACTCTGCAGCCAATTCAAAAGTAATAATCGTTGCTTTTCTCCCGAAGAAAGTGATTGTACAGCCTGATCTAAGTGAAGATGCACCAAACCGATTTTCTCCATCTGATTTAAAAATGAAATAATTTTCTCTGAAACCTTCATTTCTTCAAACCACTGTTTTAATTCTATTAGATTAAAGGCGAGTACCTCAGCAATATCTTTTGAATCTACAGTATGTTCCAAAATATGCTGCTGGTAACGTTTCCCTCTACAAACTTCGCATTTTTCAATCGCATTGGCAGCTACATCCAGGCTGGTTTCCAGATAGCCTTTTCCTTTGCAGTTTTCACACTGACTGGTTTTTGTTTTATATGAAAAATCCCGGGGCTTCAAGTTTGTTTCACTGGCAAATATTTTACTTATTTCCTTTAGTAGATCTAAATAAGAAACCAATAAGGTATTTGCGTGGGTTCTAAGTTTTTTAGGCTCAAAATAATGCGCTTCTGAATATTTTTTCGGGAGCTTTATGCTTTCACAATTTACCGGTTTTCCGGTTTCAATACTCGGAATCAGGATGTCTTTTACTAAGGTCGTTTTTCCTATTCCAGATTTACCGCTAATAGCAGTAATGCCACCAACTGGCACTTTCAGAGCAGCTTTCACTAAAGTATGTTTGGAGATTTTTCGGAAGGAAATAGTATTCTCTGATTCTTTTAAAATAATTGGTTGAGAAGGTTCTTTTAAAAAAGGATGAGAATCCTTTTGTTTCAAATATTCTTGTGAATTTCCCTGAAAAGTAAGATAACCTCCTAATTTTCCCGCCTTTGGTCCTATTTTAATTAGTTTATCAGCCTTCAAAATAATCTCTTTATTATGCTCAATTACAATAACTGTATTTCCTTTTTCCACGAGTTCTTTTAGGATATTGACCAGGTCGGGAATATTGTTATTAGACAGTCCTGCTGAAGGTTCATCCAAAAGATAAGTAATACCCTTAAGCGGGCTATTTAACTGCTTGATAAGCGTTACACGTTGATTTTCTCCGCCGGAAAGCGTCATTGATTTTCGGTTTAATTGAAGATGATCAATGTGCAACTGCTTTGCGCGCTTAATAGTATTAATTAAATGAGGCTGAATTCTAAGGATGAGTTTTTGATCCATCTCATCTAGCCTGGAATTAACCAAAAGCCAGTTTTCCAAAGCTTTAAAGTCCATTGACCGTATTTCGTGAATAGATTTTCCTCCAATTTTAAAGACTAATCTTTCCGGTTTTAATCCACTTCCAGAACAATGGCTACATGCGTTGAGGGAAAAAAGGGCTTTTAGCTTTTCAATATTTTTATTTTTCCGGGTTTTATAATATTCATCTTTTAAGTAATGGAAAAGCCCTTCCCATTTCATACTTACCTCCTGAATTCCTTCCCGGGTTTTGGTCTTGAACTGCCAGTTGGCCTTCCATACAGTTTCGCCTGCTCCATTAATTAGAATATTTTTCTGTTCGTGGCTTAGCTCATTAAAAGGTGTTTCCAGATTAAAATTATATTGAGCTCCCACCTCCTTTACAATTGCCATATATTGACTGTTCGACTGACCGTAATAAGCCAGGGATTTATTGTGCTCAAAAAGACCGTTGGCAATACTTTTATTTTGGTCCAGGACTATTTTATCTAAATCGGGTAGCAGTTCCTGCCCCATCCCATCACATACAACACATTTTCCCAATTCGTGATTGTTAGAAAAATGGCTGGCAGATAATTCTTCTCCTTCGTATTGCGCTTTTCTGGAAAAAGCAAAGCGTAAGATCTTATCTATTCCCGTTTGTTTAGCAATATCTGAACGTTCTGTAAAACTTTTTTCTTTACGGGTAACGCAAATAGTTGGAGTGAGCCCTTCAATATAATCTACATCAAACTGAAAATTAACTCCTACCCTGGATTGCTGATAACTCGAAAACTGTTTGGTCATTTCCTGTAATCCATAACCGTGCAGGGTGTCTATCACCAAAGAAGATTTACCCGAACCCGAAATTCCTGTAACTACAGATAATTGATTCTTAGGGAAATTTACTTCCAGGTCTTTTAAATAATGGGTTCTAGCTCCTTTTACGGCAATAGTATCCCTACGCTGGTCTGGTGATTCTTTAAATTCCGGTAAGGAAGATTTATTATTATTTTCTACCAGGATATCACACGAAGATTGAAAAAGCTGATGATTCTCGAAGCAAATAATCCCCGCGGTTTGATTTTTAAGCTGATGCAAAGCTTTTAGCAGCTGCCGCACATTTTGCTGGTGTAATCCAATACTTGGTTCTTCCAACAACAATAGTGTTTTTTTAGATTGTTTTGCAAAATGTTTGGTGAGCTTAATTCGTTGTGCTTCGCCACCAGACAGGGTATTTGATGGCTGGCCAAGTTTAATATAACCCAGGCCTAATTGCAGCATTAAAGCGAGGATTTTGGTGATCTTATTTTCCCCGGAAAAGAAATCAAAAGCTTCAGCTATACTCAGGTTATAGATTTGGGCAATATTTTTATTGTTCCACTCCACTTTCAAAACTTCCGGCTTAGAACGCTGGCCATTGCAGGTAGGACAAACCTGATTAATAGTACCCAATACATTCATAGAAAGTGTAATCACGCCTGCCCCTTCACAGGTTTCGCATCTCCCGCGCTTATTATTGAAAGAAAAGGCACCTTTAGCTAATTTTAGAACTTTGGCTTCCGGTGATTTTGCCAGGAGATCGCGTATTTTATCAGCCAGGCCGGTATAAGTCGCGGGGTTACTTCTGGGGGTTTTACCTATAGGCTGATCTGAAACCGTAAGCAGCTTTAAATCTTCTTTTGTTGAATATACCTCGAGTTTTTGAAGAAATTCAGATGTTTTTCTGTTCGCAACGATTAATTCTCCAGCTGTGGGAGAAAATGTATCTACTGAGATTTTTGAAGGTTCGATTTCAGATTTTGAATTTTCTTTTTGTATTTCAGCCAGGGTTGGACTCGATAAATTTTCGGCATTTAAAAATTCTTTAACCGGTCCGTTAAAAAGAATTTCTCCCCCGTAAGCCCCGGCTTCGGGTCCTAATTCGATTATCCAATCGGCAGATCTTATAAAATTTAAATCGTGCTCTACCACCATAACCGTGTTACCACGCTTTATCAACCGATTCAAAATATGCCGTAAATAGTTCTGGTATTCCTCAGATAAACCGATGGAAGGTTCATCAAAAACATAGAGAATTCCCTGCAGGCTACTGTTTACCTGTTTTATGAGTTTTATACGCTGCGCATCTCCCGAAGAAATTTCGGTACTGGGAGTACTCAAGCGATATTCCTCCATTCCAAGTCGTATCAGGTCGAACAACTGTGTACAAATCTTATCTACCAAAAGCTGTTCCCCATCTTTTAAACTCCGGTTTTTCAGGCTTTCGTATAAAAAATTTAAAGGTAAATCCATCCATTCCTGGAAATTTAGCCCTTTCCATTGGTAATCCAGATGATCAGCTTTAATACGTGCTCCTTTACAACTGGGGCAGGTTCTGGAGCTCGCAAACTTTAAGATATTGGGATTGCGGTCTCGTCGCAGAATATCTTTCATAATGGGAAGCATTCCTTTATAAAATCCTTCTTCCCGGGGTTTTGCTTTTAAACCTTCCCATCTTAACCGGGACTCCAAAGTATGCTTTCCAAAAAAAACTTTAATGCGATCACTTCCGTTTAAAACCACCTCTTTTTGTTCGTTGGTGAGATTTTTCCAGGGAATATCTACACTAAAACCATGGGCCTGGCATACCTTATTTAATTCATCTACTGTAATTTGAGAATATACAATATAACCATTCGGCAAGGTTGTAGTAATGGCGCCTTCTCGAAGGGTTTTGTTTTCATCGCCCACCAATTTATCAAGATCAATATATTCTGCCTCACCAATCCCGTGACAATATTCACAGGCCCCTTTGGGATGATTAAAAGAAAAAAGCGATTTGCTCATCGTCTCTTCTGCGGAATAACGGGCAAATAAAATTCTGAAGACAGATGCAATTTCTGAAAGCGTTCCAAGAGTTGTATTAATTGATTGAAAGCGCTTCGATTGTTCTACTTTAATGACAGGCGGTAGGGCTTCTATATCGTCTACTTCAGCAGTGGGAATTAACTGCGCATTTTGTTGATTATAAGCTGGGAGACTCTCTAAAAAATAGCGGTAGCCTTCGTTAGCAATCACATCCATTGCCAGGGAGGATTTGCCGGACCCCGATAATCCGGTAACAACGATTAATTGATTTTCCGGAATGTTAAGAGTTATATTGTTGAGATTATTTTGGTTGGCATTAATAATGCGCATAAAGGCTTACTGTTTCTCTATTAAAAGAATAAAATTAGGAAGATTATACAGCCTAAGATGGTCTTTTAAGGAAAGTATAGCATAATTTGCTTTTGATGGAAGTTTTTAATTTTCCCTGTTTACTTTCCAGGAGGGAAATGTACTTATTGGGCAGGTAACCGGGCAACCAAGCTTTGCGATGGAAGCTAAATCAAAAAACAGGTTTTCCTATACTCAAGCCGGGGTAGAAATTATTTTTGATGCTACAGCCAATTCCATGACTCTTAAACAAGGTGGTGGCGAATTCTTGTTTACTAAAGAATAAATATAAAACGTAACAAAATATGCGTTCTGGCAACTAACAAATAATATCCTTAAAACTTATTGAATTCTATTTCTATTTAAAACTTACGAGGATTGGCTAATAGGTTAGAAGACAACATCCTATACTGGGATACAGATCCGGTGATCTTATGGATTACCGAGAATTTTCCTTTAAAATACTATGGTCTCTTATTCATGACCGGCCTTTTTCTGGGTTATTTTGTGGTAAAGCATATTTATAAAAAGGAAAAAAATCCTACGGAACAATTGGATAGCTTGCTTACCTATATTGTCCTGGGAACGATCATCGGCGCCCGATTAGGTCATTGCTTGTTCTATGAACCCAGTTATTATCTGGAACATCCAATAGAGATGTTCCTTCCAATTAAAGAAATTAATGGCAATTACCAATTTATCGGTTTTCAGGGACTAGCCAGCCACGGAGGAGCTATAGGAGTATTACTGGCGATAGTGCTGTATTGTAGAAAATATAACCTAAAAATACTGTGGGTATTGGATAGGGTTGCCATTGCAACACCTATAACCGGGGCTTTTATAAGATTTGGAAATTTTATGAATTCCGAAATTTATGGTAAACCCACAAGCGGTACCTGGGGTGTTGTATTTCAGCGCGATGATCTAATTCCGCGACATCCTACCCAGCTTTATGAAGCCTTTTCCTATTTGGTAATATTCGTAATATTATATGCTATCTACAAAACCAAAACACAAAACACAGCCAATGGAGTTATTTTTGGTTTATTTCTAATACTTCTTTTCCTAGCCAGATTCATTATTGAATTTTTTAAGGAAAACCAGGTTGCATTCGAAAATCAAATGGTGTTAAATATGGGCCAGCTGTTGAGTATACCCTTTATGCTAATAGGTGCGATAATAATTATAACGGTAAACAGAAAAAAACAATTCTGAAACTAACACAAACTTTATTAACTATCTTTTTAAATGAAAAAACTAAGTTTCCTACTCCTACTTTTTTTAAGTATCACTTCATTATCGGCTCAGCAAATTGAATCCGAAAAGGTTTTTCTTGGCTATAAGTTTACTATGAATAACCAAAGGCTAGACCTTAAAGCAATGAAAAAGCTGATGATAGCAGATAGAGAAGCTACCCGTTTAATAAAAAAGGCGAGAAAGAACAAAACTATCTCCACCATTGTGGGAAGTATAGGAGGTAGTTTCGTAGGTATTCCGATTGGTGCTGCGGTTTCCAATCAAGATGCCCCCTGGGTCTTAGCGGGAGTTGGTGCCGCTTTTATTGGGGTAGCCATACCTATTTCCTTAAGATCCAGCAACCAGGCATTTGAAGCGGTAGAAAGAATAAATAGTGTTAATTCTTCACCGCCCAATCCCCTTCAAGTCACCCTTAATTTCATTGGGAACCATCAGGGAGTTGGCCTGGCTTTATCTTTTTAAAAATTTATCAGAAGTTGGTTCTTAATTGCCCAGGTAAGTTTTCACCTATCTTATTTTAAGAATTTCGTTGTATTTATTAATTCATACTTTGGGCTTCTTTCCAACCACATATCAAAAAATGCTGTATGACTAGCTCCCATAAGGATAAATACGCGGTCATCTCCATTTAATTCGATTTGATTCAGGTTGGAGTACATCACCAGGTTCCGATGATAGAATTTTGCTGCTTCATCCGCTCCTTCCGCATTACCTTCAGTTGAAATATGGGTTAGAATATCAGCATTGATATTGAGGAGCATATCTTTATACATAGGGTTATTGCTCATTTGTAATTTTTGTAACACAGACATTTCCTCTTCAGGATACTGTTTCTGCAAAGAATCCAATACGGAGAAATATTTCTTATAAGTTTCAATACCATAGTTGTCATTTATTTTCTCTGCGATTCCGTAGTAATAGCCCTCTTTATAATCTATCCCGTAAATACGATTTGTACCCGCGAGCCGACCTATTTCAAATGCCAGCAATTCTACCTCACTTGGATTTTTAAATTTCATATCCGGGTTTTGCACATACTTCTTATAGTTTTTCTGTACTTCACTATTCTTTTCAGGAACCCTTTCTACAAGAATTACAGTAGGATTAAATTCCGCAATGGATTGAGCAATTTGATGTACCCGGTCGATATTTTTTTGGTCGTGTTCATCAAATTCAGTAGTAGTGGCATCTGGAGTATATCCCATATGAAAGGTTCCCATATTTAATACCTTAACCGTGTTTTCAAATTTTACCGGCTCTTTTAACTCCTGGGCTTGCAACTGGATACTCAAAAGTACCATCATAATCAATGTAGTTTTCATTTCTTTAATTTCTAAGTTGCCTCAAAAATCAGATTAATCCGGGGGAATAAATTCTTTTTTTCTACGAACCCCTCCTACTTTTCGACAAACCCCTCCCCACTCCTGCTTAGAATGTTTTAGTTTTACATCAATGAAACCATTTCCCCATACCGGCACTATGACCAAGAAAAAGGAAGTTCTTTTTCATGCTCTTTTTTGGTTACTCTTTGTTTACTTCGAACTTATTCAATTTGACCTCACAAACCCCTATCTTTTTAGCATTAGAAAGTTGGATATTTTCGAGATCTCGGGTGGTATTATTTTCCTGGCTACCTTTTATATTAATTATATTTTGCTTCTCCCATGGGTATTTGATAAACTCAACTGGAAAAGAGGGATCCTTAGTATTGCATCCGGATATATTTTCTTTATCTCCCTGAGGTATTTTCTTGAACAGATTTTAATTAGCCAATTAATTGGTCATGGTAATTATTTTGAAGGTACTTCGCTTAGTTATTACGTTTATGACAACTTATATTATGGAAGTTTCCCGCTGATTATCAGTTCCATTCTTTGGATATTGATTTTTAATGTTCGGTTATTGGAATACAATAAACACATCGTTGAGGAAAAAAGTGCAACCGAAGTAAAGTTCCTTAAAGCTCAACTCAACCCACACTTTATGTTTAATACCCTTAACAATATTTACTCTCTTGTTTATTTTAAATCTGATAAGGCCCTACCTGCTATTGAAAAGCTTGGGGAATTAATGCGATATACCACCTATGAAACCAGTAAAGAGAAAATTGATTTACAGCAGGAGGTTAATTATATAAAATCTTATATCGAACTTGACCAGTTAAGGCATGAAGATGATAATACGGTAAACTTTGAAATTGCTATTGACAAGCCTTTTATACAAATCCCTCCCTTTTTACTAAGTCCGTTAGTGGAGAACGCACTGAAACACGGTAAGTATAATAAATATCACCCGATTTTTATCAACCTACAACAAACCGGTGAAAGGCTTTTCTTTAAAATCACCAATAAAATTGGCCACCAGAAGAAAGATAAATTAGGAGGAATAGGCCTGGATAACCTAAAGAAAACCTTAGTTATAAATTATCCCGATGCTCATTCTTTGAAGATAAATCAGGATAAACAAATTTTCAGTGCCCAATTAGAAATTGATCTTGATGGAAAAGCCAATTAATACAATAATTCTTGATGACGAACCTTTTGCAGTTCATTTATTAAAAGATTATGCAAAAAAGGTTTCTAGCCTTAATGTTATTTATGCAGGTAATGATAATTACAAAGTTCTCGAGCTACTTAAGGAGTACACGAATACCTTAGTTTTTATAGACCTTCAGATGCCTGAACTTAGCGGGATGGAAATTATGCAAATGAGTAATCATTCCCATCATAATTTTATTATCACCTCAGCCTACCAGGAATATGCCCTGGATGCTTTTAAATACCAGGTGATTGACTTCCTTGTAAAACCTATTTCATTTCAGCGATTCTATGAAAGCGTTGAGAAATATTTAGGTTGGGAGAAATCCTTTAATACCATTTCTGACACTACTGCCGAGAATAAGGATTTTTATATTAAAGCGGAGAGAAAGGTCTACCGAATAATTCCTGAGGAGATCCTATATATTGAAGGCCTTAAGGATTATATCAGGATCCACACGACAAGCGAGAAAATCATAACTCATGAGAATATGAAAGATATTATCGGCAAGCTACCTAAAGATGAATTTTTAAGAATTCATAGATCTTATATTATTCCCTCAAAAAAAATAAAGATGCTTGAAGGTAATAGTATTTGCCTGTATGGAGATATTCGCTTACCTATTGGTGAAACATACCGTAAAGCAATTAAAGCAAAGTTCAATTAACTTTCTTACTCTCTTTTTACTAAGTTTAAATACTTAGGGAGTTTTATTTGTAAGCTTTAAGCACCATAGAAGGTTCTGGATTTACTCCAGGAATTCTACACCTTAATTTTAATACTTAATTGAGCTTTTGAAAATCTTTATTAAAAATTTATTTTTTGCAATTGCTTTAATCGGTATTGAAAATCCTGGATATAATTGCGTTTGGTAGTTTCTTCCAAAAAAGACGCCTGGGTTAATTTGAAAACTTCATCGGAATGCTTCATCATGCTCTCCATTATTTCATCAAATTGCTTCGGCTTTAGATCAACCTGTTCTGCCAGGATTTTAAACTGACCTCCTGTCGTAGTTTGCCCCATACTTTTTGGTAATAAACCATCCTCCAGTGCAAAATCACTATCATCTACATGGATACGAGTATTGAGTAAGTCATAGGCAGGACTTAACCTATGATCTCCCATAGGTGTCTCCAGGATAGCAAAATTCTTTAGGTGTGCATCACCGTTAGAAAATAAATAATTAAATACCAGGAGTTTAAATAATTTAGGTATTTCAACGCGATAAGCCGGCAGGAATTTTTTCATCAACCGGAATAATTCCAGGTAGTTTCCTGCGTATTTATAATGTTCGCCATGTGTTTGGGGAGTTTTTCCGGCAAGAGTAGCAAAATCCTCTTTTGCCTTCTTAGAACCGTCCGGGTTTACGTCAAATCGTTTGGTAATATAGGCGGGAGCTGCATTCTCAAAAAAGATCAGTGCATTTTCAGCAGTTTCAATATCGTATACCTGTCGTGCAATCTGCATGGTTAAATGTTCATTGGCAGGCATTTGTTTGCGTTTCTTGCCAACATTTGGGATTGGTTTTAATATATGTGTGCCTTGCTCCCCTTTTTGGATTAGCCGCAATTTATTTTTTTCCTGAAGTACAGAGAACTTTTCCTGTACCCCGGAAATAGAAATACGCTTTTGGTTGTCTTCAAAGAGCTTATCGGTTTGCAGGTTGGAGTTTGGCGACTCATAAGGCAACACATGAGAAACCTTGCGTGCATCAAAAACACGTTTCAAGCAGGTTCTGCTATAGGTGCTAAACCCTTCTGCTAATGTTCCGGGACAATGATCTATTTTCATTTTAGCTCTTTATTTTTTTGACGGTAATTGCACCCACGGTATCATAACCGGCGGTAGTGATTAGAATTCCGAAATAATCATCGGGATCCAACCGGTTTGCCATGCATACGGTTTGCCTGTTAGCCCCTTCCGGAAGCATATTATAAAAAAAAGGAAATAAGTATTCAGCATGATATTCCGCTTGGGATCTCGGCAGGGTAAGACTAATGGATGGGTTCTCCGGATCAGCCAACCAGGCTTCCAGATACCGGAAAGTAAAACTTCCACCATCATGCTGTTTTAAATTTCCAGCTTCTTTTCCTTTGTAAAGTATAGTGGCCTGTCTCATTTAAAATTATACTTTTTTAACCTGTAGGGTTATTTCCATCCCAAGGACATCCGTTATTTTCTGTAAGGACTCCAGGGTTGGATTGGCCTGACCAGTCTCAATCTTATACAATGTATTGATCCCAATATCAGCCATATCGGCTAATTGTTTTTGCGTGATACGCATTTGATCCCGGCGCTGCTGGATCAATAAGGCAATCTTCTGTATCGCTGCCATAGGTTTCTTGATTTTCATAATTTAAGATCCACAATACATTGTGGATCTTAATGTATTAATTACTCTGACATTCAAAAATACACTAAAATCCACACTTCAATGTGAAAATTAATGAATTTTTAGAGTCAATGATAAAAAACACCTTTAAATCCACATTATAGTGTGGTTAGGTAAATGGTTTTTGGAGCTAATAGAGCCTAGAGTTTAGTTTATAGCTCAAAGTACGTTTTGCCATTTGAGCATACGCGCCCATAATAATGCTAATATTGAGTTTAGAATTAAAAAAAACTATATAAATCAAAATCCCATTAAGCACTATCGATACCCCAAAAACGATCAAAGCCCAAATTGGATAAGCCTTGGCTTCTTCAAGTTTTGCCCCAAGATCTTTCATATCCACTGAATGTTCAAAAAGACCTTTTTCCATTTTCTCCTGGTGTTTTAAAAGCAACATTTCAAAAGCTGCACTATCAATACCGATTTTCTCCTTCTGAATTTTCTCCAGTCGTTGCACTGTACTTTCAAACTGGCTGATTTCTGAAACCAGCAATTCACTAAGGTGTTCTAATTTTGCCATAATATTTAGTTTTTAAAATCCTATTCCAGTATCCATTCCTTTGGAGATTATTTTCTTTATTACCTGTTTTGCTATTGCTTTAGCCATCCCGGTGGAGAGTTCAACCGTTTTCCCGGCAACTTTGAGGTGGGTGTTTTCTTTAAGAAAGTTTGCCATACTTTTATCCTCAGCCAGGGTTTTACCAATATTCCCCCCGGTCATCGAGCGGTGTACTTCACTTCCTTTGAGATTGTATTTATCAAATTCGAACCGAAAGCCCTGCAGCTTGTTCGCTTTATTAATCGAGGGAATAACCTTTACCCCGTTGGTCTGCATTCCTTTGATATAATCATCAAAAGAACGCGGCTTAAATTGCTGCATCGTAAGATCGTGACGTCTTTTGATTTCAAACCGAATAGCCCTGAGATTGTGTTCCTTTTCCCATTGCACCTGTTTAACAGTAGTCAGCTGTAGCCGCTCTGCTACTTTCTCCGCTGCGACCTGGCTCCGTTTTCCAATAAAGCTATCATTATAGGCCTGGCCTTTAAAATCAATTCGGTTCACATAGAGATGAATGTGTTTATGAGCTTTATCCCGGTGGACAAAAGCAATCGCCTGGCGATCTTTTAAATTCATCTGCTTCATAAACTGCTCGCATATTCTTGAAAGCTCTTTCTTCTCCAGGTTCTTTCCATCATCGATGGTAGGACTTAGGATAAAAGAAAGTGTATTCTTTTCACAATTTGTATTAAGCTCCTGGGTAAGCCTAAATTCAGCAGCAACCTCTTTAGGGTTCTCTCCCACCAGGTTTTGAGAATAGACCACTTGGGCATCTTTCTCCTGGTTCCAGCCGTAGGACATAGAAGCCTGGGTATAGGATATCGCTTTGCCTTTACCAATCATTCGTTCAAATTTTGAAGGTGAGATTTTATAGTATTGGCCAGCGCATAAACTTCTTTGGAAAGTTTGGGATCTTTTTTACGAAACATATTCCCGATGGATTTAAAATTATTATGAAATTTTGCCAGGGTTTTATAGATCTCAATTTGATCATCAGAAAGTCGTTCCTTGATCTCTTTTTCATAGATCGATCTTCTACAAAATTCACTTAATGAAAGTCCACTTTGTTTTGCTTTGATCCTGAGCATCTTCTTTTCATATAAGGAACACCTGAATTTTATCCATTGGTTTTTCCCCTTAAACATCTCTTTTTTTTCATTGCGACCACCGGGAGCAATCAAGATTGTGCCCACAGGCACACATCTTGCGTTCCGTTCCCTTTCAAAATTGGAACAGATAGCTCAACCTCTTTTTTCTCTGCATTAGAATTTACCTGTCCTGTATCTTCCAAATGTTTTCGGATGGTGTTTTGAAGAGCATCATCAAAGCTGGGTTTTATATTTCCTCCCAACAGATTCTTATTTTTTCCAGGCTTTTTCATCTTTCAGTTTTTCATTGAGATCTGCATATTCGCTATAAGAATCACTACAATCTGTGATATGGTCATAAAGGCTTAAAAGCGTAGCAGTAGCTTTTTTACCTGCAGGGTCATTATCCAGGTAAAGCAATACACGCTTATATACCGGGATAAATATTTTCACCCGGTCCAAAAAAGCCAGGGAGTTTAAAATGATACAATCAGAATTCTGGACTAAGTCTTCATCAATAGTGGCAAGGGATAGAAAATCAAACATCCCTTCCAAAATGATAAGTTGTTTAGCATCCCTTTGAACCTTAGCATCCCTTTGAATCAATGAATAAGTTTTTGGGCTACTGGATGTTTTAAAATATTTATTTCTAAGTTCCCAGCCCCCCAGGTGATTTTTAAGACCAATCGCAAAAAATTGTTTACCCTTTGATCGGTACCAAACCTGCATACAATATTTCCTGGCAAGCTCGAAAGGTATATTCCGTGATTCCAGGTAATGTATTAATGCAATTAAATTGATGTATTGGACTTCCAATATACTTATGCCCTGGTCTGAAGGTTTGGTACTCGGCGGGCTAAAAGAAAATGAATCCGGATCATCTTTCAGAAATTCCAGGGCTTCTCTTACAGAATAGGATTTGATTGCCATAATAAGATCTATGGTATTCCCTCCTACTCCCATTCCGAAATCAAACCATAAGTTTTTAATTAAAGAAACGCTAAAAGAGGCTTGCGTTTCTGACCGCAGGGGACTCAGAAACCAAGCTTCTTTTTCCGTTGTCCTGATGGGAAAGTGACCTAATTTTGCTAGTATTTTTACGAGACAAATATTACGGGCGCTTTTACACGATAAGTTATTTAAGTTCATTTTTTAATTTTTAAGTTACCATCTTACCCAACCTTGATTTTACTAGGCTTAAGAAAGATTTATTTCTGTTTATTGATCTTACCATGTTACCAGGAATAGTTCTTCAGGTAAGATGGGTAAGGTTCTCTTAAATTATCTTACCATTTCCACTCCCCTATGCTCATTGAGTTCAAAAAGGTGATGGTAGGATGGTAAGTTGTTTTTAGTATTAATTAATTTCCCAGGGGTTATTTTTAAAGAGTGGTTTTGCCAGGTATCCATACACTCCTTTTTCAGGGTGTTTGATTCGGTCAAAACCTCTCGATTTTAGTGCGCGCCCCATATTTGATTACGTTAAGCCGTGGATTTATACAACTCAGCTTAGTAATGATATCAGAAGCAGTCATAAAGTATTTTTGATCTTTACTTAAATCATAGAACTTGGCAAGTAATTCCTCTTCCAGGGTCGGTTCCCTATAGCGTTTATTTCGTTCCTCGTTTTTAAGAATATCCTGGTAGTTAAGCTCAGGATTGAAATTTGGATCTACAAAAGCTAAATAATAAGCCTGGGCCCAAACCTTATCGATCTCCACCTCCTTACTGTAGTTAAAATCGATTTTTCCCAGAAGTTCAAAGCATAGCCACCTCACTGAACCGGTCTCGTCTGTTAAGAAACTTGCCCTATTGGTAGACCCTATAAAACTACAGGTTCTTCGAAGGTTTGAGTTTTTGCGATCATAGGGCAAACGTTCATTGATCATCGTTTTAGAAAAATATGCTTTAAGCGCATTTAATTCTTTTTTTGCTAGCACGGATAATTCATCAAGATTGATAATGAAATTTCTTGTAAGTTGAATCCTGGCATCTTTATCGGTAGTCATATCTTCAGTAAAGTACCTGGATAATTCAGGAGGACATAAGAACCGACACCAGGTAGACTTCCCTGAATTCTGCTCCGAATGAACCAGGACCAGGCATTGCTTATTAAAATATTAATCTTCCAATGCTCCCTTAACCGTTCACACTAACCATTTTCTAAAATGATAAAGAAATTCTTCAGATTCCCGGGTAGGCAGGTATGAAGCGAGTTTTCTAATATGGTCACCCCCTACCCATTTCGGAAGCTTATCAAAATATTCCGCAATAGGGTTAAATCTTGCAATCAGGTTAGAGCGTAAATAGATATCCAGCTTACCAGGGTTCACTTCTATATTAGATTTTGCTAATTCTATAAGTAAAGAATTCACCTCAAAATCTTCCCAGGAATGTTTTCCTTTAATAGAAATCTGAAACTCCGGGGATATTTCATTAAACCGGATATCATATTTATTAGAAACATATTCATCTACATAATCATAGATGGTTTTCTTCTTTTGCTCCGAGACCTGGTATAATTTTAGCTCAACTTTCTTCATCATATAGATCTTTAGAATCTTTTATTCCGGAAAGCATATTCCACTGCTTGCCCTCTAATCTCCTCTTTAGAAGAATGACTATTATTGAGCAGCCAATCATCGAGTTTTTCCCGAGAGAAAAAGATTAGTTTCCCCTTTGGTTTAGAGAAAGGAATTTCTCCCCTGGCAGTCAGTTTATACATATAATTTCTTGAGATACCTGTATAATCACAGGCCTGATCAAAGGTCAATACAGTTTTGTGGGCACGAACAATCGTTTCTATACGATCTAATTTTTCTAAAATTTTTAGTTCGTTCATTTTTGAAAATTTTTAGTTAAAAAATGAACAAAAGCGCTTTTGTATTTTGAATTCTGGAACCAAAACTAAGATGGGAAAGGATAAGAAAGTCATACTATTCATACCTTGTATGACTTCTTTTTTTTAATGTATGAAAAATCAGCTCTAATTGATTCAGTGGTTTTTAGTTTATATTTATATGCAAATGCATATAAATATAGAAATAAAACCAAAATTATACGTTTAAACATATAATTAATATATATTTGTAATAATTATATCTAATTACATATAATGAAGAATCTCTCAGAGTTTTTAAAACAAAAGCGAAAAGAAAACCAACTCACTCAGGAAGAATTTGCCGAAAGGGCTGGTGTGGCTTTAACCGTTGTGAGAAAAATAGAACAAGGAAAAGAAAACCTGAATATGGAAAAGGTAAATCAGGTGCTAAAGATGTTTGGGCACGTACTGGCACCGGTAGACCAAAATGATATTTCTCAAACTTAATTTATGAGACAGGCAAAAATTTATTATCAGGAACTTCTAGCAGGTATTTTAACCGAAACCGATGAAGGAGAATATCAATTTCAATATGAAATTGATTACGTTGATAAATATTCTGACCAATTTATCACGTTTACGATGCCGGTTAGAAAAGAACCTTATGTAGAAAAACGGCTTTTTCCCTTTTTTGAAGGTCTTATCCCGGAAGGATGGCTTCTAGATATTGCATCAAAAAACTGGAAAATCAACCGCAATGACCGAATGGGACTACTTTTAGCCTGTTGCAAAAATTGTATAGGTGCGGTCAGTGTTCACCCAAAAGTCACAGAAAATGCAGAATAGATGTTTATATTGTTATAAAGAATTGGGAGAAACAGATCCGAAAGATTTTCACACCAATTGCAGTGTAAATTTCTTTGGTACTGAAATTCCGCCTCAGTTAGAATATTCCCTGGATCAAATGGTAGATCTGGCGAAAAATGTGGTAGAAAGAAGAATAGCAGTTCCTGGGGTACAACCTAAACTTTCCTTATCCTTCATCGATAACGCACTAGCATCGGAAAATAACAGGTTAACAGTGGTAGGAGCACTCGGAGGTAATTATATCTTAAAACCACCCTCTGCAGCTTTTGCTGAAATGCCGCAAAATGAACATTTTACAATGCGTATGGCAGAAAGCTTTGGAATAAGAACTGTTCCCTCCAGTTTAATACGATTAAAATCAGGAGAGTTAGCCTATATTACAAAGCGAATAGATCGAACACTTAGCAATGAAAAAATTCATATGCTCGATATGTTTCAGATCCTAGAGGCTTTTGATAAATATAAAAGCTCAATGGAAAAGGTAGGCAAAGCTATCGGGACTTATTCCTCCAACACCTTGCTTGACAAACTTTATTTTTTTGAAATAGCTTTATTTAGTTTTCTCACGGGAAACAACGATATGCATCTGAAAAACTTTTCTTTAATAAAGCGAACCAGAGAATGGGTCTTGTCCCCTGCTTATGATCTTCTTAATGTTGCTATAGTTAACCCAGAAGATGGTGAAGAGCTGGCACTAACTCTTGAAGGAAAAAAGAAAAAATTAGCAAAAAAACATTTTGTGAGTCTGGGAGAGAAACTGGAATTGAACAAAAAGCAAATTGATGGAGTATTTAAAAGATTCATTAAAAATAAAAAGAACGCTCTTTCTCTTTTAGAAAGCTCCTTTTTATCAAGCGAATACAAGCAAAAATACTCAGATCTATTAGCGCAGCGTTATTCAAAATTGGAGTAGGCAGGTAGCGGAATAAAACAAATTTAAAAAGCACTCAAAAAATTTCGAGATAGGGAAACTATGAATAATGGAAGAGAAAATTTTAAATCTGTAATAACCCTATGGGAAGACTTTCTTACTCAAAACCCTCAGAATAAATTAGGAGAAGTTCCAGTTTCTTTCTATTTCTGTGACAATGAAAAAGATGCGAATGAATGTGCTGAGTTGGTAGTTAATGGAATAAAAAGGGCTACTGCTACTTCTTTATGGTGGTTTAAAAAAATTAATAAACCTCTGCCAAGAGCCGGGGACCAACAAATTGTGACGGATTGGAATGGAAATGCAAAAGCTATAATTGAAACGTTGAAGATAGAGCAGGTTCCATTTAATAAAATCACAGAAGAATTTGCAGCAACTGAAGGCGAAGGCGATAAATCCCTTAAATACTGGAAAAAAGTTCACAAAGCATACTACGAAAGAGAGATGATCTCCTACCCAGAAAAATTCAGCGAGGAAATGATTATAGTTTGTGAATATTTTAAAACGATTTACCCACAGTAAACTCTTTTGAAGATGCCTGGTTTAAAGTCAGTTTTTGAAAAATGCTTCTCAACTTTTCATTCTCTTTCGATGAGATCGTTTTTAGGGGTGCACCTTATAATGGTATTATATTTATAGGATTTTCCATCCGCTCTTAATACGAGCTTAGACGTTTCAAAGAAATTTTTCATCGTCAAAGAATTTTTGGGAAAAGTCCGGATGAAATAGTCATGAAACTCTCTACAGCTGGGGCCATCCATATTAAAATGGATTTTTGAATTATGTGCGTCCCAATTTTTTAGAAGTACATTCTTTAAATCCTGCTTACTTGTTTTATCATAGTTCAAAAGATCATATCTAATTAAACCGTGATATAGCTTTTGTATTTGATCTTCAGAAATCTCAAGATGAAAATTATTTTCTCTTTTTGGTTTATTTTTGTTGAGTGCTGGAAATGCTTTTTGAACTTGGATACTATCTCTAAATTGGTACGTCCAGGTTATAACTGCTAAATAAAACCCGCTACTAAAGGCAAGCAGTAGAAGAATTTGGACTGTATAATTATCTGGCGGTATGGTTGTTCTTGCGAAGGATATTAGATGCATAACTCCCAACCCAGTTAATAGAAAGAGGATTCTTGGTTTCTCTAAATTAGATTTCCAGAGTATTTCCTCATCCCACATATAGGTCCAGAAAACTTCACCATAATGTAAAACGAGTCTTCCATAAATATAGATAAAGCCAAGAGTTGTTAGATATTTGAATAAATCAAAACTCATAATCCATTTCAAGTTCTGGAATCAGGTTGGCTGCTTCCTTCTTCTTCTTATCTACTATTTTTGCGTACACCTGGGTAGTTCTGATTTCTTTATGTCCCAGAACTTTTTACACGGTATAGATATCAGCACCGTATTCTAATAGTAAAACTGCGTGAGTGTGCCGGGCACTATGAAATGTTATATGCTTGGTGATACCTGCCCGCATACACCATCTAAGTATTTCCGCATTAAAATGGGCTCCATATTTTAATCCCTTAAAAACGAGATCACTTTCTCTTTTCCTCTTTCCTAATAGTTGTCTTGCTTGGTTAGAGATATATTGATACTCCTGACCTGAAGTCTTCTTTTGTTTAAAAATAAGCCGCGGACCTTCCTCTTCGTCTCTAATTTCAACCCAGGTGAGCTTGTTTATATCGCTCCACCTAAGTCCGTTAGGCAACTAAACAAAAAAGCATTTTTTAGCACCTGATGTTTACAGTGAGCTTTTGCCATAGCTTGCAATTCTTCCTGGGTAAGGTATTCTCGAGATGTTTCACCTTGGGCAAAACCTTTTACCGTCGTGGCAAAGTTTCGTCTGGTATAACCGTCTTCAAAAGCCTGCCGCAATGCTGCTTTAAATTTATTATAATAAGTATATTTTGAATTTTGAGATAAAGCAGTATTAGATTTTGTTCTTGATTTATGATTTAAAAACTTTTTAAATCCTATTACGAAATCTTCATCAATGTCTTCAAATGTTATTTTTTTCTTCCCACAATAGGCTTCAATATGATTTTGTGCGGCATCCCAGTTATCATAGTTTCCTTTACTTTCGTAACGCTCCTCTTTAAGTTTATCGTAATAAGAAAGGAAGAGAAGTCGGTCTTTACTTTTATCCTTAATTCCATATTTACCCTGCGCATATTCTGCTTGACGAATAGACAAAATTTGTTCTGCTCTTAATAAGGTTTCATTATTATCTTTCTTTTCAGCAGCTGTCCTAGGGTTAATTAGAAGATATTCTTTGAGATATTCAAATTCTCTTTGATGCTGAATTTTACCCTTTTCATTTTGCGTAAACCCTTTATAGTATTCAATATAAAGGCTATACTTTCCTGTGGCCAGTTTTTTCTTTTTTAAAGCTATTTTTATAATTGAATATTTTGTTCAATTTACAAAAAAACTTTTACAGGTGTAAAAAATTACACCTCATAGTTATATTTTTTAAAAAGGTGTAAATGAGGTGTAAATAAAGGTGTGAAATTAGTAACTTATAAAAAAATATAGGAAAATTTAATTTTCTTTAAACCCTTTAATTTCGATAGTTTTGACGATATTTGATACCATATAACACCAAATAAAATTACATGTTTATTTTCCAATACAGAAATTAGAAAATATATTCCCCAATAATTCATCATTAGTGACCTGCCCGGTGATTTCACCGAAGTATTCTAATGCTTCGCGAATATCTATGGCTAATAGGTCGCCAGAGAGGTCTGTGTTTAGTCCTTCTTCTACCTTGTTTATTTCTTCCAGGGCTTTTAAAAGCGCATTGTAATGACGGCTGTTGGTTACGATGGTATTGTTATTTCTAAGCGCACCGGTGTTTACAAACTCCAGTAGTTTAATTTTTAGTTCCTCCACACCTTCGCCTGTCTTAGCAGAAATTAACTGCAAGCTTGCGCCTTCCAGTTCGTTTAAATTTTCAAATAAATTCTCTTTCTCATTTTCCGTAAGTTGATCTACTTTATTCGCAATAACAACAAGAGGTTTTTGAGGAAATTGATTGTGGATTTTTTTAATTTCAACCTTAAACTTTGAACTTTGAGCTTTAAACTTTTCTGCATTTAGCAAAAATACAACTACTTGCGCCTGACTTATTTTTTCGAACGTTCGCTTTATTCCGATGCTTTCCACCACATCTTCAGTCTCTCGTATTCCGGCGGTATCAATGAACCTGAATCCAACGCCACCAATACTCATTTCGTCCTCAATAGAATCACGGGTGGTCCCGGCCACTTCAGAAACAATAGCGCGTTCTTCATTTAAAAGTGAATTCAGTAAAGTAGATTTCCCTACGTTTGGCTCACCTACAATTGCAACGGGAATTCCGTTTTTAAGCACGTTCCCGGTAGCGAAAGAATCTATTAAACGTTTTAATACCTGCTGAATCCTGGCTACCAATTCTTTAAATTGATCGCGATTAGCGAACTCCACATCTTCTTCAGAAAAATCTAATTCTAGTTCAATTAAGGACGCAAAATCTAGTAATTCCTGGCGTAAACGATGAATTTCATTAGAAAATCCGCCGCGCATTTGTTGCATCGCCATTTGGTGCGAAGCCTGGTTTTCAGAAGAAATTAAATCGGCTACGGCTTCCGCCTGACTGAGATCCATTTTTCCGTTTAGGAAGGCTCGCATGGTAAACTCCCCGGCTTCGGCTGAGCGACAACCTTTTCTAATCATTAATTGAATAATCTCCTGCTGAATATAGGGACTTCCGTGACAGGAAATTTCTACCGTTTCTTCGCCGGTATAAGATTTAGGCGCTCTAAATATTGAAATTAAAACCTCATCTAAGGTACGATCATCATCCATTAAATTTCCTAAATGTAAAGTATGGCTGGGCTGTTCGCTTAGCTTTTTTTTACTCTTCGCCTTAAAAAGCGGTGAAACAATATTAAATGCTTCGGGACCGGAAACCCTAATAATCGCAATAGCTCCTGCACCAGAAGGTGTGGCAAGCGCTACAATAGTATCGTTTAATTTCATAGTGCAAAGATAAGCCTCCCCCCAACCCCCTCCAAAAGAGGGGAAGAAAAAATGCATCTTTTAAAAATTGTAACATCGTGCGGAAAAGATCGTCTATTAATATAGAGACATCACATCAATCAAAGAAAAAATGAGAGAAGACAACCAAATGCTCGTTCTTACCCACTTAAGTCAGTTACTGGATTTAGTTACAGGAATTGGCGGCTTTATAGTTCCGTTAATCCTGTGGCTTACCCAAAAAGATAAAGTTGCCGGAATGGATTTTCACGGAAAAATGATCATCAATTTCCAAATAAGTATGTTTATTTATAGCTTATTATGTATCCCGCTAATCTTTTTATTCGGACTTGGGATAATCGCTCTTATTGGAATAGCAATTTTAATGGTTGTTATTCCTATTGTAAATGCTATTAAAGTGAGCAACGGGGAAATACCTAATTATCCGCTAACTATTGAAATTATAAAATAAACCGGAGACATTTTCAAAACAGCAAGGCAGCCAATCGGCTGCCTTGTTTTATTATAATTTCATTCCCTACTTGTTAGATAGAGTAGGAAGATAGGGATT
>NZ_DCAP01000039.1:0-5618 GCF_002311535.1 Salegentibacter sp. UBA1130 | reverse complement strand
AGCGATTATTGCTTTTCATAGGATGCGTTGTTAGCTGTAGTACCCTAGTTCAAATTTGGTAAATGAAATACCAATACTGCGATATTTATTTCTCTATTAGAGTCTTCTTCTAAGTGAAAAATGAAATTTCTCCAATTAGGAGCTGTTTGTCTTTCTTCCCTGACAAAATTTGGATGATTTTTGGTTTCGATTTCAATCGTTGTAAAGACTTTTGAAATTTCTTTATTTCTTGAAAATATTACTAAAGCGGTTTTTGAATCTCGGTAGGTTAAATAGCTAATTAGTTGATCAAATGTTTTAAAATATTGGGTTTTTCCACCCCAGAATTTGCATTCAGCTATGAATACTACATCACTTTTATATTTGAGTAAAATATCTGTTTTACCTCTCTTATTAAAAGTTTCTCCACTAGCACTTCCATATTCGAAGTTAGGATCTAAAGTAAGTAATATGTGGTCTCGTAAATCTTCTTCTCCCTTATTGTTGTATGTTGAAGGCATTCTTTCAAAGTTTTTCCCAACATCGTTTATTATTCTTAAAATTTCTTGATAATCCTCAAAACTCAGAGTTGGTTCAGGATTAAATTTATCTTCATAGACTTTTGGTTCAATTTTAATCTTTTTTCTCAACTCAGGTTTTGGAACCGAAAATGTGGTTGAAACGTCTTTTTTCATCTTTAGAGGAACACCTAACGAAGCCATTAGATCATTCGTTTGAAGAATTTTATTTTTTCTTTCCCTAATATGTTTAAGTGCAAATTCCAATAATCCGTCATTGAAGCTCTTGCAATCTTTTTGAACGGTATCATAGTCAGATAGTATATATCTTTTTTGTTCTGAAAATGCCGATTTTATTTTCTCTGGATCATTATAATAGTTTACGATTTCAACGGTAATACTTTCATTGTCAACTCCAACTGTAGTACTTCCAGATATCGAAAATCCACTTACTGCTCTATTAGCCAATATGTATATATCTCCAGAAAAAGGGATATGGTAAATTATTACATCTCTCTTATATTTCTTACCAGAATAAACGTCAAAAGAACCAGGAAACCATTCAGCAGGAATTTCTTTTTCGTATTTATCTATATAAACCTCTTCAAAAAGTAATTTCGGAAATTCAATTTTCTTGTTCTGTATAAGGTATTCTGCAAATTCACTTTCACTTACATTCAAAATATAATTATCGTCTTTTGATTGAATTTCAGTCAATATTTGTTGATATCTATTTTGGAAAACTGCTCCTAGATCTCCTTCTCTATAAAGTTTAATTTCTCCGTTTCTATACATTTTTTATCGTTTGGGTATTACAGCTAACGGTTTGCGGTTATCGCAAGTTGCGGCAGGAACGCGAACTAGTCGGCTTAACCATTTTCTTTCTTGGTTTCTAAAATTACACTTTTTCGACTAAACCCGTAATTTGCGATGAACCGCTGTTACCAAATGTTGTTCCATTATATTTTTTTTGATGCTATGTAATCAAGAAGAAAATTGCGTACACTTGAACCTCCCATCCCTGGGTTTCTATTTGTTAAAACGATAACGGTATATCTATCATCAATTATATCTAAAGCAGAAGCAACTCCAAGAGTAGTATTATCTAGATAATAACCACCCGGGTGCCCATAAATTTTACTTTCACCTTTGAAATTAAGCTGGAAGCCAAGCCCATAGTTTGCATTCGATTGTTTACTTCTCATTTCCTCTATTAATTCTTTAGGAAGAAGTTGATTGTTTCTTAATGCTCGCGAAAATTTAAATAAATCATCAACTGTAGAATTGCTACCTCCATCTGGCAATCCTACCGAAGTATTATTCATCTCCAAGGGTCTTAAAATATTATTTTCGACATATGCCGTATAAGACATTTTACTAATCGATTCGATTATTTTTCCTAATATTATATAGTCAGAATTACTATATTGAAAGTTACCGTGGTCTTTTATCGAGACTTTTTTTAATATTAGTTTATACAAAGTATCGAAATCATTTTGTTCTGAATCGCTTGTAAAACCCCAATAATTTCCAACCCCACCTGTATGGCTTAAGAGCTCTCTAACGGTTATACTATCTTTCAAAAAGCCGTTTTCAATTTTTGGTAGGTAGTTTCCTAAAGAAGCATCTAAATCGATTTTATTTTGAGACTTAAGTTCCATAATAGAAATGGCAGTAAACATTTTTGACATAGAAGCCAAGCCTATACTACTATCGACAGAATGCTTTTTTGAAGATTCAAGGTCTTTATAGCCAAAAGCTTTTTTCAATAGGATTTGGTCTTTGTCTGCGATAAGAACTACTCCGTGAAGGCTATCTTTCTTTGCTTGATTATTTAAATATTCTTCTATTTGAATGATATTTAAAGCGTGACTACTACTTTTTCCTTTTTTTTCTTGGCTATTAGAGTTTTTACAACCAAAAGCTATAAAAACTATTAGGATTAGAATACGATTATTCATTTTGATGTGTTTAAAATTATTTTGTTTAATGTGCTTAATAAGTTTTCTTGTTCTTCTGCGTTTATTTTTTCTAAAGCAGTTTGTCTGTTTTCTTTGATTATGGGAATTGCTAATTCCAGAATTTCTCTTCCCTTGTCAGTAATTCTCAAATCTTTTTTTCTTCGATCTGTTTCATTCTCCTTACGCGATAGGAAACCTCCTTTGAATAAGAGTTCGATCATTCGGGTTATTGAAGCAACGTCCTTAAAGAGTAATTCTGATAGTTCCACTTGGCTTATTTCAGGTCTTTTCTCTATTTCAATTAATATTAAAATTTGGTTGATAGTAATAGAGTAGCCAAGTTTATTTAGGTTGTTTTGTGCCATAGTTCTATACTGCTTTATGGCTTTTTCTATTTGGTAGAAAATTGTCTCTTTGGGATTTTCAAAACTGTTATTTTTCATTGATTCAGATATAATTGATATATCAAATATATAAATAAATTCTTTAGATTCAATTTTTTGCCCTTTTATGTTGGGCAATGCGATACACCTCAAACAATTTGCCTTTTCAGTAATATATTGGGAGTAAAGGTGGTTTTACCAAATATAAAACATCAAAATAATGGAGAAATTGGGAAATACGTAAAGAGAGAAGAATTAAAGGAATTTATTCAGAAAATAATTCAAAATCAATATCGAGAAGCATTTTAGGTTCAACTTCCAGGGCTTTGGCTAATGCTAATAATGTAGTAAAGGAAAAATTTCTATTACCATTTTCAATAACACTTAAACTGCCTTTTGTTACTCTGCATCGTGCGGCAATATCGTCTTGACTTAGACCTTTTTCTTCACGAAGCCTTTTCACTTGCCTCCCGAAAATTCGTTGTCTTTTAAGGTCTAAATTTTCCATAATACTTACTTGGAAAGTAAATACAAGAAATTTTTAATTAAATAATGTTACAAGAACTTGTAACAAAAAAATATTTTTTGTTACTTAGCTGATAGTTAGATCAAAATGATTTAATTTTTATATTTGCGATACTTCTTAAAGTAAAATATTAGAAGCATTCGCTTTGAGTCTTGAACAGAAAACTGGTAATTTTCAACAAACCACAAGATGATAAGTGTAAATGCTCACGACCCGGGCGTGGGCTTACTTCATCGTGGTAAGGTATACCAGTGCCTCTGTTCGATAAGTTGAGTCTCCACGCCTTTTTTGTTATAAAAAAACAGGTCTTCTTCTCAATTGTTTTCAAAGCTATCTTCTCTTTATATCTTATAAGAATTCGCTTAAGCTAAATCCATTTTAATCCTGGAGGTTTTTACCTCCACTTAAAAGCGACTGCTTATGTTACAGCGTATTTTTGAATTATTACAACAAGGGCATCCCGATGCTTTGGAGTATATCTATGCTAGGTATAAACGAAGCCTTTTCTGGGAGGGCAGGCAAATATTGGATGACGATTTTGCCGTGGAAACCCTAGTTCAAGATACATTTCTCATATTTTGGGAGAAAAGGGATCGAATAGAGCGACCAGAACATATTTATTATTTCCTGCGGATGGTGATGAAAAGGGAATGCTACACCTATTATATCCGACCTAAAAATAAATTTTTTAGAACTGTCAATTCCTTAGAAAGTTTCGAGAACTACCAGGAGTATTTGCACGGTTATGATCCAGAGAAAGATGATCAGCACTTATTAAATCACGAGGTTCAACAAAAAGCATTTGACCGAATAAGTCGTGTTTTACCCTTACTCAGTCCCGAAAGACGACGCCTGATTAAACTCTGTTTAAAGTATGACTTTCGCTATAAAGTTATTGGTCAATTAATGGGGACCAGTATTACCCACACTAGCAACGAGGTAAAAAAGGCTATCGTGGATATTAAAAATATCATTCGTCAGGGGAGTAATCTGGAAACAAAACCGAAACCAATTCTGGCGGTAAAGATCCAGAGGGAGATGACCCTGGAACAGGAAAAGGTCTTGCAGCTGCGCACGGAAAGACAATACTCCTTTGCAGCTATTGCCAAAGAATTGAACCTTTCCCAAAAGAAAGTGCACCAGGAATTTATGTCCGCCTATAGGCTGATGCAGTTAAAACACGAACAACAACAATCGGCTTAGTGATGGGAAAGGACACCATTACACTCACCCGCAGTATCCGGTTAGAGATCGACCTGCCAACCCAGGAAGAACGCCAGGAGGCTAAAAGTAAGCTGTACCAATGGCGTTACCGCTGTCATAAAGCTGCGAACCTTATCGTTTCCCATTTATATGTTCAGGAAATGATCCAGGAGTTTTTCTACCTATCAGAAGGGGTGAAGTATAAGCTGGTGGACGAGAAAAAAGATGAACTGGGTATCTTTAACCGGTCGCGGATGAATACCACCTACCGGTTGGTATCTGATCGCTATAAAGGGAAAATGCCCACCAACATTTTATCCCAACTCAATAGTATCATTCAAAGTTCCTTTAAGAAAAACAGGGAGGAATACTGGAAAGGCGAGCGTTCCCTGCAAAATTTCAAAAAAGAAATGGCCTTTCCTTTTACTATGGAGGGTGTCTGTGGCCTGGAATTCAATCCTGAGAAAAGTGCCTTTTGCTTTCGGTTCTTTTCCATCCCGGTAAAAACCTATATAGGTAGGGCATTTAATGACAAATGGAAATTGATGCACCAGCTAACAAAGGGTGAGATTAAAATGCGCACTTCCTATCTCAAGTTAAAAGATGGTAAGATCTTTATGATGGCCGCCTTTGAAATGGAGAAAGAAAAACATAAGCTACGGCCGGAAGTGGTTGCAGAAGCCAGGTTGTCCCTGGAGTATCCAATTATAGTGAAAATTGGTAAGGCAAAGCTTAGCATAGGGAGCAGGGAAGAATTTCTATATCGGAGGTTGGCTATACAAGCCGCCAGTAGAAGAACCCGGGAGGGAGTTAAATATGCCAGGTCTGGGAATGGGCATAAACGGAAAACAAAAGCGGCAGCCAGGTTTAAAGATAAGGAGCGCAATTATGTGAACCAGCGACTGCACGTGTACAGCCGGGAACTAATAGATTTCTGCGTAAAACACCAGGCAGGAACGCTCATTTTAGTAGACCAGGAGCAAAAAATTGAACTTGCCAAAGAGGAAGCATTTGTGCTAAGAAACTGGGGCTACTATGATCTAATGAC
>NZ_DCAP01000035.1:0-71100 GCF_002311535.1 Salegentibacter sp. UBA1130 | reverse complement strand
AAGGCTACCTTTTCAGACAGCCTCCTTTTTCTTTAACCTTATCTGTTATTATTTAGAATTGGTATCTTACTCCAAGAGCTATATCTGGAGAAAATTCATTCAGTACATTATTATCACTAAAGAATCCAAATTCTGGTCTAAAGTCTAAAGAAAGCAATAACGGGATATCGAAATTGTATTCTATACCTATATCACCTGCAAGGAATAAATAAGTACCGTCATCCTCATCACGAAACTCCCGGTTAGCATCTACCCCTAAGATTCCGGCTCCTGCACCTGCATACCAGTTAAATCCGCCTTCAATGTTCCAAACCCATTGGTACAGTCCGGTAAGTTTAAATGCATCATAATCGCTATTATCACGCCATCCAAGGTCAAATTCTAAACGATTATTATTGGTTCCTACTGCTCTTTGATAAGAAACTTCAGCACCAACACCATCTCCACCACCAAATCTTAGTCCAATGGCATTGTCTGAAATAGTCTGAGCTTCAGCCTGGTTATAAAACGTAGCGCCGATTGTAAAAACGGCAAGTAAAACTAATTTCTTCATAGTTAGCATTTTTAGATTTGTTGGCAAATTTAAATGTTAAAACCGCTCCGAAAACTTCTGGTAAGCCAATCTATTGTTAATATTGTTTAAAAATCTGTTAAGCGCTTTAGGGGAAATTTTCTATTTTTAACCCATAATTATGAAAGAAAAACTTAACCAACTATCCCAGCAAATTGACGGCCAGTTATATGACGATAAATTATGGCGATCAATCTTTGCTACAGATGCTTCCGTTTATCGCGAAATGCCTTTGGCAGTCTGTTATCCAAAAAGTAAAAATGACTTAAAGAAACTTATAAAATTTGCAAAAACAAATAAAACTTCTTTAATCCCAAGAACGGCAGGAACCTCTCTCGCCGGCCAGTGTGTGGGAGATGGCATCGTGGTAGATGTATCAAAGCATTTTACAAAAATCTTAAAAATAGATCCGGAAGCAAAAACCGTAACCTTGCAGCCCGGTGTAATTCGTGACGACCTTAACCGGGTTTTAAATGAATTTGGTTTATTTTTCGGCCCCAATACTTCAACTTCCAATAGGTGTATGGTTGGTGGAATGGTTGGAAATAATTCCAGCGGAACCACTTCTATTAAATACGGTACAACCCGGGAGAAACTGGTTTCTTTAAAAACCATTCTTAGCGATGGGAGTGAAGCCGAATTTAAAGATATTTCTGCAGAAGAATTTCAGGAAAAATTAAAGCTGGAAAACCTGGAAGGTGAGATTTATCGAAATATCCATAAGCACTTATCTTCTGAAGAAAACAAAAAAGAGCTAATTGAGAAATATCCACCTAAAAGTTTACACCGAAGAAATACCGGTTACGCAATAGATGAATTGCTCTATGCTGAAGTTTTTTCTGAAGGTTCTACCGAGCCATTAAACCTGTGTAAATTACTTTGCGGAAGTGAAGGTACTTTGGCTTTTACTACAGAAATAACGCTGAAACTGGACGATTTACAACCTCCGGAAGCCGCTATGATCGCCGCTCATTTTGATAGTATAGAAAGTTGCATGCAAGCCGTGGTACCGGTGATGAAGCATTCGCTGTATACCTGTGAAATGATGGATAAAACCATCCTGGATTGCACCAAACAAAACCTAAAATATAAAGAAAATCGCTTCTTTATTGAAGGCGATCCCAAGGCGATTTTAATGCTGGAAATAAGGGCAAATACCGCTGAAGAAGTCCAGGAACAAAGCCAGCAGGTATTAGAAACCTTAAAAGCATCAAATTTAAGTTATGCTTTTCCGGTTTTAATGGGCGATCAAATAGAGCTGGCAATGGAGCTGAGAAAGGCTGGACTCGGACTTTTAGGAAATATTATCGGCGATAAAAAAGCCGTAGCCTGTATAGAAGATACTGCGGTAGCGATTCCATATTTAGCCGATTATATTGCTGAATTTGCCGAAATAATGAAAAATTACGGCCAGGATGCGGTGTATTACGCGCACGCCGGTGCCGGTGAGATTCATTTACGTCCAATCCTGGATTTAAAGAAATCTGAAGATGTAAAACTCTTTAGAAGTATAACAACCGATGTTGCTAAACTCGTAAAAAAATACAATGGTTCTTTAAGTGGTGAGCACGGTGACGGTAGGGTAAGGGCTGAATTTATTGAAATGATGATTGGCCCTAAAAACTACCAAATTATCAGGGATATTAAATTCACTTTTGATCCCGATAATATTTTTAATCCCGGTAAGATTACCGATACCGCTCCAATGGATACTTCCCTTCGTTATGAAGTAGACAGAAAAGAGCCTGAGATTTCCACTTTAATGGATTTTTCAGAGTCTGAAGGAATTCTAAAACTTGCCGAAAAATGTAACGGGAGTGGAGATTGTAGAAAATCGGCTGAAGCCGGTGGCACAATGTGCCCAAGTTATCGGGCCACAAAAGACGAAAAAGATACTACTCGCGCCCGGGCAAATACTTTACGGGAGTTTTTAACAAATTCAGATAAAAGTAACCGATTTAACCACGAAGAAATAAAGGAGGCCTTTGATCTTTGTATTAGTTGTAAAGGTTGTAAAAGCGAATGCCCTTCCAGTGTTGATGTAGCTGCTTTAAAAGCCGAATTCCAGTACCAATATCAAAAAGAAAACGGGAAAAGCTTAAGAAGTAAGGCATTTGCGAACAATGGCAGAATGAACGGCCTGGCTTCTAAAGCTCACGGAATCGCCAATTTTTTCTTTAAAAATTCTTTCACTTCCAGCATTGCCAAAAAGATGATGGGCGTAGCACCGGAAAGGAATTTACCAATTTTAGCAAAGCGAACTCTGGCTAATTATTATAAGAAAAATAAGATGCGTTTTCAACTTGAAAATCCTATCAAAACAGTATATTTCTTTAATGATGAATTCACCAATTTTCTCGATTCAGAAATAGGAATTGATGCGCTGGAATTATTACATAAACTCAACTATCGGGTAGAATTTGTAAAACACGAAGAAAGTGGCCGTAGCCATATTTCCAAAGGTTTCCTGGAAGAAGCTAAAGAGTTCGCCAATAAAAACATTAGTATATTTAAAGATATCGTTTCTGAAAAAACCCCTTTAATAGGTTTGGAGCCATCGGCTATTTTGACTTTTAGAGATGAATATTTGCGTTTAGCCGATAATAAACCAGAAGCTGAAAAACTGGCAAAAAACTCATTCATCATAGAAGAATTCCTGAAAAAGGAAATCGCACTTGGTAATATAAACCCGGAACAATTTACTTCAGAAGAAAAAAATATTAAAATTCACGGGCATTGCCATCAGAAAGCACTTTCTAATACGGTGGTGACTTTTGATATCCTCAATCTTCCGAAGAACTTTAAAGTGAGTATAATTCCATCAGGTTGCTGTGGCATGGCTGGATCTTTTGGTTACGAAAAAGAACATTACGAAGTGAGTATGAATATTGGTGAACAAACTTTGTTCCCCGCAGTTAGAAAAGCGTCTAAGGAGACAGTGATTTCAGCAAATGGTACAAGTTGTCGCCACCAGATTTTTGATGGAACAAAACGTAACGCACTGCATCCTGTGAGTATTTTAAGGGAAGCTTTGGTTTAATTAAGTGCTCGCCCTTGCGCGATTGTATTTATTTCGGTACTGAACCGGGGAAATCCCGGTTATTTTTTTGAAAGTGTTCCGGAATGCTTTTTCATCAGAATAACCGACTTCAAACATTACTTCTCCCACATTTTCACGGGAAGTTTCCAGGCTACGCTTGGCGGCTTCAACTTTTACGCGTTGTGTGTACTGGCTTATAGTATTATCTGTTGCCTTCTTAAATCGGCGTTCCAGGCTGCGACGGCTAAGAGCGAATTTATTAGCCAGATTATCTACAGTAATCTTTTCCGGAAAATGAGCTTCAATATATTCCTGAACCTTTTTTACGGTTTGATCTTCATGACTTTTTTGACCTTCAAATATTCTAAATGCGGATTGCTCCGCTTTATCCATATCTATCATAAAAGCTTTAGAAGTGAGAATAGCCATTTCACGACCCGCATATTTTTCAACTAAATACAGAAGTAAATTTAAATAAGAATAAGCCCCGCCACTGGTATAAATACCCGAATCTTCAGTCAAAATTTTATCGGCTACCAAATTGGCTTCAGGGTAACGAGATTTAAAATTATCAGCGTGAATCCAATGGGTGGAACATTGTTTTCCGTTTAAAAGCCCCGTTTCTGCCAGGAAGAATGCTGCCACGCATAAACTGGCAATTTCGGTTCCTTCATCATAGCGTTTCTTTAACCAGGGTATAAAATCTTTATTTTTTTCTAAAGCAACTGCCGGTTCATCGTGAATGGCGGGAATAATTATAAGATCGGTTTTAGTGATCTCCCCAATCATTTTTTCGGGTTTAACTGAAAAAAGTCCGTTGGTTTGCTCAGTAGGATTAGAAACGCCTACAAGTTCCACTTCAAAGAGCGGTTTCTTAGCGCGCTGTTCTAAAAAGCCGTTCACCTGATTAAAAATTTGGTGAGAACCAACAATATTTACCAAACTGGTATGGCCCCTGGGAATTAGTATGGAAATATGTTTTTTCATCTGTCTTACTCTTGTATCTAAAACGAATTTATTATTGATTTATTCTGAAAATCAAGGAACTAATTTAATAACTCTAAAACTTTTTTGACGCAAACTCCCCTAAAATTTGGCGTATTTCCCCCAGCTGTTTTTACTAAAAACCCTGTAATTTTATGATAACCAATAAATTAATGTGAAATGTTTAAGTATTCAGCAGTATTTAGCGGCTTTTCGGTAAACGATATAGAGAAAGCAGAAAAGTTTTATAGCAATATCCTGGAGTTTTCAGTGAAGAGTAATGCTATGGGACATATTGAATTAGATATTCCTGATAATAATAACATTATTATCTATCCAAAACCAGATCACCAACCGGCTGTTTTTACCGTATTAAATATACCGGTAGAAAATATTGATGAAGCTGTAAACCACCTGGTTAGAAAAGGAGTTCAGTTTGAACAATATGAAGGAGAAATCGCCACCGATGAAAAAGGAATATGTAGAAGTGATGGAAAAGGTCCAGATATAGCCTGGTTTAAAGACCCAGCTGGAAATATTATCTCGATTTTGAAGGAATGAATTAAAACATAACCTCACAGGTTTTACTAAAAACGAAATTATGACAGAAAAAGAAAAGTTTATCCGGGAGCTTAACGATGCATTTGCGAAAGGAGATGTTCCATATATTCTAAATTGTATGGCTGAAGATATTGTATGGGAAATGATTGGAGGAAACACCAGCCGCGGTAAAGCAGAAATTGAAAAAGAAATGGCTACGATGGAAGATATTGAAATGCTGGAAATGAAGGTTGATAAAATCATTACCCACGGAAAATCTGCTGCCTCAAATGGTACTTTCAGGTTGAAGAAAAACGGTAAAGAAAAGGCATATGGGTTTTGTGACCTCTATGAATTCAACGGATTTAAAAATGCGAAAGTGAAGAAAATGACTTCGTATGTAATTCCGCTGAAGGAAGAATAGTTTTAAAGAAATAGTCTCTGAACTGTTTTAAAATGACCTATAAATTCAAATGATTAGAAAAATGAAAACACAAAAAATTATATCCCATCTGTGGTTCGATAACGAAAAAAATTCGGTAGAGAAAGTGGTGGAGTTCTATAAAACAGTTTTTAAAAACGTTGAAATTAAAAATATTTCCCGCTATGGGAAAGCAGGTCAGGAAATTCATAAGCAAAAACCAGGTAGTGTAATGACTGTGAATTTCTCTATTGAAAATTATGAATTCGTAGGCTTAAATGGCGGAGATTATTTTCAATTAAATCCTTCAGTCTCATTTTTCGTGCTTTGTAATACAGAAAAAGAAATTGAAGATTTTTGGTCTAAATTGAAGGAAAATGGAAAAGTCTTAATGCCCTTAGATAACTATGAATGGAGTCCAAAATATGGATGGGTTGAGGATAAGTTTGGAGTTAACTGGCAATTAATGTTGGAAGAATCTCGAAGCACAAAAGAAAAAATTGTGCCCTCGTTCTTTTTTACCGGTAAAAGCCACGGAAGGGCAGAAGAGGCGATAAATTTCTATACTTCGGTTTTTAAAAATTCACAGATTGAAGGCATCTTAAAATATACCAAAGATGATAAAAACGATTACGCTTTTGGTACGGTTAAACACGCCCAGTTTCAGCTGGAAGGGCAAACTTTTATGGCAATGGATAGCGGGATAGAGAACGATTTTCCATTTAATGAAGCCATTTCATTCATTATTGATTGCCAAACACAGGAAGAAATAGATTATTACTGGAACAAGCTTTCTACAATACCCGAAGCAGAGCAATGTGGGTGGCTAAAAGATAAGTTTGGAATTTCCTGGCAGGTGGTACCATCCACATTACTTAATAAAATGCTGCAGGATCCTGATAATGAAAAAAGAGAACGTGCCGTCGCTTCCTTTATGCAAATGAAGAAATTCAATATTCAGCAATTAAAGAAGGATTTTGAAGGCTAGTAAACTACCTCAAAGTATTTAAATCTCCATTATCGAGTCAAAACTTAAATCTAAAGCTTATGAAGACAAAGCAAATATGGGCAAATTTAGCTGTAAAAGATTTAGAGCGAACAACAAGTTTTTATACCAAATTAGGTTTTAAATCCAATAATTCCCGCCCCTCAAAAGAGCTTACGAGTTTCATGGTGGGAGATAATAATTTTGTGATTCACTTTTTTATAAAAAGTAAACTTAAGACCGCATTAAATGGTGAATTAGCTAATTTAAAGAAGGGAAATGAAATTTTATTCACCCTGGCAGCTTCAAGCACTGAGGAAGTAAACCAGTGGGAAATAGAAGTTAAAAATGCAGGGGGCACCATTGTTTCCAAACCTCATGAATTTGGGGAAGGATATTACGGTTTTGTGTTTTCTGATCCAGACGGTCATAAGTTCAATGTATTTTAAATGGAAGACTTTTAATGATTTAAAAGCTTAAAAAACTAATTCTATAATTCAACGGAACTATTAGCTTAATAATAAAAAATAAAATTATGGAACGAAAAGAATTTACAAGCACAATTAATGCTTCTAGAGAAAAGGTTTGGGAGGCATTATGGAGCGATGAAACCTACTCAAAGTGGACCGCGCCGTTTAGCGAAGGCTCCCGGGCAAAATCTGACTGGGAGGAAGGCAGTAAAGTATATTTCTTAAATGCCGATGGAGAAGGTATGGTGGCATTAATCTATAAACGTAAAGATCCCGAAATTATGAATTTTAAGCATATTGGGATGGTTGATAAAAACGGCAACGAAGATTATGAAAGTGAAAAAGTAAAATCCTGGGCCGGGCTGATGGAAAATTACCGGTTAGAAGATAAAAACGGAAAGACCATTCTCACCGTAACTATGGATTTAAAAGCTGAATACAAGGATTATTTTTTAAAAACCTGGCCCAAAGCATTGGAGAAATTAAAAGAAATAGCTGAAAACGATAGCCAGATGAAAAACCCGATAACAATTTCTGCTATAGTTAATGCTCCTGTTGAAAAGGTTTGGGAGGTATGGAACACACCGGAACATATTGAAAACTGGAATGCGGCTTCAGATGACTGGCATACAACTTCAGCTAAAAATAATTTAAAAAAAGGCGGCAAAATATCTTACCGTATGGAAGCAAAAGACGGTAGTACTGGCTTTGATTTTGAAGGTATTTATAGCGAAGTAAAACCTAACAAATCTCTTAGCTTTAAACTTTCTGATGGGAGGAAAGTCAGTGTAAATTTTAATGAAAAAGATAACAATACTCTTATAGAGGAAAGCTTTGAAGCCGAAAACCAAAACAGTCGCCAAATGCAGCAAGAAGGCTGGCAGGCCATTTTGAATAATTTTAAAAAGTATGCGGAAAATTTAAAATGAAATTACCAGGCTTAGAAATCTTTGTCACCCTGAACTTGTTTCAGGGTCTCATTTGAATTATTATAAAAATAAACTACAATCATTTAAACTACAAAACAATGGCAACACTAAATCCTTATTTGAATTTTAACGGCAATACCGAAGAAGCTTTTAACTTCTATAAATCGGTGTTTAAAAGTGATTTCTCACAGTTGATGCGTTTTACGAATATGCCTCCGGGAGAAGAAGGTGCAGATAAAATTCCGAAGGAATACGAAAATCAAATTCTGCATGTTTCTTTACCATTTGGTGACAGCGTTTTAATGGGATCTGATTGTATTGAAGCATTTGGGCAGAAAGCTGTTTTTGGTAGCAATAATTATATTTCGGTAACTCCCGAAAGTGAAGAAGAAACCCGCCGACTTTTCAAAGAACTTACGGCTGGCGGAGATATAGAAATGCCGCTGGAAGAAATGTTCTGGGGTGATCTTTTTGCGAGTTTTACAGATAAATTCGGAATCAAATGGAATCTGAATTATCCAATAGAAAAATAAAATTTATACCATCAAAAACAATCAATATAAAATTCAATTATGAAAAATTCAATTTTAGGCATCTTGTTTTTAATAGCAGCTTTGCCAATTACAGCACAGCAAAATACAAACAACAATGAGTTTCTTTTAAATTATTTTGAAGAAACTACAGTGAACCTGCAAGACGAAATCTCCGGACTTTCAGAAGAGCAAATGCATTTTAAACCTTCTGAAAATGAATGGTCAATTAGTCAATGTATAGAACACATTATTTTAACTGAAAAAATGCTGTTTGAAATGGCTAAAAGCGAGCTAAAAAAAGCCGAAAATCCGGAACTAAAAGGAGAAGTGAAATTTAAAGACGAAGATTTAATTAAAGGAATAAAAGACAGAAGTAAAAAAGCCCAGGCCACCGATGAACTAACGGGCGATGGGCAGTACAACAATCCTGAAACAGCTATGGCAGCTTTTAATGAACAGCGGCAAATAATCCTGGATTTTATAGAGAAAACGCCGGTAGAAACTTTCAGAAATCATATTAGTGATTCCCCTTTTGGCGCAGTAGATGCCTATCAATCTATGCTATTTATCGCCGGCCATACCGGTAGGCATACGTTACAGATTGAAGAGATAAAATCTTCAGAGGATTTTCCAGAATAGAACTACTTAATTTGTTAACTATAAATTAACCTTAGGTTCTGTAACTTATTAAGGAGACTGCTACTAACTGGAAACTTAAAATAAATTTGTTAAAAAAATCCTTAACCAAAAAATGAACAAAAATGGTTAGAGTATTTAAAACCAATATTACAGATACAGCCCTGGCAGAAGAATTTGTGGATTCTATTCACTTAAATTTCAGCAATTATATAGCGAATTTTGATTTAGAAGATTGTGATAATATCCTGAGAATTGAATCTTTTAATAATGAAATTTGTAGGGAGGCTATTATTAATCTAATTGCTGAAAAAGGTTTTTATGCTGAAGAATTGCCAGACTAATCTTTATTTTATTACGGTTATTGCTGCGAGCAGGCCTTTTTCAGGTTGTTTTTGAAGTTGATGGTAATAAGTGATGTTCCACTTTTTATCTTCATACTCCAGTGCGCTCAGGTTTTCTACCCAATCTCCAGAATTTAAATATAAACACGTACCTTTTTTATTGGTTTTTCTTACGATTTTGGGCTGGTGAATATGGCCGCAAATCACATATTTATAGCCATTTTCTATGGCAAGATCTGAAACGGTTTTTTCAAATGCCGAGATAAATTTCCCGGCATTTTTTACACTGTTTTTTATCTTTTTAGAAAGCGAATATTTGTTTCTTCTCATTTTAACAAGTATTTGGTTGAGTAGACGATTAATGAGAATCAGCACATCGTAACCCCAACCGCCCAATTTAGCGATCCACTTCGCTTTGTGAATTCCAACATCAAATACATCTCCGTGAAAGAACCAGGCTTTTTTGCCATCCAGCTCTAGCACTAATTTATTGGTAATTGTTAAATCACCAAGTTGAGTATCGCTAAATTTTCTAAGGAATTCATCGTGGTTTCCGGTAATATAAATTACCTCGGTTCCAGTGGTACTAAGATCAATGATCTTTTTAATAACTTCAAGATGAGATTTTGGGAAATAACTTTTTCTAAACTGCCAAATATCAATAATATCTCCATTTAACACCAGTTTTTTGGGCTGAATACTCTCCAAATATTCAAGAAGTTCTTTAGCGTGAGCGCCAAATGTGCCTAAATGAATATCTGAAATAACAACTATTTCCGGCTTTCTCTTACTTGTCAAATGCTTGAAATTCTTTTCATTACAAATAACAGAAATTGACAAAATTTAAACCTTTAATCTGCCTTATTGAATATTTATCAAATCATTAAATTCATTTCCATTTGTTAACGGAATATTAAATCAACTTACATTTTCAAATATTGACTGAAAAAATTACATTTGTTCAAAATCAATAAAATGGCAGGAAATTCCTTCGGAAAACTTTTTAAACTAACCACTTTTGGAGAATCCCACGGGCAGGCCATTGGAGGAATTATAGACGGTTGCCCGGCCGGAATAAAGTTGGATCTTGAAAAAATTCAAACTGAACTCAACCGTAGAAAACCCGGTCAATCGGCGATTGTTACTCAACGAAAGGAACCTGATACCGTAGAATTTTATTCGGGAATTTTTGAAGGAGAAACTACTGGAACTCCTATTGGGTTTGTAATTAAAAATGCCAACCAGAAATCTAAAGATTATTCACATATAAAAGACACGTATCGTCCCAGCCACGCCGATTATACGTACGATGAAAAATATGGCGTGCGCGATTATCGCGGCGGCGGAAGATCTTCTGCCCGTGAAACTGCCTGTAGGGTAGTAGCCGGTGCGGTCGCAAAGCAGTTTTTAAAGGATATTCAGTTTAATGCCTATACAGCTTCGGTTGGAAAAATTGAACTGGATAAAAATATCAAAGAACTTGACTTTAGTTTAATTGAAACTAACGCTGTACGTTGTCCAGATCCAGCTTCCGCAGAAAAAATGGAAGATTACATCAAGCAAATTAGAAAAGAAGGGGATACCGTGGGTGGAACCGTGCAATGTGTAATTAGAAATATGCCAAAAGGCCTTGGAGAACCGGTTTTTGATAAACTTCACGCCGAATTGGGAAAAGCTATGCTTTCTATAAATGCCGTAAAAGGTTTTGAATACGGTAGTGGGTTTGAAGGAACTAAAATGAAAGGTAGCGAACATAATGACCTTTTTAATGAAGACGGCTCCACTAAAACCAATTTAAGCGGTGGCATACAGGGTGGTATTTCTAACGGAATGGATATTTATTTTAATGTAGCTTTTAAACCTGTGGCTACAATTATGCAAAAACAGGAAACCATAAATAAACAGGGCGAAAATGTTGAAATGCAGGGAAAGGGAAGACACGATCCTTGTGTAGTACCTCGTGCTGTCCCAATAGTTGAGGCAATGGCCGCCCTGGTAATCGCCGATTATTTACTTCAGAATAAAAGTTCAAAAATTTAATTGATTTAAATCCTGAAATTTACTTAGCATGAAAAAACTTGCACTGCACTGGCAGATTTTACTTGGAATGGCTGCCGGGGTTATTTTTGCCTTAATTCTTACAAATTTTAGCTGGGGATCAGAATTTATTGCAGATTGGATAAAACCTTTTGGGAACATTTTTATCAATGCCTTGAAACTTATTGCAGTGCCGCTTATTTTGGCATCTTTGGTAAAAGGAATTTCCGACCTTAAAGATATTTCGAAGCTTTCAAAAATGGGAGCGCGCACCATAGGGATCTATATTTTCACCACTATTGTAGCGGTAAGCATAGGGCTAGGAATGGTTAACCTTATAAAACCTGGGAACGCAATTACCGCAGAAACCCAGCAAGATCTTATTGCAAGTTATGAGGGAGACGCATCTGGGATTAAAGCCAATGCGGATAAACAAAGGGAATCTGGGCCTTTACAGGCTTTAGAAGATATAGTTCCAGAAAATATTTTTGCAGCTGCAGGAGATAATGCCAATATGCTTCAGGTAATTTTCTTCGCCATTTTCTTTGGAATTGGACTCATTCTTATTCCCGAAAAAACGGCAAAACCGGTAAAAGATTTCTTTGACGGATTCAATGAAGTGATCCTAAAAATGATCGATTTAATTATGCTTACGGCGCCATATGGTGTATTTGCACTTCTTGCCGCCCTGGTGGTAGAATCTCCCAGCACCGATCTTTTTGCAGCACTTGCCATGTACGGAGTAACCGTTTTAATTGGTCTTGCCTTAATGATAGGATTTTATATTCTTTTGGTTTGGGGTGTAACTAAAAATAAACCTTCTTTTTTTGTAAACGGAATTGCTCCGGCACAATTACTGGCATTTTCAACAAGTTCCAGCGCTGCTACTTTACCCGTTACTATGGAGAGGGTAGAGGAACATATGGGCGTGAGCCGGGAGGTTTCCAGTTTTGTACTGCCAATTGGAGCCACTATTAATATGGATGGGACCAGCCTTTACCAGGCCGTCGCTGCAGTTTTTATTGCCCAGGCCTTTGGAATGGACCTTAGTATTGGTACCCAACTGGGAATTATCGCCACTGCTACTTTAGCCTCTATTGGCTCTGCTGCTGTGCCAGGTGCGGGAATGGTGATGCTCGTTATTGTACTGGCCCAGGCCGGTATTCCAGAAGCCGGTTTAGCCCTTATTTTTGCGGTAGACAGACCTTTAGATATGTGTAGAACTATGGTAAATGTTACCGGTGACGCCGCAGTTTCACTAATGGTTGCAAAATCTGTAGACAAGATGGGGCCACCCAATGTAAAAGAATGGAATGATGATTACCACCCTGACAGTGATGTTGATGAAACCGGACTGGAGAAAAAAGAGAAAGCTTAGTCCAGGAATTTAGATTTTAATTCTGGTGTAGGGATCATACAACTTTCTTTTTTACCGTACCATTTATAACGGTTGTTAGCCACAAAATTATAAATGCCATCCCGCAGACTTTCGGGAATAAATAGGAAGTTTTTCAGCAAAGAATAACCGCCGGAAAGTTCTCTGGAAATTTCCAGTGCAGCGGTAGATTTTCGATAATAAGCAACTCCTGGATCAATTAAAACAATAGAATCCAATTCTTCTGGATCCATACCGCGTTCTTCAACCAGTTTTCGACCCATTTCGCTTTGTAAAGAGGCAAATCGAAATACATCTTTTTTATCGTGTTCAATTATAAAAGTAACAGCGCTATTACAGAGGTTGCAAACGCCATCAAAAAGAACAATTTTTTTATCTTTTGGAATTTCCATATTATTTCTTTTCCATTGCCTGCACCAGTTCCAGTTTTTCCACATCAACCTGTGTGGTGAACATTCCGTAGTTTACTGTTGCTTTTCCTTTTTCAATTTTATCTAAAGTTCCTACCGAGCGACTGTCTTCTAATCTCACCCTGTCTCCAATTTTAGGCGGAATCTTAGGCTTATTCGCTTCCTGGCGTTCTTTCTCGGTAGTTTTATCCTTTTCTTCTTTCTTCTTTTTTCTAATTACTTCAACCTTCTTTTTAACTTCCTGCTGAACCTTTTTCTCCTTTTCTTTCTGAATTTTTCGCTGTTTAGCCGACTCTTTTTTACGCTTGGAATTTTCAATTTCTACAAACTTGAGGAATTCGCCAATAAGCTCCTTTTTCTTTTTATTCTGAAAATATTTTTCACTCAGCTCATTTACCTTTTGTCCCATATAAATGAGGCGCTGGTTGCTGTCGTACAACTCCTGGTAGCTTTCCAGCTTTTGCTGGATCCTGGTATTGGTTTCCTCCAGTTTATCTTTTTCAAGAGCTGCCTTTTGTTCCTTAGTTTTTAGAGAATTGGTAGTTTTTTCAAGTTTAGAGCGTTCTTGCTGAAGTTTTGCAATACTCCTGTCAAACCTAATTTTTCCTTTTTCAACTTTTTTTCGGGATCTATTTATCAAACTATAAGGAATACCATTTTTTTGGGCAACTTCAAAAGTAAATGAGCTACCGGCTTCCCCAACCTGAAGCTTATAAATTGGTTCCAGGCTTTTAGAATCAAAAAGCATATTGGCATTGCTCATATTAGGCATTTCGTTGGCCAGCTTTTTTAAATTCGCATAATGCGTGGTTAAAATACCAAAAGATTCTTTTTCGTAAAAAACTTCGAGAAAAGTTTCAGCTAAAGCACCACCGAGTTCTGGATCACTTCCGGTTCCAAATTCATCGATAAGGAAGAGGGTTTTATCGTCACATTTCCGCAGAAAATAATTCATATTCTTGAGGCGGTAGCTATAGGTACTCAAGTGATTTTCTATAGATTGATTATCACCAATATCGGTTAGAATTTTTTCAAACAAGCACATCCTGCTATACTCATGAACAGGTACTAAAATTCCACTTTGTAGCATTAACTGTAATAATCCTACGGTCTTTAAGGTAATACTTTTTCCGCCGGCATTAGGCCCGGAGATTACAATAATTCTGTTGTCTTTTGCTAGTTCAATACTTTGCGGATAGGTTTTATCGCCTTTTTTCTTATTGCTTAAATAGAGTAGTGGGTGGTAAGCATCTTTAAGCTGAAGTTCGCGCTCTTTTGTGATTTTTGGCAGCAACCCATTGGTCATTTCGGCATATTTCGCTTTTGCCGCAATAACATCTATTTCACAAAGCAAATTCTGATAATCTATTAAAAGTGGTTTAAACGGCCTTATTCTATTGGTCAGCTCCTTTAAAATACGTTTAATTTCCTCTTTTTCTTCATACTCAAGATTATTAAGCTCACGAGTATACTGGTAAGTCGCTTCCGGCTGAATATAAACAATACTTCCGGTTTTCGAATTTCCTAAAATTCCGCCTTTAACCTTTCGGCGATGCATTGCCGTAACGGCTAAAACCCTGACGTTTTCAACCACACTTTCTCTAATTTCATCTAAATAACCATAAGAATGATAAGTGGTAAGCGCTTTTGCGAAACTGGAGTTAATTTGACCTTTTACCTGGTTAATTGATCGTCTAATTTGTTGTAAATGCGGCGTGGCATCATCTTTTAACTCGCCAAATTTGTTGATCACCGCGCCAATGCTATCTACAATTTCAGTAGTATATTCTACTTCAGAAGTTGTTTCAAACAAACTCGGGTAATACTCCTCGAATTTTCTAAAAAATTTGATGTGTGTATTTACAGTTTCTGAAAGGCTTGCGATTTTTCTGAAACTTCCAATTTCCAGGATAGAATCTTCAATTTCCAGAGTACGCAATTCATTTTTAATAGCATCAAAGCCGTGATTTGGAATGCGGCTTTCCCGGGTTTTTGAACTTACATACTCATTTGTTTGATGAAGTCCGAAGAGTGTCTTTTTTCCAGTTTTATATGGCTGAAGTTTTAAAGCTTTTTCTTTTCCCGGTCCTGTAATGCATAAATCTGAAATTTGCTGGCAAACAACAGGAAATTCGAGGTCTATAAGGCTTTTTGGTGCAATTTTAATCATAAATAAATTTCCCTACTTTTGAGGTTCTGCAAATTTACTTAATTAAAATGAAGGTAGATATACACCCCAGCTGGAAAAAAGAACTGGCAGAAGAATTTGAAAAAGGTTATTTTAGAAGCCTGACAGAATTTGTAAAAACCGAATATACCGAACATACTTGTTTTCCAAAAGGGAAAGATATTTTCTCGGCTTTTGAACACGCCACTTTTCCCAATACCAAGGTGGTTATTTTAGGTCAGGATCCTTACCACGGGCCGGGACAGGCTAATGGGCTCTGTTTTTCTGTTAACGATGGAATTCAATCTCCGCCATCGCTTCAAAATATTTTTAGGGAGATTAAAGATGATTTGGGTAAACCGGTACCAGATTCCGGAAATTTAGAACGCTGGGCAGATCAGGGTGTCTTATTGCTGAATGCCACATTAACGGTTAGAGCGCACCAGGCAGGTTCTCACCAAAAGAAAGGCTGGGAACAATTTACCGATAGGATTATAGAAATAATTTCTAAGGAAAAAGAAAATGTAGTTTTCTTACTCTGGGGCGGTTATGCAAAAAAGAAAGGAGCCATAATTGACTCCTCTAAACATCTTATATTACCCAGTGGGCATCCATCTCCTTTAAGCGCAAATCGTGGTTACTGGTTTGGTAATAAGCATTTCAGCAAAGCAAATGCTTATCTAAAAGAAAACGGGAAACAGCCAATAGACTGGTAAGCTTAAAATCTAAATCCAAGATTTACGTTAAACTGGCCCACGATAGTTGGAGAGTTTTCGCTAAGTAGATTTCTACCAATTCCTGCACCTAGGTCTAGAAAGAATCCTCCTGTAGAAACGAATTTGCCGCCAACGCCAAAGCCAAGCGCAAAATCTGTGTAATTTTCATATTCGTAATAACCATAGCCGTCTGGTCCCACTACATAATTATCGTCATATTCTCCACTGGAAAGCATTCCGAAACCGTGAACGTAGAAACCACGAGCGTAACGGTCGCCAAAGAAATATTTGTATTTCCCGGTTAGCGAAAAATCTTTATAAAATGCATCGTCTATATTCTCGTTGTCGCGATCTAAAGCTTTTATAAAGCCTTCAATTGCCCAACTGGAATTCTTGTCGATAATGCGTTCGTATGTGAGATCTAAAGCGCCAAAGGCAACGAGGTTAAGCGCACCAATACTTAATTCATTTTGAGTAATATCCCTTTTATCGGGTTCGGTAGTTTGGGTATTTTGCGAGTCTTGCGCGAAAGTAACTGATGAAATAAGTACTAAAAATAGTAGTAATAGTTTTTTCATTAAAGTAAAATTGATGAGTTATGATTGATGATTAATTAGGCTACAAATTATGAATAAATTCGGATGAACGCTGTTTTTTTGAAATTAAGTTTAGTTCCAATAATTTCTCCTGCACTTTTTCTACCTCAGCTTCAGCAATTTGCTCTGCACTCCAATGTGTAATATCAAGCCATTTTTCAATATCTTCAAGGCGCTGATCGTATCTTTCGGCTAATTTTTCGGCGATTTTTGGTAGTTTTTTAAAGCGTTGAGTCTCCCTGTTTAAAATTTCTAACATTGTCTTAAGGCGTTCCGGTTCATTTTTTAAACTCTCATTTCTGGCTGCAATCACAAAGCACGGCCAGGGCGTAGGGCAATCGGCAAGTCTTCTAAAGGTATGGTTATCTACCAGAGGTTTGGTAGTAAAATGCTCCCACATAAAATACTGGGCTTTATCTTCTTTTAGCGCTTCTACAGCTCCATCCAGGTCTTTTACTATTTCAAACTGTAATTCTTCAGGATTCCATTCGTGGTTTTGTGCATTAACATAGGCCATAAGATGTGAACCGCTACCTTTTCTGCTAATTGCCGCTTTTGTGTGTTTAAGTTCTTCAACCGATTTATACTTAGAACCAGCCGCTACGTGAATTCCCCAAACCAAAGGAGAACCTATGTAAGTTTGAATAATCTTACTTTCATTTCCCGAAATTATATCTTTTAAAATTCCTTCAGTTAAAATTACTGCGACATCAATTTCTCCAGATCGTAAGGCTTTGTTCATAGCACCGGTTCCACCTGGAAAATCTTTCCAAATAACATTAATGCCACGCGTTTCAAATAATTTTTCTTCTATACATAAATGCCACGGAAGGTTAAAATGCTCGGGGACTCCACCTACTTTTATAGTTTTCATTTGCTATGTTTTTCTTTTAAATAATTATAGATTTCGTATTGCGATCTCACGGGCTGCTCACCGTTTGTTCTCTTAACATACTCATTTTTCTCATCAGCATCCTGAATTCTCGCTTTTACATTATCGTTTAGCTGAATTTCAAGGATTTCTTTGAATTCCTGTGCTACATCTTTATCCAGAATAGGGGAGAGCACTTCTATTCGGCGGGAAAGGTTACGCGTCATCCAGTCGGCACTACCGTAATAGATCTTTTCATCTCCACCGTTTTCAAAAATATAAATACGCCCGTGTTCTAAATATCTATCTACAATACTGGTAATATAAATATTTTCACTTAAACCTTTAATTCCGGGAGTTAGGCAGGTAAAACCGCGAACCAGCAGTCTTATTTCTACACCGGCATTACTGGCTTTATAAAGTAACTCGATTATTTCGGGATCTTCAAGGCTGTTCATTTTAGCGGTGATTTTTGCCTTTTTTCCTTCCCGGGCGTTATCAATTTCGTTGTAGATAAGTTTAATAAATTCCTGTCGTGTAGAAAATGGAGAGATCAATAAGTTTTTTTCCCGCGGAATAATTAATTCTCCTTCAAGAACTTTAAACAAACGCGATAATTCTTTAGCAATTTGTTTATTTGAAGTAAAAATAGCGTGATCGCAATATATTTCTGAAGTTTCACTATTAAAATTCCCCGTGCCAATATAGGAATAGTTGACTAAATCATCGCCTTCCATACGCTGTACCAGCATTATTTTAGAATGCACTTTGATCTTGGGGTAAGAATAAATTACATTGGCGCCTTTTTCCTCAAATTTTCGGCCCCAAATTATATTATTTTCTTCATCAAACCTGGCTTTGGCTTCTACAAATACCGTAACCTGTTTTCCGTTTTCCAGAGCCTTTAAAAGTAAACTTGTTAATCTTGATTCATCTGCAACGCGGTATAAAGAAATCTTAATAGCGGTTACATCTTTATCTTTTACGGCCTGCTCCAGGAAATTCTCTACATAAGCAAAAGACATATAAGGGAAATGTACTGCCTGGTCTTTCTCTGAAATTGTTTCAAAATAATTTTTTGATCCCGAGAGTACTTTATGCTCTATTGCAGGAAGTTTTTTATAATGAAGATCTGGATTGTTTGTAGGATCGGGGAAAGAAAAGAAATCATTAAAATTATGATATTTCCCCCCAGGCATCATATCAATTTTTCCCAGCTTCAGCAGTTTTCTAATTTTTTTATGAAGAAAATTTGGCATTTCTGCATCATATAATAGTCGTGTTGGCTGCCCATCGGTTCTTTGAGCGAGGGAGTCGTAAATTTTTTCAGCTAAAACACCTTCATAAATATCTTCAATATAAAGCTCGGCATCGCGGGAAAGTTTAATTTCATAAACACCTTCAATCTTATGATCTTTAAAAATAGAACTTACCTGACTTCTAATAATTTCGTCTAAATAAGTTATGGAATTATCTTCGCCGTCGCCTTCAAGATTAACAAATCTTCCGCAGGCATCCACAGGAATATTTACGATCCCAAGTTTTTCTTTATCGGTAAAACTCACCACAAAATATAATTCGGCGTTTTGAAGAAAAAGTTCATTTTCTTCCTCAAGATCAATAACCTCGGGCTTAATATGCGATTTTACCTTTTGCTGAAAATAATTGGATGCAAATTCATTTTGGGCTGTATTAAAATGCTCGGCATCTATAAGAAGAATATCGTTTTTAGCAAGCTCAGGTAAAATTTGTTTTTGGTAAATCTCGCCAAATTTGTGCTGCTGCCGTTTTACTTCCTCCAGGATTTCCTTGGTAGTTTTAGTAGGTTTTAAGGCGAGTTTTTTACGAATGCTTTTCTCCACACGCTTCATTTGGCGAAGCTGCGCAACCCTTACCCTAAAGTATTCATCTAAATTAGAAGAGAAAATAGCTAAAAAACGAATCCGCTCGTAAAGCGGATTGAGTTTATCTTCTGCCTCCTGTAAGACTCTAGCATTAAAGCTCAGCCAGTTAAGGTCACGATGCCTTAATGGAATTTCTTGTGGTTCCTGCATTATTGATTAGTGGTTTGACCAAAAATACAAATAAGGGCAGAGGTTTGCTTTTAATTTTCTGTTAAATGCGCAGGCAGAAAGATTTTAAGACTCCTATAATTTTATAATAAGATTACTTTGCCAATTGCTCTAAACTGTATTGAATAAGCTCATCTACGGTATTTTTAGGATCTTTAGAAAATGTTCCCGCAGCCCGGTTAGCAATTATTGCATTCATTGAAATCGCATTATGTCCAAGTAATTTAGATAAGCCGTAAATCGCTGAAGTTTCCATTTCAAGATTTGTGATTTTCTTATTATTGAATGAAAACGAAGCTAGTTTATCGTTCATTTTATCATCCTGGAGTGCTAAACGTAAAATTCTACCCTGCGGACCGTAAAATCCAATATTTGTAGCGGTCACCCCTTTATGCAACCTGGAAGAAGCCATACGGGAAATAAGCTTTTCACTCCCGTCTACAACATAAGGTGCAGCTTTCTTTTTAAACCAGTCTAAATGTTGACTAAAAGCATCAGCAAATTCTGAATTTTGAATATGCTCGCTTTCATAGAAGTGTAAAAGTCCGTCAAAGCCAATAGCGCTTTCGCTAATTAAAAAGGAATCTACCGGAACTTCCTTTTGAATAGAGCCCGAAGTTCCAATTCTTATAATATCTAAACTCGTAATTTCTTTTTTAAGCTCCCTGGTTTCAAAATCTATATTTACAAGTGCATCAAGTTCGTTAAGTACAATATCAATATTATCGGGTCCAATGCCAGTAGAAATCACACTGATGCGTTTTCCTTTATAATAACCTGTTTGAGTATAAAATTCCCGTTTTTTTAATTTGAATTCAACTTTATCAAAATGCCTGGTAATTCTCTCAACCCGGTTAGGATCGCCCACTAAAATCACAGTCTTAGCAAGATGTTTTGGTAATAAATTTAAATGGTAAACGCTACCATCACTGTTTTGTATAAATTCTGAAGCTTCTATTGGCATATTATAATTTTAAAACTTTATGGGAGTCGGCATCATAGAGAAAATCAAAAACTCTTGCACCTCCCAAATATTCTTCGTTCTTAAGTTCCTGGTACAAATTTTTCTTCTGGTTTAAGACATCCTGACCTTTTGAGGTTAACACCACGCGATTATCTTCCAGCGCATAGAAAATAGATAGTTTACTGAGTACCCTTTCCATTTGAGAATCGCTATAACCATAATATCCCTGGTACTGCAGGGCGTAACCCAACAATTGGTTAAATGAAGTTATTTGCTGATTTTCTACCAGTTTAAGTACATTTCTCTCCAGCGAATTAATACCGGTTTTACTATTGGGAAAACGTTCTATATGCGCCCTAATGCAACTGGAAAGATATTCAAAATTTGAAGTCTTTTTTATTTGTTTTTTGAGTTTCATGGGGTCGTTGCTGCAATACAGCTCCCAAACCAAATTAGCAATCTCCAGGTCTTCTTCTTCTAACTGAATTTTTTTATTAAAATGATTTAATAAATGTTTTTGCGGAAGCCTGGAAAGCGGTAGAAATTCATCCTCTCCTTTTTGGCGTTTACTACATACCAGGTAAAAAGGAACTTTTGGCTGGTGTTCCCTGTAAAAACTTATGGCCGCCAGCATATTTATATGGCAAAAAAGATCGAATTCAAACCAGAGTACCACGTGGTCGTAATCTTTAGCTTTTTTTAGTTTTTTAAGCTGGGATACAAAACGTTTTTTATATTCTTCAGAAGAAATATTGTAGGCTTCTTTTAAAAATTCCTCTCTTTTCCTAATGAATTTCAAAGAACCGACTTCTTTAACACACGGCCCTTCGCAAAGCAATTCCCGCCAAACAATAATTTGCCCGGGTAGATCCAGTTCTTCAACCTGTTCGGTTAAGCTATCACCATTAACAATATGCAGGGCCTTTTTTTCCATTGGGAGAATTTAAAGGTTGGTGGAAATTAACCGCCAACCCGTTTTACATTATAACCATCTATTCTAAGCAGTTCCATAATTTTTTCCCTGTCGTCACCCTGGATAATAATCTCACCATCTTTAGCCGAACCGCCAACTCCACATTTTTTCTTTAGCTTCTTTCCAAGAATTACTAAATCGTCATTAGTTCCTTCAAAGCCTTTAATAATAGTAACGGTTTTTCCACCGCGACCTTTACTGCTAAAATGCGCTTCCAGTTGCTGATCTGCTGGTGCTAAGGTTTCTTCGGTTTCTTCGTGCTCGTTTCCTTCAAAATCATCATTTGTAGAAAAAACAAAACCGCCTAAATCTTCTAGTCCGAGTTTTTTCTTCGCCATAACTTACTTTTTTAGGAGTCCAATTTCTACCAGGCGCTGGTGTAAAAATTCGCCGGCAGTAATATCTTCATATTGTTTTGGGTTCTCTTCATCTATACATTCTTCCAGGCAATCTAAGCGCATCTCACTTCTGGGGTGCATAAAGAAAGGAATTGAATATCTTGGTTTATCCCATTGCTCCTTTGGCGGGTTAATTACGCGATGAATTGTAGAGCGTAATTTATTATTGGTATGTCTCTCTAACATATCTCCCACATTAATTACCAACTCATCTTCCTGGGGTACCGCATCAATCCACTCGCCATCTTTTCGCAATACCTGTAAACCTCCTGTAGAGGCTCCCATAAGTAAAGTGATAAGGTTTATGTCTCCATGAGCGCCGGCTCTAACCGCACCTTTAGGTTCCTCGGTAATAGGAGGGTAGTGGATTGGTCTTAAAATACTATTTCCGTTGCTGGCCCAGTGATCAAAATAATGTTCTTCCAAACCAATGTATAAAGCTAATGCCCGTAATACATAAATACCGGTTTTTTCCAGCATTCGGTAAGCTTCCATGCCTACCTTATTAAAATCCTTAAGTTCAGAAACCTGTACATTTTCGGGGTATTCTTCAGTAAGATTTGCATCTTCAGCCGGTTCCTGCCCAAAATGCCAGAACTCTTTAAGATCACCTTCTTTTTTACCTTTTGCGTGTTCTTTTCCGAAGGAAATATAGCCCCGCTGACCTGCAAGACCTTCAATTTCATATTTTTTCTTTATTTCTAAAGGAAGCGCAAAAAAACTTTTTACTTCTTTATATAGGTTTTCTTCCAGCTCATTATCAAGAAAATGATTTTTTAAAGCTACAAAACCAATCTCTTCGTAAGCTTTGCCAATCTCTTCAACAAATTTTTGTTTTCTGTTTGGATCATCAGATAGAAAATCGGCAAGATCTACGCTTGGAATATTATTCATTGCCATAATATGCTTAGTTTTTTGAGAATTTAACACACAAAGTTAAAGAAAAATACGGGAGCTAACGAGGCTTTTTAAATTTCTTAGCATTTATAATTTTGGTTACATTTGGTAAACAAATACACACTATGCAACCAAATTCTTCCCAGCCGCCTGCTATAAAATTTGAGAAGAAAAATCTCTCCTCAACCCAGTTATTAGACTTCTATGCATCTTTATTAAAGCCACGTTTAATAGAAGAAAAAATGCTCATCTTGCTAAGACAGGGCAAAATTTCTAAATGGTTTAGTGGGATAGGCCAGGAAGCTATTTCCATTGGAGTTACGAAAGCGCTTAACGCCGATGAGTATATTTTACCAATGCACCGTAATTTAGGAGTATTTACTTCTAGAAACGTCCCTTTAAACCGACTTTTCTCCCAGTGGCAGGGAAAACAAAACGGTTTCACAAAAGGTCGTGACCGCAGTTTTCATTTTGGTACCCAGGAGTATAAAATTGTTGGAATGATTTCTCATTTAGGCCCACAGCTTGGCGTGGCCGATGGGATTGCTTTAGCGCATAAATTGAAAAATGAAAATAAGCTTACCGCGGTTTTTACTGGAGAGGGAGGCACCAGTGAAGGCGATTTTCACGAAGCGCTAAATATTGCATCAGTCTGGGATTTACCGGTTTTGTTTTGCATAGAAAACAATGGCTACGGACTTTCAACTCCAACAAATGAACAATATAGATGTAAAGATCTTGCCGACCGGGCCCAGGGCTACGGAATGGAATCTCATATTATAGACGGAAATAATATAATTGAAGTATACTCTAAAGTTTCTGAGGTTGCTGAAAGTATTAGACAAAATCCCCGACCGGTTTTACTGGAGTTCAAAACTTTTAGAATGCGCGGCCACGAGGAAGCCAGTGGAACAAAATACGTTCCAGAAGATTTAATGAATTTCTGGCAACAAAAAGATCCCGTAGAGAATTTTAAACGTTTCCTCATAGAAGAAAATATACTTTCTGAAGAGCAGGATGTGCACTTTAAAAACGAAATTAAAGCTGAAATTGATGAAAATTTAAAAGCAGCTAATGAAGAACCGGTTTCAGAATACATTGAAATTAATGAATTAAATGATGTTTACCAGGAGTTTATATATCAAGAGATTAAAACAAATTCAGAAACTGAAACTATAAGATTTATTGACGCTATTTCTCAAGCGGTAAAACAATCTATGCAAAGACATAAGTCCCTGGTGTTAATGGGACAGGATATTGCAGAATACGGTGGGGTTTTTAAAATTACTGAAGGATTACTGGAAGAATTTGGCAAAGAAAGAGTGCGAAACACACCTATTTGCGAGTCGGCTATTGTTGGAACTGCAATGGGACTTTCTATAAATGGAATGAAGGCTATGGTAGAAATGCAGTTTGGAGATTTTGTGAGTTCCGGTTTTAATCCTATTGTAAATTACCTGGCTAAAAGCAATTACCGATGGAATCAAAACGCCGATGTGGTTATAAGAATGCCTTGTGGAGCCGGTGTAGGTGCAGGACCTTTCCATAGTCAGACCAACGAGGCCTGGTTTACTAAAATTCCGGGCTTAAAAGTTGTTTACCCAGCTTTTCCATATGATGCAAAAGGCTTGCTGAATACAGCTTTTAACGATCCAAATCCCGTGTTATTCTTTGAACACAAGGCCTTATACCGCAGTATTCGGCAGGAAGTTCCTTTAGATTATTACACCTTACCATTTGGAAAAGCTTCAATATTAAAAGAAGGGGAAAAACTTACAATTATAACCTATGGTGCAGCCGTTCACTGGGCTATAGATACCTTAGAGGGAGCAGAGTTAGAAAACATTGAATTAATAGATCTTCGTAGCCTGCAACCTTTAGATAAAGAGACCATAATTAATTCGGTTAAAAAGACCGGAAAAGCACTTGTACTTACTGAAGACTCGCTTTTTGGAAGTTTAGCCTCAGAAATTTCAGCAATTATTTCAGAAGCATGTTTTGAATTTTTAGACGCTCCAGTAATGCGACTTGGCAGTGGGGAAACTCCAATTCCGTTTGCCGCTGCACTTGAAGAAGGATATCTTCCGAAGAAAAAATTGAAAGAAAAATTACAGCAATTAATAGACTATTAATAATAAGAAGTCCAAATATTTCATATTTTAAGATTCCTTAACAGTTCTGCTGTTAAAGTATTAATAATCTTTTGTCTCCGTTCAACACCTACCGTAATTTAGATTACAACTAATCAAAAATCTTTTATTATGATACGTTTAATCGTTATTTTCTTAATCATTGCTTTGGTAGCTGCTATTTTCGGCTTTGGTGGAATCGCCGAAGGTTTTGCAGACATTGCTAAAATAATCTTTTACATTTTCCTGGTACTATTAGTAATTTCTTTAGTGAGCAGATTATTTAGAAGATAAAAACAAATAAATAAAGAATAAAATCCAATGTATTGCGCCAGGTACCAATCGGCAAGCATTGGATTTTTATGTATAACCCAAACAACTAACTAATGAAAAAAATATTTATACTTGGCTTTGTAGCGGTACTACTTGCCGCTTGCGGACCCAGCAAAACCGCCAAAGAAGCCAGAAAAACCTTTAATGGAAACTGGACGCTTACCAGTGTAACTTACCCAAATAGTTCTGGTGAGTTTGATGTTACCCTACTAAATGATGCCAATGCCTCCTGTTTTGAAAACAGTACGTGGAATTTTGTCTCTAATAATAACAGGGGCGCATATACTGTACAGGGACCTAATTGCAGTGCAGGGCAGCGGTATTTTGTTTGGTCTATAGATGAAGAAAATACTCCGGAAGGAATTTTCGATTTTCTATTGAAACCAACCGATGAAGATTATAACTCTACAACGGGAAATCAAGGTTTCCGAATGAATTTAAGATCACTTTCTGAAACACAAATGGTATGGGAACAATCTGTAATGCTTGAAGGTTCTCCATTTGTGATAAGAATGAATTTTTCTAAACTTTAATTAAATTAATTTACTATGAAAACTACTATAAACAGAATGTTTGCCATTCTTTTTGCTGCCACACTTCTTTTTAGTTGTGAAGCCACTAAGAATGCGAATAATAAACAAAAAGGAGCTGTAATTGGATCTGCCGGTGGAGCCGTAATTGGTGGTGTTGTTGGAAACAATACCGGAGACGGAAATACTGCGCTTGGCGCCATTATTGGCGGAGTTGTAGGTGGAGCAGCCGGAGCAATTATTGGTAACCGTATGGACGAGCAAGCCAAGGAAATTGAACAGGAAATTCCAGGTGCTGAAGTTGAAAGAGTTGGCGAAGGAATTAACGTGACTTTTGATGAAAGCAGCGGGGTATATTTTGATACTGAAAAATATAATATCAACTCTAAATCCCAGGCTACTTTAAATAAACTGGCCGATATTTTTAAAGATTATCCAGATTCTAATATTCTTGTAGAGGGACATACAGATGATACCGGTAGTGAATCCTATAACCTTACACTTTCTAAAAACAGAGCACAGGCTGTGACTAATTATTTAACCAGCCAGGGTCTTAGCAGCGGAAGATTTGATACTAAATGGTATGGCGAAGCCCAGCCTAAATATGATAACGAAACTGCAGAAGGTCGTGCTAAAAACCGTAGGGTAGAGCTTGCAATTGTTGCAAACGAAGAATTAAAAGAAGAAGCCAGGAAACAGGCTGAACAGAAGAACTAGGTTCTATTTCTTCAAACAAATATTAAATCCCGGAAATTTCCGGGATTTTTTTATGTATTTATTTATCTTCAACCAATGGCAGATTTTCAAGTAATTATAGTAGGTGCAGGCCTGGCGGGATTAACTGCTGCCATTCATCTTTCCCGGGCAGGAAAACGTGTCTTGCTTATAGAGAAAAAAGCATATCCCAGACATAAAGTCTGTGGGGAATACCTTTCTAACGAAGTAATTCCTTATCTCCATTCCCTGGATATAGATCTCGAAAAAGATTTAAACCCGGTAAAAATTCATAAACTCCTTTACAGTACCCAGAATGCAAAATCGATAGAAACTTCTTTAAACCTGGGCGGAATGGGCTTAAGCCGTTATGCTTTAGATGATTTTCTTTTTAAAAAAGCTGAAGAAAATGGAGCAGAAACTCTAATTGAATCAGTTGAAAATATAAATTTTGAAAATGATGAATTTACACTGAAACTTTCTTCAGGAAAACAACTAAAAACCCCTATAGTATTAGGTGCTTTTGGAAAAAGATCTAATCTCGATAAAAGCCTGGGACGGGAATTTATCCAGGAAAAATCTTCCTGGCTCGCTATAAAATCACATTATGAAAAGCCAGAATTTCCTCCAGATTTAGTGGCGCTACACAATTTTGAAGGCGGCTACTGCGGATTATCAAAAACTGAAACCGGCGCAGTAAACGCCTGTTATATGGTTTCGTATAAAAGCTTCAAAAAATACAGGAATACCGAAGAATTCAAGGAAAAAGTTTTATTTCAGAATGCTTATTTAAAAGGTTTCTTTAAAAAAGCTAAACCTCTATTTGAAAAAGACCTGAGTATTGCTCAGATCTCTTTTCATAAAAAATCCCTGATCAACAATCATATTTTGATGCTGGGTGACGCTACGGGCTTAATTCACCCGCTTTGTGGTAATGGGATGGCTATGGCTATTCATTCTGGAAAAATCGCTTCAGAAGCTGTTTTAAATAATTTCCACGGAAATAATTTAGACCGCAAAAACCTGGAAAATCAATACCGACAAAACTGGAATACGCATTTCGAAATCCGATTAAAGACTGGACGAATCCTTCAGAAAATATTGATCAATCCATTTTTAGCTTCAACTTCACAGCAGCTCGTTAAAAAATTTCCGTACCTGTTAGAGAAAATCATTAGTAAAACCCACGGGCAACCCTTAGTATGAGCATAGATACCTCAAAAAGAACAAACGCGGTTGAAATTATGGACGATTTTGACCTCCAGGGAAAAGAACTGGACAAAACCTTACGTGACCTGGATAACATAAACAAATGGTTGGGTGGGAATAAAATCACCTTAGAAGGAGTAAAAAATATTGTACAAAACCATTCGAAAACGAAAGAAATCCACATTGCTGATGTGGGTTGCGGCAATGGTGCTGTACTTCGGGAAATCGCGAGATGGGGAAGGAAGAACGGCTATAAATTTAAACTTACCGGCATTGATGCCAATAGCTATGCCATCAAAATTGCTGAAGAAATGTCTATAGACTATCCCGAAATTGATTTTAAATCTATAGATATTTTTAGCCTGGAATTTAAAAATTTTTATAGCGACATAATCTTGTGTACCTTAACACTACATCATTTTAAAAACGGTGAAATTTCAGCTTTACTAAACCTTTTTAATCAACAATCCAGGCTGGGTGTGGTGATTAACGATTTACATCGCTCCAAACTTGCGTATAGGTTATTTCAGGTTTTTTGCGCAGTTTTTATCAACAACGAGATTGCGCGAAAAGATGGGTTGACATCTATCTTAAGAGGATTTAAAAAAGAAGAATTAAAAGATTTTGCCGGGAAAATTCCGCAAACCAATCATCAAATTAGCTGGAAGTGGGCATTTCGCTACCAATGGATTATTCAGAAAGATAAAATATGAGTGTAAAAATTACAGGCGTAGAAAAAGAATTACCGCAGTATGCCCGGGAAACCAAAGATATTTTACCGTTGGTAGAAACCTGGCTTCAGGACCAAAATGATCGCTATCGACGAAAAGTATTGAAGATTTTTGAAGGTGCTGCGGTAGATAAACGCTATTCTATAATGGATCCCGAAGAAGTTTTCACGGCAACTTCTTTTGAAGATAAAAACAATATTTATATACGGGAAGTTAAGAAACTCGGCAAAAATGTATTAAAAAAAGCTTTACAGAATAATAAGTGGGAAGCAGATTCAATCGATTTTATAATTACCGTGAGTTGCACCGGGATTATGATTCCTTCCTTAGATGCTTACCTAATCAATGAAGTAAAATTACGCCAGGATATTACCCGGCTCCCGGTTACCGAAATGGGCTGCGCGGCAGGAATTTCAGGAATAATGTATGCCGCGAATTTTCTTAAGGCAAATCCGGGAAAACGAGCGGCCGTTATTGCAGTTGAAAGTCCTACGGCTACATTTCAGTTAGATGATTTCTCGATGGCCAATATGGTGAGCGCTGCAATTTTTGGAGATGGTGCCGCTTGTGTATTGCTATCTTCAGAGGAAAACGCTACAGGGCCGAAAATTCTGGGTGAAGAAATGTATCATTTTTATGAAGCCACCCATTTAATGGGTTTTGATCTCACCAACCACGGCCTCAAAATGATTTTAGATGAAAGCGTGCCGCAAACTATAGCTTCCCATTTTCCTGAAATTGTTCATCCGTTTTTGAAAAAATTCAACTCAAATATTGAAAAAGTAGACCATTTAATATTTCATCCCGGCGGAAAGAAAATTGTACAAACAGTTGAAGATCTTTTTGGTAACTTAGGAAAGAATATTGATAAAACCCGTGAGGTGCTTAAGCAATACGGGAACATGAGCAGTGCAACGGTGCTGTTTGTGTTAGAAGAATTTATGAAAAATCAGCCAAAACCGGGCGAGCAAGGCTTAATGTTAAGTTTTGGTCCAGGTTTTTCGGCACAAAGAATTTTATTGGAATGGTAACAGAGTTTAAAGATCGTAATTACTGGGCAATTATTTTAGGCGGAAGTACAGGCCTTGGCTTTGCCACCGCCAGAAAACTCGCCCATCATGGGATGAATATAATTATAGTACACCGTGATAGAAGAACCGATATAGCCGAAATAGAAGAAGCTTTTGAAGATATTAGAGAACAGGATGTTAAGTTTGAAAGCTTTAATGTGGATGCTACAAACGCTGAAAAACGAGCAAATTTAATTGAAGAAATTGCTAAGATCTTAGGAAAAGAAGGCAAAATTAGAAGTTTGGTACATAGTATTGCAAAGGGAAACCTAAAACCTATGACCGGTGATGAACCTACTTTAGATAATGTAGATTTTCAAATTACTATAGATGCGATGGCTATTAGCCTTTACGATTGGACAAAAGCTATTTTCAAAGCTAATCTTTTTGCAAAAGATGCCAGGATTATATCGTTTACCAGTGAAGGCAATAAAAAAGCCTGGGCCAATTACGCCGCGGTTTCTGCAGCAAAAGTAGCCTTAGAATCTATAACCCGAAATATCGCCCTGGAATTTGCTCCTTACGGTATTCGCGCAAATTGTATCCAGGCGGGAGTTACGGTTACCCGGTCTTTCCAGATGATTCCCGGGAACGAAACTTTACGCAACCACGCGCTAAAACATAATCCGTTTAAAAGGCTTACCGTTCCAAATGATGTGGCCAATGTGGTTTATTTATTGAGTAAAGACGAAGCCGGTTGGATTACGGGGACTATTATTCCGGTAAATGGTGGGGAACATTTAAAATAAGCAGCGATTGGATTATAAAAACATACTCGAAAAATTACCTTATTCAAAGCCATTCCTATTTATAGATGAATTGTTGAACGTAAATGAGAAATCTGCTGAAGGAATTTATACATTTCCAGAAAATTCTTTTTTTTATAAAGGGCATTTTAAAAATAATCCGGTAACGCCAGGTGTTATTTTAACTGAATGTATGGCGCAAATTGGCGTGGTATGCCTGGGGATTTTCCTGCTGGGAAATGAAAAAACTAATTCTGAAAATATTAAACTTGCCTTAAGTTCTTCTGAAGTAGATTTTTACTTGCCGGTTTTTCCCGGGGAAACGGTAAAAGTAGTTTCAGAAAAGTTGTTTTATAGGTTTAATAAATTGAAATGTGAAGTAAGAATGTATAGCAAGAAAGATAAGCTAATTTGTCGCGGAAAGATTGCCGGAATGATTAAAAACGAATCTGTTTAGAAATTTATTTAAATGAAAAAGCGCGTAGTCATCACAGGAATGGGTGTGGTTGCACCAAATGGTGTTGGGCTGGCTAATTTTGAAGATGCAATTAGAAAAAGCGCAAGTGGGATTAGGTTTGAAGAGGAACTGGAACGTTTAAACTTTAGTTGCCAGATTGCTGGAAAACCACAACTTTCGGAAGAAAAAATAGCTGAATATTTTACGTCTTTACAACTACGCGGACTTAATTCCAGCGGGATTGTGTACGGGGTAATTGCCGGAACCGATGCCTGGCAGGATGCAGGACTTAAAATTGGAGATAACGAACAACCAGATTGGGACTGCGGAATTGTTTTTGGCACCGGAATTCTAGGTGTAGATAAATTTCGGGAAGCGATTCATTTAATAGATGCCGGGAAAACCAGAAGGTTGGGAAGTACCAGCGTTATGCAAACTATGGCCAGTGGAATTAGCGCTTATTTAGGCGGTATTTTAGGCTGCGGAAATCAGGTAACTACTAACTCCTCGGCCTGTACCACGGGCACCGAAGCTTTATTAATGGGATTTGAAAGAATTGCTGCCGGAAAAGCAAAGCGAATGTTAGTTGGAAGCTGCAGCGATCACGGCCCTTATGTTTGGGGCGGTTTTGATGCCATGCGTATTTTACCTTCAAAATATAACAAAAATCCTACTGAAGCTTCCCGGCCAATGAGCGCCTCGGCAGCAGGTCTTGTGCCCGGCAGTGGAGCAGGGGCCTTGGTGTTAGAAGAATACGAATCGGCTAAAGAGCGGGGCGCGAAAATTTACGCCGAAGTTTTAGGTGGTGCTGTAAATAGTGGTGGCCAGCGGGGTGGTGGCAGTATGACGGCTGCTAATAGCGAAGCGGTTATTCGTTGTATTAAGGAAGCTATTCATTTTTCTAACATTTCATCAGAGGAAATCGACGTGATTAATGGGCATCTTACCGCAACCACTAAAGATGCGCTGGAAATTGAGAATTGGAAGAAAGCATTGAAAAGAAGTGATTTTCCGTATATAAATTCTTTAAAGGGAATGACCGGGCATTGCCTGGCCGCTTCGGGAAGTATAGAATGTGTTGCAAGTGTGTTACAGATGGATAAAAATTTTATCTTCGGAAATGTGAATTGCGAAGACCTGAAACCGGAAATAGCAAATTTGGTTTCAGAAGAGAAAATTCCAAGGAAAACTTTAGAGATACCAACTAATATTCTGGCAAAATCCAGTTTTGGATTTGGGGATGTAAATTCCGTAGTTATTTTTAAAAAAATATAAAGCTATTTATTACAAAAAATGAAAGAAAAAGAAATATTGGATGCTATCAAAAAGATCGTCACGCCTTATACCCAACGCAAGGAAGGCCTGGAAAATTTTAGCCAAAAAACCGATTTTATTAAAGACCTGGAAGTAAATTCGGCTAACCTGGTAGATGTGATTTTGGATGTTGAAGACGAGTTTAATATTGAAATAGACAACGAATCTATGGAAGGTATGCTCACTGTGGGCGATGCTAAAAATATTATTGAGCGCAAACTTGCTTCAGCGTGATTGGCAACGATATCATAGACCTTAACCTGATTCGGGCTCAAAGTAACTGGCAAAGAGAAGGCTTTCTTCAGAAATTATTTTCGGAAAAAGAACAAACTTTTATTCAGAATTCAGAAGATCCTGAATTAAATGTCTGGTTGCTTTGGAGTATGAAAGAGGCGGTTTATAAAGCGGTTCAGCGTAAATATAAGCTGAAGCGTTTTTATAATCCGAAGCAATTTGTTTGCGAACAGGTTAAAATTAATCCTGATAAGGCAAGGGGAGTGGTGTGCTATAAAGAAGATGTTTTTGTAATAAATTCTATTCTTTTTCCAAATATGATTCATACAATTACCGGAAACACTGAGTTTTCCCTTATTTCAGAAAATAAAAATTCCAGGCTCAGGTTGCTTCAAAAAATTGCTGAGCAGAGAGGAATTCCATTAGAATCCCTTAACATAAGTAAAGACCAGCAGGGAGTACCATTTGTGAGCTACGGGGGTGATAATCTGCAAATTCCGTTTAGCCTTTCCCACCACGGTAATTTTTCAGCTTACGCTGTCTCGTTAAATCTGTCCTAAAACCCGACTTCAGCATTGTGAAAACATAGCCTTATTTGTATCTTGAAACAACTAATTTAAAACGATTTTGATTATGAAGACTGTTGATAAGATGGAAGTGCTGCACAGCCAAAGTGCCGAATTTGTTGAAAAAGGTGAAACCGGTAAATTTTTAAAGTTAATCCCAGACACATTTATTATTAAAGGTGAAGAAAAAGATGGCGTTTTTAACCAGGGTTACGCTATTAGACATATAAACAGGCAGGATATACTGCTTATTGATGTAGTTGAAAAATCTTCTAAAGATGCTATAAAAAAGCTGGTAACCGATGGGTATAAAATAAAAGGTATTTTAATTACTTGCGATGCTATTTTAAAAGATGCTTATGCCGATCTAAAGACAATTTCTGAAGATGCCGGTGGCGCACCAATTTTTGCACATCCACGCAACAATTTTAAAGACAGTTTTAAAACCAAAGATATAACAGAACGCAAAGGAGTTTTAAAAGATTTTGGTTTAAAAGTTTTTGATCTTCCAGGAAACGGTGGCGCTTCAGTAGTTATTTATTCTGAAGTAAACGATGGAATGTTATTCCCGGGTGAAGATGCCGAAGGCTCTCCATATAATTCAAATTTAAATACCTTTAAAAGACCAAAAATGGATAAATCTAACGACGATTTTGGATTGGCAGGAAGCTGGAGTGCTTTTGATGAAGAATTTGCCTATTTATTTCCAAGAAAAGGAAAACCCGGTTTCAATATTGAAGAAGGTCAGCAAACCGATATTTTAAACGCTTTAAGCAGAAGTTAAAAATATAATTAAGCTGTTTCGAAAGTAGCCCGTTGAATATTTACAACTTAGATTCAGAATATTACAACAGCTATTTTTCAAACAGCTTTTTTTGAAGCCATAAATAAAGAAGAGAACCTTCTCTATTTGTGGCTTTTTTAATGTTTAAAGTTTTCAATATCCGCTAAACATTAAGTATTTAGGGCAGGGTAGAAGATATAAGATATTGTTAAACGCACCCTTTGTTCTTATAAATTGTAATATTTTAAAGCTTAAAAATAACCAACTATGTCTAAATTAAACGTAACTCAAAAATTAATTAAAGAACATTTGCTCAAGGGAGAAATGATTCCCGGAAAGGAAATAGGAATAAAAATAGATCAGGCATTACTGCAGGATGCTACGGGAACACTGGTACAATTAGAGCTTGAAGCTATGGGGCTCGAAAAAGCTCAAACCGAGGTAGCCGTGCAATATGTAGATCACAACCTGCTACAAACCGACTTTAAAAATGCCGATGACCACTTGTTTTTACTTTCGGCAGCGCAAAAATTCGGACTTTGGTATAGTAGACCCGGAAACGGTGTAAGCCATCCAGTACATATGGAACGCTTTGGGAAACCGGGTAAAACTATGGTAGGTTCAGATAGCCACACTCCGGCTGCAGGTTCTTTAGGAATGCTGGCCATTGGTACTGGTGGACTTGACGTTGCGGCAGCGATTGCAGGACAACCATATTTCGTGAAAATGCCAAAAGTTTGGGGCGTAAAACTTACCGGAAAATTACCAGACTGGGTAAGTGCTAAAGATGTTATTCTTGAAATGCTTCGCCGTCACGATGTAAAAGGCGGAGTTGGCAAAGTAATAGAATATTATGGCGACGGACTTAAGAATTTAAGTGCTATGGATCGTCACGTGATTGCCAATATGGGTGCTGAACTTGGTGCTACCACCACCGTTTTCCCAAGTGATAACGAGACAAAAAGATTTCTAAAATCTCAGGAACGTGAAGATGATTGGAGAGAATTGGTAGCCGATGAAGGTTGTGAATACGATCTTCACGAAGAAATAATTTTAGATGAACTGGTTCCCTTAATTGCCTTACCAACCAGTCCTGGAAATGTTGTTCCAGTGAGGGAGGTTGCAGGAAAATCAATTAGCCAGGTAGTTATTGGTTCTTCAGCCAATCCCGGTTTAAGAGATTTCTGGGTGGCAGGTGCTATAGTAGAAGATAAATCGGTTAGTAGTGATGTTTCTTTAGATATTAACCCAACTTCAAGGCAAATTATTCAGAATATGATAGAAAATAGAGCTTTTGCGAACTTAATCAAGGCAGGAGCGCGTTTTCACCAGTCAGGATGTATGGGTTGTATAGGAATGGGACAGGCACCGGCATCTGGAACTATTAGTTTGCGTACTATGCCCAGAAACTTCCCAGATCGTTCCGGTACAAAAGATGACCAGGTACATTTATGTAGTCCAGAAACAGCAGCAGCTTCAGCTTTAACAGGAAAAATTACCGATCCAAGGGATATGGAAAAGCTTTATAATATGAAGTATCCTAAATTTGAATATCCCGAATTTCAGATTATTAAAGAAGATATGCTGGTTGCTCCTCCAGAAGATGGTTCTAAAGTTGAACTTCAAAAAGGTCCAAATATTAAATCGCTCCCATATATTGAGCCTATGCAGGATAAATACAGCGTACCGGTTATGCTGAAAATGGGTGATAATATTTCTACCGATGAAATTTTAAAAGCAGGAGCAGAGGTACTGCCATTTAGAAGTAACCTGCCAGAAATTAGTAAATTTTCTTACACGGTTATTGACGAAAGTTTTTATGATCGTGCAATGAAAGCTAAAGGAGAACACGGCGGCCATATTGTAGTTGCTAAAGATAATTATGCGCAAGGTTCCAGTAGGGAGCACGCGGCAATTGCCCCAAAATATTTAGGACAGGTAGCGGTAATTGCAAATAGTTATGCAAGAATTGCCTGGCAAAACCTGGTGAATTTTGGTATTCTTCCGTTGGAATTTTTAGACATCGCAGATTATGAAAAAATAGATCAGGACGATCAAATAATTTTTAGAAACCTGCGGGAAGATATCATAAACCGAAATAATATTAAGGTAATTGTTAGAAAAGCAAATGGTGATAAACTGGAGTTTGAAACAAAACACAGTATGAGCGACAGACAAATTAATATTTTACTAAAAGGTGGAATTATTAATGAGTTTAAAGAACGTATTGAAGCAAACGAACTTGGTGAAGATCAAGCCAAAGATGCTGAAGAAGCCGAAACAAAATAAAAATTGATATTCCCGAATTCACTTCTGGATATTCTGATTACTATCTACCTGGTTTCTGAAACAATTGTAGGACGAAAAAAACCCTGATGTGAGTTACATCAGGGTTTTTTATGAATTAAACTGAAAATATTCTTAGTTTGAATGTGTTTTCATTTGGCCTTTTCTTTTTGATAACTGCCGTTCCAAATCTCTAATAGTTTCAGAGGTTGCAGCTTCAAAAGAGTTTTCGTTAGATTCGGCAAAAATTTGAGGCCCGGGAGCACTCAATTTAATATTACAAATATAACCTTTAGGATCCTGGACTTCTTCCTTTTTAAAATACACCTGGGCTTTCACGATCCAGTCATATTTATTCTCCAGTTTATCTAATTTTTTTTGAGCGAACTCCTGTAGTGATTCGCTTTTATCGAGTTTTACGAACTGATATATTGCTTCCATAAATAAGTTTATTTTAGTAGTACCAATAAACCCATAATTCTCTAAGTACCCAAATCAATTAAGTGATTCTTAGCAAAGGTTTAAGAATATTTTTAAGTGCATAAACTTATTTTTTAGTTGAAGATAAATTAGAACTATATTTATCAATAAAATAGCTTGGAAAAATTCGTGAACTACGAATTTAAAAGTCTTTTAAGAGTAATAAAAAGTTAAAGATTGTATCTTAAGCTAAGAATCTTATAAAGTTGATTATGAACCTTAAAATCAAATATTTAACTATTATTTTTGCTCTAATTGTACTGCAAAGTTGTGGTAGTAGTGCTGATACTACTAAAATTGCTGAAACCAAAGCTTTAATTGAAAGCATGGAATTTGAAATTGAGCACGATTGGCTCAACCCGATGTCTGGTGGTAGAATTAACCTGATAGGAAATACTAATTTTATACGCTTTAAAAAAGATTCTGTGAATTTATTTCTGCCATTTTTTGGTGAACGTTTTTCTGGCGGTGGTTATAATAATGAAGGCGGCATAATTTATAACGGCCCGTTACAGGATTTTGAAATTAGCAGCGGAAAGAATAATTCCCAAATAATAAAATTTTCTACCGACCAGGATACTGAGAATCTGGATTTTTCAATAAATATTTTTCCTGAAGGAAATGTAAATACCAGGGTGAATAGCAGCCAGCGTTCGTTTATATCTTACCAGGGAAGGTTAAGTGAGTTAGAAGAAGAGGAGTAGGTTCTAAATGAAAGATAAGTTTCAGCTCTAAAATATTCTATTTTACATAATATAAATTATAGTTCTTTTTTATATCTATTTAATTCTCGATATTATAATAACATACTATCCATTAATCATATCGTACTGTGAGCTGGAAGATATTTTTTCAAAAGTCGCTTCAATTCGTTTTTATCAATTGGCTTTGGAATATAATCATTACTCCCAATCTCAATAAACTTGTCCCTGTCATTAGGCATGGCGAATGCCGTTTGGGCAATAATAGGAATAGTTGGATTAAAAATTCTTATTTTTTGAATTGCTTCTTCGCCACTCATTTTTGGCATTTTTATGTCCATGAGCACCAAAGAGATTTCAGTATCTTTTTTAACCATTTCAACTGCTTCTAAACCATTTTCTGCATGTAGAATATTGGTTACCCCCATATTTTCGACGATCTTTTTCAGAATTAAATAATTCAATTTATCATCTTCAGCAATTAAAATCTTATGGTTTGGTAGCTGGGTTATTTCGTTATTCTCTTTATTGGTATGGGTTGTTGTGGTAGTGACTTCATCTTTAGGAATGCTAAAATAGAAGGTGCTGCCTTTATCTTCTTCAGATTCTACCCATATATTACCCCCAAGCATTTCGGCATAAGCTTTGGCTATTGATAAGCCCAAACCAGAACCTTCGTGTGGGCGACTTAAACTCGAATCTGCCTGTACAAACCGATCGAAAATAACACCAATTCGGTTTTCCGAAATTCCTATACCATTATCTTTTACATAAAAAACAATATTACCGTGTTCATCTAAACTTCCAAATTCAATAATTCCGTCTGCAGTAAACTTATTAGCATTACTCAACAAATTGATAAAAATGCTGGTAAGCATATTTTTATCGGTATAAAGCATGGTATTGGTATGAAGATATTTGCTGGTACATACTATTTTGTTATTCTTTTTACCAGCTATAGGCGTCGCCACATTTAGGTGATTCGCTATTATTTCAGAAAGATTAAAGTTAGATTTATTGACCTTTATTTGCCGGGTTTCCACCTGGGAAATATCTATTAGATCATTGATAGTAGAGAGTAATCTCGTACAACTTAATCGTAATACTTCATAATACTTTTCACGAACCTCTTTCTCCGATGATTCTTTCAATAGGTCTATAGTACCCATAATTGCATTAATAGGAGTACGAATTTCGTGACTTATATTTTGTAGAAAAACACTTTTTAAGCGATTACTCTCTTCTGCTTTTTCCTTTGCTTCTTTTAGATTATTGAGTGTGGCTTTTTTCTCTGTAATATTCTCTCCTAAACTGGCTATACCCTTTATTTTTCCGTAGTCATCGGTAATTACCGAATTGTACCAGGAGATATAAAGTTCTTTATTGTCTTTTGTGAGTATCTTACTTTCAAAATGATGTAGGCTTCTGTTATTTTCAAATAATTCTTTAAGACCTTTTTCCGTAGTTTCTTTTTCATCTTCAGGCACAAAAATATCAACAGTGTTTTTGCCAATAAGCTCTTCCTCGGTATACCCGGTAATTGAAAGTAAATAGTCATTACAAAAAATGATCTTGCTGTCGATATCAAGATTTATAAAAACCATATTAATGTCCAGCATCATTTTAGTAAATCGCTGCTCAGATTCATATAACCTATCTTTTTCTTTTCGGTTTCTCCAAACTTTTAATTGCCGGTTCATTAACAGTCCAAGAAGTACGGTGATAACTGGGTATATAATTAAAATAGGCAAAGCCATAAACTCTACAAGAGCCAGAGCCCCCTCTATTGGTATAAATATGGGCAGAATTAACATACACACGTGCACTATCACACCCAAAAGATATAAAGATACTATGCTGTTTTTGACCCCTAGCCTTTGTTGAAAATATTTCCACCCAATACCTAACAAACCCGAAATTATAATGAGGCCAACTCCTGCTATTACATAATCCCCACCAAGATACAAGCGGTAAGCTGCTATAATTAAAATGGCAATAATGGTGGGTACAGCTCCAAGGTATAAGCCGGCTATTGCCAATAAAATTGTTCGTAGATCAAAATAATGTCCTGGTTGATACGTCCAGGGCGTAAACATTAGGAGAACCCCAATGCCCCCAACAATAATACCTGCAAAAACATTGGGGAGTAATTTTTTAGAATGGGTAGAATCAATCCACTTTGTGGCATATAAAAAACTGAAAACCAAAAGCAATGCTACGTTTTGTATTAATCCTGAAAAAAAGGGGTAATCCATATTTTAACGGTGAGTTTTGGAAACAGTTTATTAAATTTTAATAAACTTAAACATCTAGATAAGTACTAGAGACAAAATGAATTTACAGAAACAATTTTGTTCAATGTATTATTAATGCTGCATCACTGATTACTTAAAGTACTAAATATAAGAATTTATTACTATACTAACCATTGAGTAATCATTAGCCTACACCCATAAAAAAGCTAGCGGTGCCACTACTTCCCTTTCAAAAATGGCATACACACTTTTAAATTATCGCACTCTATACAACCAGGTTTAAAAATAAATCTTTAGTAAGATCCGCTCCATCCTCTTATCAAATAAATTATCCTCATTTATTTAACAGCAAATTAAAATTATCTCCTCTCCTTTTTTATAATTTAGATTACTTAAACCAAAAAACTAAGAGTATGAGAAATTTTGTAATGATTTTAGCCCTTGTAGCTATAGGTTTTACAAGTTGTAACGATAATGCCAATAAGGATTTGGAAAAGCAACAACAGGAATTAACAAAGGCCAATGATAGTATTGTGAGTACCCACGAAGAGCTTAGGCAAAAGCACCAGGAATTAATGAACAATCATAACCAGGTATCACAGGAATTACGCGGACTCGAACAATTGGAAGATTCTACCCAATTAGAAAAACTGGCAGAGCTTGAAGGGCAAATTAGAGACCACCAGGCTACCCTGGCTTCTCACGAAGAAATGATTAGAAGTCATAACGAGCTTAATAAAGAATACGGTTCTTTAAGCACCGATGAGAAAAAAGCGCAACTTGACGAAATGCAAAAAACTCACGAACGTATTATGAGTGAACAGGACGAAATCAAATCGGAACACGATGGGATTGAAAAAGGGCATCAATCTATTAAGGATGTAATTGCTCAATCTTCCGGTGAAGATTCTGAAGACTCGATGTAATTTATCGAGGTAGTTTACTATAATTGAATAAGAAAGAAGGCTGTTTGAAAGTTTTTAACCCGTCATCCTGAACTCGTTTCAGGATCTAACATGATTATAATTAATTTCATATTAGAAGCTAAAACGAGTTCAGCTTGACGGAAATAGATCTTTCAAGCAGCCTCTTTTTATGCCTAAAATCTAATTAAGCTGTTTCCAACTCAAGATCTTTCTTAGATTTTCTATATAAAAAAGAACTATAAATATTTCTTTTCGCAAATCGCACTTGTTTGTCTGAACTGATGAACTTCATAAAAAGCTTCTTGTTCACTCCAAAATATTCGTAGGTAGTACCGTTGGTAAAAGAGATTTCCAGTAGGTTTCCTTTGTGCTGGTAATCTGCAATTCCGGCTTCGTTTATAGTGCGGTTATATTCTTCAAGGTTGGCTTCGCGAGTTTGTGGCGCAATGCTTACCAAAAAGTGATAGCCATCTATAATCTCTTTGCTCTTAATTTCGGCTTCGGCGTGCTTCTCGTCGGTTTCCCTAAATTTATCGGGATGCCATTCTTTCACCAGGTTTCGGTAACTGGTTTTAAGTTCTTTAAGGTCGATCTCTTTTTCAACATTAAAGAGCTTTTTATATTGATTTACACGCTTCATTTTTCTTATTTTAAATAAGCGGCAAAACTACTCCTTTTTATCGGATAATAAATAGGTTATTCTCCTACCCTTTTCCTTTATTTTCTCTAAAACTTTAAAAGGTACATCCAGTTGAGCAAATGGTAAGTAACCAAACCAGCAATTAAAGCTATTACTAGCTTTAATCCATTAAATCTTAACCATTGTAGAATGCTTCTCATCAAAATATCTAGCGAAATTTCCGATTTTACCTCAAAACCGAAATATCAAAGATATCTGTAATTATTGAATTAATTTTACGGATATCCGCATTAATGGTAAAAATAGGGAAATTCAGTACTTAAAGCGATTCAAGGTATAGATTCTCTACTTTGGTTCTTGCCCAGGGCGTTTTTCGTAAAAACTTTAAGCTGGATTTTATAGAGGGATCTTGCGTAAAACATTTAATATTGATGCGTTTCCCCATTTCTTCCCAGCCATATTTTGCTACCAGAAATTCTAAAATTTCGGCAAGTTTAACACCGTGTAACGGATTATTAGGTTGTTTGGATTCCATATTTAAATATAACGCACTCTTACTTTTTTCTTTTTAAGCCTGGAATTGTTAAGCGTTGAAATAAGTTCTTCAGCTTTTTCATTTGGAACAGCCACAAATGCGCAATCCTGTTTCAGTTCTATAAGTCCCAGTTCTTCTTTTTTAAGATTCCCCTGCTTTAAGAAAAGTCCAGCGATATCTCCTTTTGAAATTTTATCTTTTCTTCCTCCCGAAATAAACAAGGTAGTCTTTTCAACTACATCGGTATTGTGTTTCTTATTCTGAATTACATAATCATTTGATTTAATAAAATCTGGAAGGGTTCTTCTATCTGAAAGTACATAAGCAATTCCCTCCTGGTGCATTCTCGCTGTACGCCCATTTCTATGGGTAAACTCTGAAGCCTTAAAGGGTAATTGATAATGAATTATAAAATCTATCTCGGGCACATCTATGCCACGCGCAGCAAGATCGGTAGCGATCAAAATTCGATGCGTTCCATTTCTAAATTTAATAAGTGATCTTTCCCGGTCTTTTTGCTCCATCCCGCCAGAAAAAATTCCGTGCTTAATATTATTTTCACCCAGGAAATCACTTACTTCAGCTATACTATCTTTTAAATTGCAAAAAATAATTCCTGAGCCTTTAGCATTTTCAGAAAGTAATTTTACAAGGCTTTGCAATTTGGTTTTTGGATTTACCTGTATGGTTTTAATTTCCAGGGATGGCTGTTCTCCTTTTAAATAATCTACTCGCTTCGGATTTTTAAGACCTACAAAACCCGGAATATCAATATTTTGCGTTGCTGAAGTCAGGATGCGTTTATCTAAACCCGTAAGCTCCCCAATAATTTCTTTCATTTCGTTTTCAAAACCTACTTCTAAAGATTTATCAAATTCATCTAAAACCAGCGCTTTAATATTTTTGGTGGAGAAAGTTTCCCTTCTAAAATGATCGGCAACCCGGCCGGGCGTACCTATTAAAATGGCGGGGGCGTGTTGCAATTCTATTTTATCTTTAGAAAAAGCTCTGCCGCCGTAAACAGCGTTTGCTTTAAAACCGGCACCCATTTCGCGGGTAACCTGTTCAATTTGAATAGCGAGTTCACGAGAAGGCACTAAAATCAAAGCCTGCACTTCTGCCAGGTCTGGATCTAATATCTCAAGTAAGGGTAATAGGAATGCCAGGGTTTTTCCCGATCCTGTTGGCGAGAGTAGCACCGTATTTTGGTTTTCGGCAATAGTTTTAAAAGCTTCCTGCTGCATAGCATTAAGCTGGGAAATCTCCAATTTGTCAAGGATTTCCTGTAAATTCTTAGTTTGCATGTTAATTGAAATAATAAAGCCTTAAACCAGACTTTAAGGGGAAACACCCCCGTTAGGAAAGATAAAAAAGATAAAAAAGAAAGGTTCAGCAATAATTAAAGATTACCGAACCTTTTATGGGTGTTGAGAATTACTCGATAATTGAGGTTTTATACTTAAATGGCTAGCGTATAAAAATTAAATAATTTATACTCTAAATACCTCGAAAGTTTGTTCGAAAGTTTACTGTTGCTTAACGCGAACAGCGTTCATACCTTTCATTCCTCGTTCCAGTTCAAAAGTTACCTTGTCGTTTTCGTCAATCTCATCGATTAATCCGGTAACGTGAACAAAATATTTTTCGTTGTTTTCTGAATCTATAATAAACCCGAAACCTTTAGAATGATCAAAAAATGAGACCTTTCCGTTTCTTTGCGGATCTTCTTCTGGCATATCCTCTTTCTTAGGAACACCAATTTCTATACTTTCGGCTTCAACTTCAACTTTTTGAGAAGGATCTGGTGGAGTGTCGGTAAGATTTCCATCAGCATCTACATAAGCGATCATATCTTCAAAATTACCGCCTTTGTTAGAGTTCTCTTTGCGCTCCTGCTTCTTAGCCTCTTTTTCTTTACGCTTTTTTATTTTCTTTTTTTCTTTTTCAGTTTTACTGAATGTCTGCTGCGATTTGCCCATTAATTAATTTTAATTAGTAATTGAGTGAGTAAGCTTGAATTTTTTTCCTGAAGATTTTTGTGGTAGTAACCCGGCTTGTAATGCCATTAATCTTCAATAAATGTAAAGAATCCTGGTTAGGACACTGCTTAAACTTCTACAAAGATAAGTGATAGAAATTAAATTACTTAATTTGAAGCGAATAAATAATTTACGATTTCTTAAAACCACTGCTTCCCTCCTATTTTTTGCGCTTTTTCTTATCCCACCACACGTATAAAATAAAAATAACCAAACTTACAATAGATCCCCAGAGAAGTCCGGTTTTTAGGCCATCGGTGCTTTTACCTATAATTGCAATAAAAATAGTGAGCGGGGCAATACCTACAAGGGTTGCACCAATAAAACGCCAGTAACCCATTTTAAGAATTCCTCCCACAAAGCTAATGGCATCGTTAGAAAGAAAAGGATTTATTCTGGTAACGATTACCGCCCAAAAGCCATAATCATCAATAAAATCCTCAATTTTATTTTCGTTTTTTGGGCCTATTAACTTTTGAACAATTACCGGCCCAAAATAACGACCTATAAAATATCCTACGCTTGAAGCCGAAAAAATAGCTGCGAAAATAATTAGACTTCCAAAAAAAGGCCCATAAGCCAGTATTGAAACTACCATTAAAGCCACTGATGGAATCACGATTAAAAACATTTGCGCCACCATAGCCAGGATAAGTATTGTTGGGCCCAACCACCCAAATTGGGAAACCCACTGGGTGATACGCTCTTCATCGTTACTGGTTAACACCTCCCAGGCGTTGGAGAAAAATTCCCTTACCCCGGGAATAAAGAAATAAGCCGCTATCAAAGCAGCTATTATAATTCCAGAAACAATTAGTGGGGCTTTACTTTTTTTTACGGAGGTAGTTTCAATAGATTCGGGCATAGAATTTATTTAATCGTTTAGTTTAACTCTCAAAATATTTGCGGGTTGTCTCCTACTTTCATTAGAAATATATAGCCTATTTTCCTCATCAAAAGCAAGACCTTCAGGCTGGGGAAAAGTTTCAGGATCAAGAAGATGAATTTTCGCCTCGTTTCCATCCTGGTCCAGAATGATTAATTTTGGCTGATTTCCTTCTAAAATATATAATTCACCGGTAGTTGGATGAAACCTTATAGAAGAGGGTCTAATAATTTGGGAAGACTTCCCCCCTCTTAGATTTTGGTAAATTTCATCGCGCCCGTCTAAAGTGAAGAGTCGTTCCTTATTTACTTTTTGGATAGTAAGATTAAAGGTATAAATTCCTTTGGTTTCTTTTCTATTGTTGTATTCTTTAACCGCAAATAATAAGCGCTTATTTTTAGCATCAAATTCCAGGCTTTCAATGCCATTACTATCTAATCCAGATATTTGATAAGTATTTATTTCGGGATTATTTTCCCTAAAACCGGCTACTTTAAAAATTTTACCATCACTTCTTACAACATAAGCCGTGTCTTCTATTACTGTTATATCTTCATAATCACCGCTTTCCCCAAAAGAAATCCTGGATGTGATTTTTGAGGTTTCTATATTGAAAATAAAAATCATCCCATCTTCATCCTGAATGCAGGCAACCTCGTTATTCCCAAGGTAGCTTATGCCTGATATTTCCTGCAGGATTGGGGGTAAATTCCATTTCTCCTCAATAGTATAGGTCTTATTATCGTCGTCAAAAGATAAGTAACTGTTATTTTTAAAAGCCCAGAAAATGCACCCGGCGAGAATGAACACCCCTACCACAATACCAATTACTATTTTATTCAATTTCATATAACTCGCTCCAAGTTGATTTCTAAAATAGGTTTAATATTAAAGTCTGCCACCATAATTAAATATTATTAACACCCAGATTTTAAAATTACCAAAAAATACCGGCCGAAACTTCCCCTAAAAACCCCCTATTTGTTAAAAGTAAGTTAATTTAGTACTATTTATAGCATAGTACTGTAACAAACCAAATTCAATGGAGTCTATTAGATATAAACCTTTAAATTTTAGAAATTATGAAAACTTTTGAAACAATTAGCCGACCATTTTTTAACCAGGAAAAGAAGAACTCTAAAAGTACCTGGACCAGTAAAAGACGTTATTTAAAATAATCACTAAAAATTAGAAATCATGAAAAATTCAGTAAACCTTCGTTCATTTTTAAATCAAAGTAAGTCCAATAATCGTAGTAACTGGGAAATTAAACGCCGTTACCTTTAAACTTAACACAATGAAAATTCAGGAGTATATTAATTTAAACTGTGGAAGTACGCGAGAGCCCCAGGTTTTTGGGAAAAAACCCCGTAACAAGTTCCGTGAAAATTTTACCAGGAACACCTGGTGTTTAAACCTTAGACCTATGAGTTAACCTTAAAAACATTCGCCTTATGGAACTCAGTAAACCTTAGCCGGCACCTTAAAAAGTAGCCGGCTTTTTATTTTCAAAGATTTGGATATTGCTGAATGTCTGAATTTTAAAAAAACTTAAAATATCTTTAAAATTTAATTTTGGTTTGTATGGTATTTGTTTATTTGTATCAATTAAACCTCCTATGCTAAACAAGATTAAAAAATTTCCCAAAATAAAATGGGCTCTAATAATACTTCTAAGCCTTTTTGCTCTATTTTTTCTGTTTTTTGCAAGTATTTATTTTGGAGCCTGGGGCCAACTCCCTTCCTCTACCGAATTAAAAGAGCTTAAACAAAACAGGGCAACCGAAGTTCTGGCCAAAAACGGAGATCTTATTGGCAAATTTTATGTGTTTGATAGGCAACCTATCACCTATAAAGAACTCCCAACCCATTTAATAAATGCCCTTGTGGCTACCGAAGATGCACGGTTTTTTGAACATGATGGAATCGATAATCGAAGTTTATTACGTGTTGTTTTTAAATCAATTCTGCTTCAGGATGATTCGGCCGGCGGCGGGAGTACCATTAGTCTTCAATTAGCCAAAAATATCTACGGAAGAAAAGATTACGGTGCTTTAGGGATTGTGGTAAATAAATTCCAGGAGGCCATTATTGCCAAAAGACTGGAAGATATTTATTCAAAAGAAGAAATTATCAGGCTCTATTTTAATACCGTTCCTTTTAGTGACAACACTTTCGGAATTGAGAGTGCTTCTATGAAATTTTTTGGAAAGCATACTTCAGAAATAAATCTTGAAGAAGCTGCGGTTTTGGTAGGAACTTTAAAAGCTTCCCATTCGTATAATCCAAGGATTTTTCCTGAAAGAAGTCGGTTACGCCGGGACGTGGTTCTCGAACAAATGGGAAAATATGGATATTTAACTGAAGAAGAAGTACAGGAAGCCAAGCAACTCGAATTGGTATTAAATTATAAAAATTACAGTCACGATAAAGGGCTTGCGCCATATTTTAGGGAACAGGTTAGAAAAGATGTAAGTAAAATTCTGGATACGCTTAAAAATAAAGACGGAAAGAAATTCAATATTTACCGGGACGGTTTGAGTGTGCACACTACCCTGGATGTAAAAATGCAAACTTTAGCTGAAGAAGCCTTAAAAGGACATTTACAAAATTTACAAAAACAACACGAGGATGCCTGGGGAAGCGCAGCGCCATGGTTAACCAACCGTGAAATTGTAAACGATGCTTTAAAAAGAACTTCAGCCTGGAAAAATCTTGAGAAAGAAGGTCGTAGTGAGACTGAAATTATGGATGTTTTAACCCAGGAACATCCAACTGAATTATTCAGTTATGAAGGTACAGAAACCAAAAATATAAGTACACGAGATAGTGTTGCCCATTATCTCAAGTTCCTTAATGCGGGAATGTTGGTGGTAACCCCACAAACCGGGGCTGTACAGGCCTGGGTTGGCGGGGTAAATTTTGAACATTTTCAGTATGACCATGTTTCCCAAAGTAAGCGCCAGGTAGGCTCTACGTTTAAGCCTTTTGTGTACACCGCGGCTTTAGAAAACGGTATAGAACCCTGTGAATATTTTTCGGCCCGGGAGGTCACTTATGCAAAGGGATGGACCCCTTCAAACTCCGGTAGCGAAGAAGAAGATCCGCATATGAATTACAATTTAAAAGAAGCATTAAGTAAGTCTATGAATACCATTGCGGTTAAAGTGCTTATGGAAACTGGTATTGAAAATGTTGTGAACCAGGCTAAAGCAATGGGAATTAAATCAGATTTACCCCGAGTGCCCTCTATTGCACTGGGAACTGCCTCTTTAAATTTAACCGAATTAACCGAAGCTTACACTCCTTTTGCAAATAACGGAAAAACCAGCAAAGCTTTTTATATCACTAAAATAGAAGATGGCGAGGGCAATATTTTAGCCGAATTTAAACCTGAAATTTCTGATAACAGAAGTCTTTCTGAAACCAACAGGAAGATCATGATAGAAATGATGAAAGCCACGGTAAATGAAGGTACAGCAACCAGGTTAAGAACAACTTACGGATTAAGAAACGATATTGCTGGAAAAACGGGAACTACCCAAAATAACAAAGATGGTTGGTTTGTGGGAATAACCCCAAATCTTCTAGCCGTAACCTGGGTAGGAGCTGACGATCACAGAATTGGGTTTAGAAACACTTATATTGGGCAGGGTGCTAATTCGGCTTTACCGGTTTTTGCAAAATTAATGCAGAAAATGAATAACGACCCCGACTTTAATGATATTACACAGGCAAGATTTGCACCTCTTTCTGTTGAAATTAAAGAAATGATGGATTGCGATCCTGAAAAACGCGATGGTTTCTTTAAGCGACTTTTTGGAGGTGGTGATAAAGATGAAACCAAAAAACCAGAAAAAGAAGAAAAAAAGAAAAAGAAAGGCTTTTTTAAACGACTTTTTGGTGGAAAGGATAAGGATTAAAAAAGAGACTGTTTGAAAAGTCTAATTCCGTCAAGCTGAACTTGTTTCAGCTTATAATTTGTTTAAATTATAAAATCTTAGATTCTGAAATAAATTCAGAATGACGACTTATAAAACTTTTCAAACAGTCTCAATATTTATAACATATTTCAGAAAAAATTATGCAGGAATACTATCTTTTTCCTCTCTTTTCCAGAAACGGTGTTGTCCTATAGCTTTAATAAATTCTGATGATTTATCTTTTCCTACAATCACCCCATCTTCAGCAAGGTTTTTCTTATCCAGTTTATTCCAGAAATAAGTTTCTTCAATTAAACCGTTTTCCTGAGCTGTAGCAATTGGTTTACAATGCTTGTAACCTTCGTTTAAAAAATGAATTGCTTTCGGAATTTTTTTCAGTGCCATATGGGCTTTTTCACCAGCCGGAACATAAAAAGCGTCAAATACTACAGAAGCACTGGTTCTAAAAGCTTCATCTACTTTTAGTGATTTACCATCGGCGGTTTTAACTTCAGTAGAATTTGGCCCAAGAATTTTTACCATCGCCCCTTCTTTATCCAGGGCTCTCTTCATATCGTTAACCGATTTATCATCTACACCATCTGCGCATAAAAACGCTACTTTTCTGGTTGCAATATTTCCAAATCCATTGCGCATCATACTTAATGCAGGGTCTTTATCTAAAGACGGATTGCTCTTAGTAGGTTCATAACGTTCTGGATCAAAATCTGCAGGAACTCCATGATTTAATTGTGTTTTTTTCTTTGGTACAGGCATTCCCAAATTAGATGCAACTTCTTTTGCCAGTTCTTTACTTACCTCGTTTAATAAACCAAGTACTCTTTCCCTTACTTCTGCCACATCTACTTTTCCCAGTTCAAAACTGAAAGCATTAATAATGTGTTGCTGCTCAACTTCACTCTGGCTGTTAAAGAACAAAGTAGCCTGGCTAAAATGATCTTTAAAACTTTCGCTGCGTTCACGTACTTTTTTAGCATCAACTTTTTCAGGATAACTATCAAATCCGCCTTCTGCAATCTTGGCCTGGAATGGGCAGCCATTTCCTAAAGAATTTGGCTGATAACTGGTTTGTCCTTTATTTATTTGCTGACGCATATGCCCATCACGCTGGTTGTTGTGCATTGGTGCAATTGGCCGGTTAATTGGGATTTCGTGAAAGTTTGGTCCTCCCAGTCGCTTCAGTTGGGTATCGGTATAAGAGAATAACCTACCCTGGAGTAGCGGATCATTAGTAAAGTCTATTCCGGGTACAATATGGCCGGGGTGGAAGGCTACCTGTTCGGTTTCTGCAAAGAAATTATCGGGATTCCTGTCTAGCACCATTTTACCAATTTTCTTTACCGGCACCATCTCTTCCGGAACTAGTTTTGTAGCATCTAGAAGATCAAAATCAAATTTATGCTCATCTTCTTCAGGAATTAATTGAACTCCTAACTCCCACTCTGGGAACTGGCCGTTTTCTATTGCTTCCCAAAGATCTCTTCTATGGAAATCGGGATCGTTTCCTGAAATTTTTTGTGCTTCGTCCCAGGCAACTCCGTGAGTTCCTAACAATGGTTTCCAGTGGAATTTTACAAAAGTTCCTTTTCCCTCTTTATTTACAAATCTAAAGGTATGAACGCCAAAACCTTCCATCATTCTTAAACTTCTTGGAATTGCCCTATCACTCATAGCCCACATAATCATATGCATAGACTCTGGCATTAGGGAAACAAAATCCCAAAACGTATCGTGTGCTGAAGCTGCCTGCGGAATTTCATTATGTGGTTCTGGCTTTACAGCGTGAATTAGATCTGGGAATTTTATAGCATCCTGGATAAAAAACACCGGGATATTATTTCCTACCAGGTCATAATTTCCTTCTTCGGTATAAAATTTAACTGAAAAACCGCGTACATCCCGGGCTAAATCGGTTGAACCTTTAAATCCAGCCACAGTAGAAAATCTTGTAAATACCGGGGTTTTCTTAGATGGATCCTGTAAAAAACCGGCTTTGGTATATTTCTCCATAGATTCGTATACCTGGAAATATCCATGGGCTCCAGAACCGCGAGCGTGTACTATTCTTTCTGGAATTCTCTCGTGGTCAAAATGGGTGATTTTTTCTCTTAAAATAAAATCTTCCAGCAAAGAAGCGCCCCGGTCTCCAGCTTTAAGAGAGTTTTGATTATCATTAATTCTAACGCCCTGGTTGGTGGTTAAAAACTGTTCCTGGCCGTCTTCCCGATTTTTTTCCAGGTCTTCATGCTTCTTATTTTTGGAAGCTTTTTTCTTTCCGTCATCTTTCATAATTATAATTTTTTATTGGTTCCCTTAAAATTCATAAATAAATGGCTGTAATAAAATTTAGCGCTGTTAAATAAATCCTATAATTACTGATGTGCTTTTGAAGCAGGTAAATATTCCGCAATTTTGAAATTCAAGAAGGAAAAAATGAAAGAAAATACTGCCAAATTCAGCAAACTGGATTACCAAATTAGCCATTGGATGTATAAATATGGGAAACCCATTTTACGATTTTCACTGGCCATAAATTTTATTTGGTTTGGAGCTTTAAAAGTGGTTTGGGATAGCCCGGCGCAGGAACTTATTGCAGCTACTGTTTTTTGGTTTGATCCTGAATTTTTTATTCCTTTTTTAGGGGTTTGGGAGGTTTTAATAGGCGTATTTTTACTCTCTAAACGCACGCTAAGGCTGGCAATTGTTTTACTGGTATTACAAATGCCCGGAACATTTTTACCTTTTATTATTTTACCTGAAGTTTGCTTTGAAAATTTTCCATTTGTGCTAACTACCGAAGGCCAGTATATTATTAAAAACCTGGTGTTAATTAGCGCAGCTATAGTAGTTGGTGGCTCGGTTAGGGAAAGGGAATTTATTGAGCGGGATGTAAAATCTGCAGATACCGATTAATTCTATTTCTTCTTCTTAAAGATTCTGAACCCGCCAGACGCCTAAGGCAGGTTCAGAAAAAAATCCCGCTTCGAAAATCTTCGCAACGAGATCTATTAGTTTGTATTTTGACTTCAACTAATATGGAGTATAATCAAGAAAAAACTTACTTGACGTAAAAACCACTTAAAATTCTTTATTAATGGCCATTCGCAATTTTCGGGAGTAATCTTCTTCCAACCAATCGCGGTAATTTTTAGTGCTCTTGCTTATACAATAAGAATATTGCTTAATGCGAGAACTAATATCATCTTTAAGCTCTTTTGCAAGGATTCTTGCATCAAAAACATCTTCAGAATTTTCTACGCACATTTTTACGTGCTGCTCCATAGACCATTCTAAGACTGCTTTAGATTTTAATCCTTTTTTAATCACTTTATCGTAAGCTTCTTCAACGTCAAAATCTACATCTTCGGTATTAGAAAATTGCTCCCTTATTTCGGGAGGCATTACGTATTTAAACTCACGCTCAATTTCTTCATCACTTAATAGATTTTCAAAATAGAAATCTGGAGCCCTAAAGATTTGTTTCCAGTCTACTGGAGAACTCCACTCTCCAAAACGAGCCAGGTTATTACCTAAATCTATCACATTGAATTCAGATTTTCCCGGTAAAACCCTGGAGCCACGACCAATCATTTGAAAATAAAGCGTTAGGGATTTTGTAGCCCGGTTCAATACAATGGTTTCTACCGTAGGTTCATCAAAACCGGTGGTAAGAATACTTACCGAAGTTACAATGGCATCAGGCGTGTGCTTAAACCATTTTAAAATATCTCTTCTATCCTGTTTACTGGTGGTATTATCTAAATGCCGAATAGGTAAACCTGCATTTCTAAAAGTCTCATAAACTTCAATAGAAGTATTAATACCATTATTAAAAATAAGGGTTTTCTTTCCCTTAGAGCGTTCGTAATAAGCTGTAAGCAGTTTTTCCTGCATGGAAATATTAGAATATAACTCTTCTGAAGATTTTACGGTATAATCTCCATTCATTCCCACTTTTAAACTGGTAAGTCCTACGTTATAGCTATAGGTATTTGCACGGGCCAAAAAGCCTTTTTCAATAAGTGAACCTATAGAATCTCCTACAATGAGTTCGCGGTAGTTATCCTTCATAGGTAATTTTATGTTAGAGCTTAGCGGCGTGGCCGTTACTCCAAGAATAAAACACTTCTCAAAAAATTTAAATAATTTCCGGAAAGAATTATAATGAGCCTCATCTATAATTACAAGCCCAATATCTTTAATTTCCAGCTTTTCATCGTGCAAGCGGTTATTTAAGGTTTCTACCATAGCCACAAAACACATATAGTCTTCCTGATCTGGTAATTCTTTAACCTTGGAATTTATAATTTTATTACGCACGCCAAACCCATCTAACATATTGGAGGTTTGCTTACACAATTCTATTCTATGAGTTAGAATAAGTACTTTCTTTTCGGTACGTTGTATATATTCACGCACCATTTGTGAAAAAATAACCGTTTTACCACCACCTGTAGGTAATTGGTAAAGCAGGTTATAATGTTCAGGATGCTTATCTATCACATTAAAGATCTTGTCTATATCTTTTTGTTGATAGTCATAAAGTTCCTTGTCAACTTTTTTGTCTTCTATTCCAAAGGTTTCCACCGCCATAATTTTTTTTCAGATCTGCAAGTTTGCAAAAATAGCTGATTTCTTAGGTTTAAAGAAATATTTACGACAGAAATACAATTTAATAATTAGGAAATGAGTAATTTTAGAATTCATTTTTTGTTCCCTCCCGAAGGTTTTATAAATCAAAACAATTGATTATGAATCAAAAAGGAAAGGGAAATGCGTTGGGATTAAAAACCATTGAAAACAGTATTCTTTTCAAAGATTTTGATAAAGAATCTTTACTATTGATTGCTTCCCAGTTTATTATAGAAAAATGGCCAGCTCATACCTGCAGTAGCTGTTATCAATTAAGACATCAATTTCATATTATAATTTCGGGCCGTTTAAAAGTTTTTAAAACAGACAAAAGGACTGGACGGGAATTTACTTTGTTTTTACTTAGAAAAAATGACTTCTTTGATGTTATAACTTTAATTGAAGATTGCTCTCACAAATTATATTATGAGTCTTTAGAAGATGTAAAAATGTTATCTACACCTATATTAATTGTACGACGGTGGTTAATTAAATATCCTATATTAAACCAAAGATTGCTCCCTTATTTAGGAAAACAACTTTTAAATATAGAAGAGTATGCCGTTAATCACACTCTTCTAGAAATTCCCGCTCGACTAGCCAGTCTAATTTTAAAGAATATAAATCAGGAATCAAAAAAGCTGGAATTTATTAATGACCTGTCTAATGAAGAAATTGCCAATTTAATAGGATCTACCCGCGCTGTAGTAAACAGGCACTTCCAGGAATTTAAGCATGAAGGAATATTGAAATTAGGGAGAAAAAAGATAGAAGTTATAAATTTAACCCTACTTATAAAGAAAGCGACCAACCAGTAAAAATTTATTCAATTAAATTTTGTTAAATATTATATTAGTGATACTTAAGTATTTTTACTTCAAGTAATACTCGATTAATTTTAGAGAACAATTATTTATTAATCTCTAAATTAAATTATTATGAGAAAGTTAATCTTAAGCTTACTTTGTATTGCCTTTTTAGGGATGGCATATTCACAGAATGTAATTAAGCTAGACGAATTGAAAATGGACTTAAATCCAAAATCCCTTGAAATTGAAGAATCTTCCAATTCATTAACCTATAATGTGAGTGAAGATTATGTAGGCCAATTTCATTCCAACCCAATGAAATATGCCAGGCAAAATTTTAGCATTATGGACTTTATTACTGCCAACCGCGATAAAGAATACGATACATATCAGGTTACTTTTATCACCAATAAAGGGAATTTAAAAGTTATTTATAATAACCTGGGAGAAATTATTTCCAGTAGCCAAAAATTTATCGATATAAATTTACCTTATAATTCTTTGATAAGTGTTCTAAAAGCTAACAAGGGTTATAGCATTGTTGGCACAAAACATTTAGCATTTTCCAGGGCTGGAGGAGAAATTAATAAGGAGTTTTACAAGGTGAAGCTTGAAAATGGTAAGAAAAGTAAAACTGTAAAAATGAATATTAACAGAGACGCATCAGGCGTTGCAGTGGCAACAATTGTTGAATAACCCAATTTTTAATTTATACTCCGGAAATTAAACCATTCAACTTCCGGAGTAATTTTTTATTCAAAAATATTTGAAGACAAATACCGGTCTCCCCTATCGCAAATTATACTTACTACAATCCCTTCTTCCAACTCATTGCATAATCTAATTGCTGCAGCTGCAGCACCTCCACTGCTCATTCCGGCAAAAATTCCTTCTTCAACAGCGAGTTTTTTAGTCATTGTCACGGCCTCATCTTCACTTACTTCCAAAATTCGATCAACTCTCTCTGGTTTAAAAATTTTGGGTAAATAAGCTTCTGGCCATTTTCTAATTCCTGGAATACGGGAATCGTCCGTGGGTTGAACTCCAACAATTTGAATGTCTTTGTTTTTTTCTTTTAGATAAGTAGATGTTCCCATTATGGTACCCGTGGTTCCCATTGAGGATACGAAGTGGGTGATTTTATGTTTGGTATCGTTCCAAATTTCAGGTCCTGTAGTATTATAATGCGCCTGCCAGTTATCGTTATTACTAAACTGGTTAATCATAAAATAATCGCCACCAGCCATTTTTTCTTCGGCATAATCGCGCGCTCCTTCAATACCACCATCTGCATCAGTAAGCGTAACTTTTGCTCCATAAGCACGCATAGTTTGTACTCTTTCTATAGTAGAATTTTCTGGCATTACCAGTTCTATATCCAGTTTAAATAATCCGGCTATCATTGCCAGAGCAATTCCTGTATTACCACTAGTGGCTTCAATGAGTTTGGTTTCTTTCGTAATATCTCCCCTGTCTAATGCGCTTTTAATCATATTATAAGCGGCCCTATCTTTTACGCTTCCGCCGGGATTTTGACCTTCCAATTTAAAATATAGCTTAACCTTAGGATTTTTAATAAGCGTTTGCGCTTTTACGAGAGGCGTATTTCCTATTAGGTCTAATATAGAATCGTTCATTATTTACTCGTCTTTTTAATATTAATTTGAGGTGTATGGGAAACCATAGAATTTTTAGGTACCGAAGCGGTTAACCAAACATTTCCTCCAATAATACTATTGGCACCAATTACCGTTTCCCCACCAAGAATAGTAGCATTGGCATAAATAGTAACATTCTTTTCTATGGTGGGATGCCTTTTTATATCTTTTAGGTTACGGTCTACAAAAAGGGCGCCCAGGGTAACTCCCTGGTAAATTTTCACATTATCTTCTATTACTGCGGTTTCCCCAATCACCACTCCTGTAGCGTGGTCTATAAAAAATGGAGTTCCTATTTTCGCCCCAGGATTAATATCGGTTCCCGTAAGTCCATGGGCACATTCTGTCATTAAACGTGGAACCAAAGGAAGTCCGAATTTATAGAACTCGTGGCTAAAACGATAAATAGCAATAGCGAAAAAGCCGGGGTAAGATAAAATTACCTCTTCCAGCGAGTTTGCAGCGGGATCGTTTTCTGAAATAGCACGAGCATCTTTATTGAGTTTCTCAAGAATTCCCGGTAATCTGTCTAAATATTCCTGCCAAATATCCCGGCAGGGAGTTTTCGGTTCCCAGCAAACAAGATCTGCCAATTCTTCAAAATCTTTCCCCAGTTTTATAATATTCTCTTCTACCGGTGTTTCTTCATCAAACAACGTGTAAAAGAGGTTATTTGTAAAAGCCTCTGTTTTCTCTTTTATACTGAATTTTAAATTCGGTAGTTTCTTTTGTGCTTTTATCTGCTCTATAACCTCATTCTGGCTCATTTAAAACTATAATTTTAGAATGATAATCTTTGATTTATTCAAATGTAAACAATAGCCAGTCAAATTACATTTAAATTGCTATAAATGCTTTCAATAAGCCTATTTAATTTTTGAAATATTAAAGATTCAAGTTAATATTCTGCTAGTTAATATTTTCATAATTAACTATTAACCAGTTTATTATAAGTATATCTTTATTCTATTAATCAATAAATATAAATAAAATGGCACAGCAAGCAAATCACAAAAAGGACGATGCAAAGAAGGAGCCTAAAAAATCACAGGCAGCACCAAAAAAGCAACCAGCCAGAGAAGGAAAGCCTAAAAAATAATTTAGGTTTATTCAAAAAATCGAAATCCAGGCCACCTCAAAAGGGTGGCTTTTATATTTCAAGAAATTAAAACACATACTTTTCTCTATTGTTCGCCTGTAGTCTTAAATTTGCAACTTTTAAAAATTGAAATAGAACAGTTTGAAAGATTATTTCTACTTTTTACGAGAAAATTATAGAAAAGTCAGTTTTGGCTGGCTACTTACATTTCTATCCAGTTTTGGGCAAACTTTCCTAATTTCATTATATGTTCCAGAAATTGTAAAAGCTTTTTCAATAACCGAAGGTACTTTTGGAGCCATTTATGCAGGCTGTACGGTAGCGGCTTCAGTAATTATGCTTAGCGTGGGGCATACCGTAGACCATAAACCGGTGAAAAAAGTAACCGCGTTCACCGTGTTAAGTCTTGGACTTTCCAGTATTTTGCTAGGGCTTTCTTATCATATCGCTATACTTTTTGTTGCTTTAATAGGCTTAAGACTTTGTGGGCAGGGATTAATGAGTCATATTAGTATGACCATAATTTCCAAATATTTTGATAAAAACCGCGGAAAAGCACTTAGTATTTCTTCCCTGGGATATTCTATGGGAGAAGCAGTTTTTCCAATTATTATCACTTCAATAATCGCTTTTTTTGACTGGAGAATGGCGGCAATTATAAGTGGTGTTGCCCTCCTACTCTATTTAATTCGTTTAAAATTCACAAATTTAATAGCTTTTGACCAGCAACTTTCTACCGAAGGAAAACCTTCTACCTGGTCGCTTTTGAAAGATTACAAAAGCGTGGTGGCCGATAAACGTTTTGGGATTATGATGCCTGCCAGTTTTATTTTAGGTTTTACCAACACTGCTATTTTCTTTTATCAATATGTGTTTGTGGAAGATAAAGGCTGGTCTCCGCAACTTTATGCAACATTTTTTACGGTTTATGCCATTTCCAGATTTATATTTTCCCTGGTTGGTGGCACGTGGGTTGATAAATTTACTGCGAAAAAAATGTTTAGAATATATCTTATTCCAATGACCTTAGGTCTTATTCCTTTTGCTTTAATGGATAGTATTATTGGTGCACTTTTATTCCTAATTACTGCCGGTATCACCGGCGGAATGGCGGGAACGGTTAAAACATCCTTAATTGCTGAAATTTATGGAACCGAAAAAATGGGTGCCATTCGAAGTGTTTTTACCATGTTTATGGTTATTAGTACTGCTTTAGGGCCTTTATTAGTTGGATTTATGATTGATGGCGGCTTTGATTTTAGTACAATTATCCTGGTAATATTTGCGGCAATGCTTTTAATAAGCCTTAACTCACAACGAATAAAAAATATTAGTAAAAAAGCTTCACCGCTTTAAACTAAAAGAACCTTTCAGCGTTTTAAAGCCTTCAATTTTAATATGATACCAGTAATCGTCTGACGGAAGGGAACGCCCGTCTAGGGTGCCATTCCAGTTAAAGTCTTTACCATCATCTGCTTTTATTAACTTCCCGTAGCGATCAAAAATTCTTATTTCTGAAGAAGGAAAATATTCGAGTCCGTTAATGCTGAAATCATCATTATATCCATCTGCATTTGGGGTAATAAATTTTGGGATCACAATATGCGGAAATTCCTGGATTACTGTTTTACACGACGAAAGATCGCGCATATAAATGGTATAAATTCCGCCGGGAACCAACGTAAAAATATTTGAGGATTGAAAATTAGTACCATCTATAGAATATTCGAAATCACCTTCGTTGGCTGGGGTAATCACTATATTTTCTTCCTCTGAAATTATCGATTCAATTTCGGCAATATCAACCTGGTTAATTTCAAAGTTTTTAGTGGTAGAGCAGCCCTCAGCCGTGGTAAGAACTACGCTATAATTCCCCGCAGAATTTATTTCTATTTGTTCAGAATTCTCTCCCGTAGACCATTGATATGAAAGCCTCGGTAAACCGGCTTCCAGGATTAAACTGGCCCCGTCACAAAGTTGTAGAACTTCATCTTCAACCTGTGGAGTTTCATTTATAGTAAATTCTATCGCTGTTTTAGCACTCGGGGTACATTCTAAACCTTCATTTAAAGCTTCAACATAATAAGTACCGGGTGATTCGGGCAGATAAGAAGTGGTATTTTGCGCCAGTAAATTTTTATTTCCATCATACCAGTTCGCTACTTCATTTTCTTCAATTGTAACATTTAAAGTTGGAATTTCTTCATCACTACAAATACTCACATCACCCCCGCTTTGTGGTGGCGCAGGAGTTTTTAAAATATTTACCGTAAAAATTTCTGAAACAGAACTGCAAAGGTTTGCGTTTAAATTCACCGGATCTTCGGCTACTTTTACCCTGTAATAACGGGAAGTATTTAAGGCCGGAGTATTGTATATTCCATCATTTTCACCGGGAATATTTATCCAGGTTTGATTATCGCTACTTTCCTGCCACTGGTAGGCGTGAGTATTATACACCGAATAATCTGGAGTTGCTTCCAGGCTAAGATTTACAGGGGCTTCTTCGGCACAAATATCTATTCGGTTTTCATCATTTTGAGCAGTAACCGTAGTTAGATCGCCGCAAGATCTAAAAATTATATCGTCTATGGCAAGATCATTTCCGCAGCCGCCATCACCATTATTGAACATTTTTAGAATTACAGAATCCTGGCCTGCTTCAGTTTGAAAAGTAAGTGCATATTGCTCCCATTCCGGACTGCTTTGTGAGGGAATATTTCCTGTATTTCCTTCTTTTAATAAGTTAGCATCGTTCTCATCCCAAATTTCGAAACGTACATTTATAGGAATTCCACCATCTGGACATACCGTACTGGAACGATTGTAAATATTAATTAAATAGGCAGAAAACTCATATGTAGTGTTTTCACAAAGTCCGTTAATTTCTGTCCTGTAAAATCTGCCAGAACTAAAAGAAGCATTTACAATTAAGGCATCGCGATTTGAAATGGTGCCGTTGGGTAAACTTGAATGCCAGGAAGTAATTACCCTTCCTATTTGGCTGGACAGAGTATATTGTCCATCTTGTGGATCCTGGTTTACATAAGTATAATTCGTAGTGCCGGTGGGTAATTGCGAGACGGTTTCAAAATCTTCATAAAAAATAGGGTCACCCTTGCTCCCTTCACAAAAGCCTAACTGGGCAAAACCTGAAGTGCAAATAATAAGAAAACAAAAAAGAAAGAAAACTTTCATTAATTATAAGGTGAATCCCATAGCAAAAATCCCTGGCTTAAATCTATTTCCGGTATTAAGCTAATATTAGCTTCCAGCATCATGCTGGTTTCATTTTCCCAAATGTACACAATTACGGCGCGTCTTGAAATTGCATTTCAATTTTTTCAAACCTGTAAGCGTTTGGCCAGCTCTGATTTTCGGCTTCCGCAGCTATTTTCAAAATTCTATTTTTAAAATCGGGAAGTACGCCTTCTTTCAGAATAAACTTCACCGCTTCTTCATAAGATTTGAAGATACTTTTACAAAAAGCTTCCTTTAAATTGCTTTTTTCTTCAGCAAAAGTTTGCGCAATTTCAATATTAAAAAGCATTAAATCTGCGGTTAAATGGGGTTCTACCCCAAGTTGTTGAAAATGTTTAATTTCCTTTTGGGCAATAGATCTACGGGCTTTTGGTTTGCGCCTAGTTTCAGGAAAATATTCTTTAGAAATCTTTAATTTGGCCTTCCGCATTAGTTCTTCTTCCCGCGGATTAAACACAAAATCGTAAAAAACCTTTACCGGTTTAAAACGTTCGTAGAGATCAACAATTTGCTCTTCCAGCTGCTCCTTATCTAATTCCTGAAGGTATTTTTTTAATTGGCGTTTACTCATTTAGCTGAAGTTTGTTTTCGCTATGGTCTTTTGAAGGTTTTCTGAAATTTCTAATAACCACTGCACCTGGCTACTTACCAATTGTGCTTCCTGTAACCTTAATTGTACATCTTTTTGGTCTTTTACGGGATCTTCCTTTAACTGATTTTCCCTTTCTACCAATAATTCTTTATAGGTTTTTAATAAAGCTGAAGCAGCTTTTTCTGTGCGGGCAGTGTCAAAACCTTTTAATGTTTCTTCCTCTTCTAATCCTTTTATAGCATTTTCTAAATTAGTACAAATATGGGACACAAAAACTTCAAAATTCTTAGAAGCTGCCGTAGTTTTATGATTTTGAATAAAAGTTCCCAGCGAAGCCAAAGCCGAAAGAAAAGTTTGATTTAAACCTACAATTTTATAAAGCTGCGCTAATTCTTTTTGCTTGTATTTTGGCTCCTGCGTCATTCGTTGAAAAGATGCACTTAAATTCCCCATTTCTAAAAATGCCTTTTTTCTCGAAAGTTTATAAGATGTAGGTAAAGTTCCTTTTTTATGATAAAAACTATCAATTTCTTCCAGGTATTTTTTGTTGGCGCCAATACTTTCTTTAATCACATTTTTAATAAGCTGTGATTCCCAGGCCGGCCATAAAATAAAATTCCCCAAGGCAGCAAGGCCGGCTCCCAATACGGTATCTATAACCCTAAACTGAATCACATTAAAAACATCTGGTTTTAAAAGGGAATAAATAAATACAATACTCAAAGTAATAAAAACAGCTGCTGTCCGGTAGTTACGTTGAATTAGAGAAAAAGCAAGAGTAAGGGAAAACAGTCCTAAAATTCCATAAACTACCTGGTTTTTTGTTATAAAAACAATCCCCAATGCGATTACCGCACCAATTAAAGTCCCCACTATTCGCTGTTTAGACCGGTCTTTTGTGAGCCCGTAATTGGGTCGCATAATTACCACAATAGTGAGAATTATCCAGTAAGCATTTTCAAAAGAAAAATATAATCCTATGCTGAATCCTACTAAAATTACAATAGCCAGCCTTAAGGAATGCTTAAAAATTGGAGAACCAAAATTGAAGTTTTCAACAAGTATTTTAGGGTCGTAATCTTGCGGAGTAATAAATTGGGAAACTTCTTTATTTTTCAGTAAAACCGGTTCCCGGGTATCCAAATTATGTAAAACCCTAACTATGGTATTTATTTTTTGACCCTGCTTTTCTAAATAATCGAATAAATTTTGAAGCAGAAATGTTTTCTCATTATTTTCTGAAGAAATAAGCATCCTAACTTCCTGGAAATTTTCTTCTACAGCCTTTAAATATTGCCTGATTTCTTTTGTTGAAGATTTCTTTTTCTTCTCTATAACCACAGAAATTTCATCAAGCTGAAAAGCAATTTTTTTAATCAATTTTTTAAAACGCTCCAACAATTCGCGGTCTTCCTGTAAAACTTCGTCCATTTTACTGTAATCTACAGGATTGGCCATTGCCAGCTCTAAAATATCTACTAATTCAATAAAAATTAATAAGCGTTTTCGGGCATAATTTGAATTCCCCGAGGCACGCCTGGCGTTTATAAGAATATTGCGTAAACTTTCGTGCTTTTCGTTAAGATCGGTTTGAAGGATAAATAATTCCTTCTGAAGCTTTTCTCTTTTAGCGGTTTCAGTAAGTAAATGCGCCCTTGTTTTTAAGTATTTCGCGGTAAGTTCAAGACATTCGGCTAAAAGCTGTTCGGTATGGTGTTTAGGGTTTAGAAAATTCCAGATATTACTTAAAACCAAATACCATAAACCACCTCCAACAATAAGTAAACCGCGTTCCCAGGGTAGAATTTCAGTAGAAATATTTGCAAAACTTAGTACAATGGCAAATAAACCGGCAAAAGCTACCAGTGATGCCCTAAAACCGTAAACCGCGAGATAGGCAATACCAAACATTAATATTCCTAAAAATGGTAAAACAAGCCATAGATAAGCTGAAGCATAGCCCATAATTATAGAAACAATACCGGCCAGCATAGCTGCAAGAATCACCCCTATATTCCTGTGTCTAAAACTCCCGGGTATATCACTAGGAGAACTTAACAACGCGCCCATTGCGAGAACAACTCCAATTTCAAAATTCCCCAACCAAATAAAAATCCCCACAGGTGAACCTATAGCAAAAGTGAGTACCATTGCCTTAGAGAAATCGGTGCTTCTAATATATTTCAGGAATTCCTGCCAGTAAGTAAGTATAATGTTAGGCAAATCTTATGCGTTTATCGAAGCAAAGTTACGGTGTATTATAGAGTATCAACCAATAGTTTAAGAAATGATAACATTTGAAACATAAATTAGATTACGGTGCATCTTGCTACGAACTCATTCTTTTCGGTTTAATCGATTTCTTTTTCAGAAGTAAGCAGCTTAAGAAATGATTTTAAGTTTAAATTAATAATTGTGAGTTGCAGGGTTCTATTCTTAGCAGTAATTTGAACAAAAGCTGAATTTTCCTTGCCGTGATATAATTAAGAAAAATTCAGTATTAAAAATAATTAAATAGTTTAGAAATGAATAAGAGTATACTTTTAAAGAACCGCCCGAAGGGAAAACCTTCTTTATCAGATTTTGAAATTACCGAAATTGAAAAGTCTTCACCAAAAGATGGAGAGATTCTATTAAAGACTAAATATATTTCAGTAGATCCATATTTACGCGGAAGAATGCGAGATGAAGAATCTTATATTCCTCCTTTTGAATTAAACGAACCCATAGAATCTATGTTGGTTGCTGAAGTTATAGAAAGCAAAAACAAGGATTTTAAAACTGGAGATGTTGTAAGCGGAATGTTGAAATGGGAACTTTTTCAAACTCACACGGGTGAGAATTTGAATAAGATTGACACCAACCTGGCCAAACCAAGTGCCTACCTGGGCATTTTAGGATTAACCGGGCTAACAGCTCATTTAGCACTAAAACATATTGGGAAACCTGAAAAAGGTGAAACTCTAGTGGTTTCAGGAGCCGCCGGTGCTGTTGGAAGTGTAGCCGGACAAATTGGAAAAATTAAAGGCTGCAGAGTAGTTGGAATTGCAGGAAGTGATGAAAAGATTGATCATATAAAGGAGAAATTCGGTTACGATGAAGGCATCAATTATAAAACCACTGAAAATATGCAAAAAGCCATTGAGAAAAATTGTCCCGATGGTGTAGATGTATATTTTGATAATGTAGGTGGTGAAACCCTGGACGCAGTGATGATGAATATTAACCGTTTTGCCCGAATTATTAATTGTGGTGCCATTTCTATTTATAATGAAAAAGGCATACCTACGGGCCCGAGACTTGAAGGTATTATGATTAAAAAAAGTGCTTTAATGCAGGGCTTTTTAGTGCGTAATCATTTTGACGAATTTGAAAGTTCTATTAAAGAATTAGCAGGATGGTTAAATGAAGGAAAGCTTAAGTACGATGAAACTATTGTAAAAGGTTTCGATGAAACACCGCAGGCATTTCTAGATCTTTTTGAAGGAAAAAATACCGGAAAAATGGTAGTTGAAATTTAAGGAACACCCTCTAAATATTAGACATTAAAAAAGCGTGTTTGAAAAATTCCAAACACGCTTTTTTATTTAATAAGGAAGCTAATCTATTGCTCCTGATCTGTTGGCATGATATATACATCATTAATATTAGCTCTTTTCGGCTGACTTAATGAATAATAGATTGCTTCAGCAATATCTTCTGCCTGCAATGGAGTTAACTCTTTAAACATTGGCTCCATATCTTTCTTGATCTCATCGTCTGTAATAGTATCTGTTAATTCTGTAGATACAAATCCTGGATCTATAGAAGTTACATTTATTCCGTAGTGAGGAGCTAATTCGGCTCTAAGTCCTTCAGTAAACATTTTTACCGCTGCTTTGGTAGCACAATAAACAGCTCCACCTGGATAATATTTGTGTGCTGCACTAGAAGAAATGTTAATTATATTTCCACTTTTCTGCTCCATCATTGTTGGTAGCACTGCAGAAACACCATTAGTTACCCCTTTTATATTTACATCTATCATTTTATCCCACTCATCGGTATGTAGGTTCTTAACGTAAGAAAGTGGCATTAAACCGGCATTATTTATAATTCCATCAATGCTTCCAAATTCTTCTAAAGTTGAGGAAACAACTTTTTTAAAATCTTCTTTCTTAGTAACATCGGCCGGAACTACTAAAGCCAATCCACCGTTTTTTACGATCTCATCTTTCAAAGAATTCAATCTGTCCTCACGGCGTGCACTTAATACTACATTAGCGCCTTCTTTAGATAATTTTTTTGCGGTAGCTTCTCCAATTCCACTAGAAGCTCCAGTTATAATTATAGTTTTTCCTTTAATACTCATATCTAATTTTTTTGGTTTTACTCAAAATTAGCGTAGAGTATAGTATCTAACCAGCAATTTTAGATTTTTAGTATGGGTTTAACGGCATAGCCTAACATGCATCAATATTAGAGGAGAAAAGCTCTTAAAAAATTGGGAAATTTAGTCTTTTAGATATTCGGTAATTTCTTTTATGGTAGCGCGTGCGCTTCGGCCCACCCCAATTAGAGTAGCAGAAGCATATCCTGTCCAGCCACCATAACCCACTAACCAAAGTCCGTTAGTGTTTTTAGCTCTGGTTCCTTCGGTTTTAATTTTACCCTTAGCATCTGGCTCCACTATATTATTTAAATGATCTGTAGCATAATGAAAGCCGGTACACCAAATTATAAGGTCAAAATCTTCTTTAGTTCCATTTTCCCAAATCACGCCATTCTCGGTGAACTCGGTGAAACTTCCTTTGGTTTTAAGCACACCTCTTTCCCGAGCTTCCTTAACTGTGGGCACCATAACAATATTTCCAAGGTTATAAGCTGCGGGATCAAATTTCTTTCCCTCCTTCTCGGCCTTATATTTTGCGGTAGCTACATTAAAAAGTACTCTCCCATCTACATCGTCTGGCAAATATTCGGGATCTTTTAAAGTTGTCCAACTGGTATTCGCTACTTTAGAAATTTCGGCTAAAATTTGTGCTCCGGAATTTCCTTCCCCAACAATAAGTACGTTCTTATTTTGAAGCTGTTCTGCATTTCTATATTGAGCCGAATGAATTTGTTTTCCGCGGAAAATATCTATTCCTTTTATCTTCGGAATAAATGGCGCTTTCCAGGTTCCAGTTGCTGAAATTACTGTTTTTGCTGAAAAATCTCCTGCTGAAGTTTTAAGCTTAAAAACACCTGATTCTGTTTCTATATTATCAACTTTTACCTGACGCTTAACCGGAAAATTATAACGTTCTTCGTACTTGCACAAATAATTAATTACGTGATCTTTGGGTGGAAATCCATCCTCGTTCTTAGGCATTAGCCAACCGGGCAGCGAAGACTGATCTGCTGGAGAAAAAAGCCTTAAAGAATCCCAAGTTTTTTGCCAGGCACCACCGCAGTTTTCCTGCTCATCAAGTATTAAATAATTCAGTTTTGTTCGTCTTAAATAATAAGCGCAAGCGAGTCCGCTTTGGCCGCCTCCAATTATTATTACATCGTAAACTTCAGCCATTATACTAATTTTTCTTTAGGATAATATTTCTGTTTCAACCAAAACGCGACACTTACCAAACCAATTAAAACCGGAACTTCCACCAAAGGCCCAATAACCCCGGCAAAAGCCTGCCCGCTATCAATTCCGAAGACAGCAATTGCTACGGCTATTGCAAGTTCAAAATTATTCCCGGTTGCGGTAAATGAAATGGAGGCATTTTGCTTATAACCTGCACCGAAATATTTAGAGACAAAAAAGCTTATAAAAAACATCAGAATAAAATAAACTACCAGCGGAATAGCAATTAAAACTATATCTACCGGGATTTCCACGATGGTTTCACCTTTTAAGCTAAACATCACTAAAATTGTGAATAAAAGCGCAATAAGCGTTAGCGGTGAGATTGCCGGAAGAAATTTTTCTTTATACCAGGCTTCGCTTTTAGTTCTAACTAAAATCACCCGACTTAAATAGCCTGCCAGGAATGGAATACCAAGATAAATAGCAACGCTTTTAGCAATTGTACCAATAGAAATGTCTACAATAGCGCCTTCAAACCCAAAATATGGCGGTAAAACGGTGATAAAGATCCAGGCATAAAAACTATAGAAAAACACCTGAAAAATACTGTTTAAGGCAACCAAACCAGCACCATATTCGCTACTTCCTTCCGCGAGATCGTTCCATACTAAAACCATAGCGATACAACGGGCAAGGCCAATTAGAATAAGGCCAACCATATATTCGGGATGATCCTGGAGAAAAATTATGGCGAGAAAAAACATTAAAATGGGGCCTATAATCCAGTTTAGTAATAAAGAGACACTAAGAATTTTTAGGTTTTTAAAAATCTTAGGTAAATATTTATAATTCACCTTGGCTAAAGGCGGATACATCATTAAAATTAAACCTACGGCAATAGGGATATTTGTTGATCCAACGCTATAGGAGTCTATAATCCCGGCACTTTGTGGCATATAATAGCCAATGGCTACCCCTATAAACATTGACAGGAAAATCCATACTGTGAGATATTTATCGAGGAAATTCATCTTTTTTCGAGCCATAACAAAAAGAATTTTTTATTCTATAAGTAAGATTTGAGTTGAAATTTTGGATACCCAGCTATTGCTTTAGCAACACTCATCGTTAGGAGAAATATTAGAATCAAGAAAAGTGGCAAAAAGTTCTTTTACCTGGTTCCATTTTTCGGGGTTTATACAGTAACAAACCCGGGTTCCTTCTATATCTCCTTTTATAAGTCCTATGTTTTTCAGCTCCTTTAAATGCTGTGAAATGGTAGGCTGCGCCAACCCCACTTCCTGAACAAGGTCGCCGCAAATACAGGATTTTGATTTTATAATTTCCTGTAGAATGGCAATTCTTGCAGGATGTCCCAGAACTTTGGCTATTCCCGCCAGTTCGTTTTGCAAGGGGCTAAATATTTCAGATTTTGTAAGACCCATTTTTTAATTGTTTATTGCAATATTACGATAAAAGAAATGATAAAAAAAGAGGTGTCTGGAAAGTTCTTAAAATTGTCATCCTGAATTTATTTCAGGATATAAAATGTTTATAGTTAAAACAAATTAGAAGCTGAACCAAGTTCAGCTTGACGAAAATTATACTTTTCAGTCAGCCTCCTCAATCTATGTTATTTAAAAAATTATTTTTTAGGTGGTTGCGATGGTCTTACCTCTATCTTACTTGGTAAGGTACGCTTATTCATTTTTAAAAGATCTACAACTAATTCACCAATATCTTCCGGTTGAATCTTCCAGGCATCTTCTGCATTTGGAGTGTGATCATTAAAATGCGTAGCCACAGAACCCGGCATAATGGTACTTACATTAATTCCTTTTTGTCTAAGATCCAACATCACCGCCTGGGTAAATCCTGTTAAGCCAAATTTACTGGCATTATAAGCAGCTCCTCCGGCAAAAAAGTTAGTTCCGGCAAGACTGGAAATAGTAATAAGGTAACCTTTAGATTTTTCTAAAGCAGCTAAACTGGACTTAACGCTATAAAAAACTCCTGTTAAATTGGTATCTATTGTTTCCTGCCATTTCTCTGGAGATAATTCGTCTATAGATCCAAAATGTCCAATTCCAGCATTGGCCACCATCACATCAAGTTGCCCAAATTTATCTATTGCAGCTTTTACGGCTTTTTCCTGACTTTCGTAATTTCTAACATCAGCTTCAAGACCTAAGGCATCAGTTGCGCTTAGTTCTTTGGCGGCTTTTTCAGCAGCATCTTTAGAACGGCTTGTTATGGCTACTTTCATTCCCAAATCTAAAAGCGATTGGGCCACGCCATAACCAATTCCTTTACTTCCACCGGTAATAAATGCAACTTTTCCTTTTAATGAACTCATAGTATTTTAATTTTTTAGTTAGGCTAAAGCTACTAAACAATGCGATTTCGCTGAAATCTTAAGGACTAAGATATTGTTAATTTTAGAGGCTTTATAATTAAGGGTTAAATGAAGATTATAAGAATAAATAATCTCAAAAACTCATTTAAAAGTGTATAAAAGCTTCTTAATTTCTTTGTTAAAATGTTTTATAAAACTACGAAAGCAGTACATTTGCAAAAAAATTAGTATAACCTGATTAACCTATATTCTCTTGAATAATATCAAAGCCCAAAAATTACTCAATAAGATTCAGCGTGATTTAATGCGCAATGGAATAATTACCAATACCCTGGTAAACGATCTGAAAGAATTAAGAACCCTTGTTGTAGAAGAAGGGCAGCCTTTATTGGCAAAAACCATCAGGTTAACTTTTGAACACGTAGAAGCTTACGATTCTTTTAATATTGCGATCCCAGAAGATGATCCGGTAGAGGAAGGTGAAGAAGCTCCTTTACAGGAAGAAGCAACCGGGCAGGAAAGCCTTGATTATCTACTTTCTTTAATGGCAGATCCTTCTAACCGTGTAAATGAATTGGAGCTACGTGAATACGTAAAAGCATTCAATGAATATGCTGAAGAAAACTAGATCTTAGCTTGAAAGAGTAAACTGGTCTGGTATTTGAATATTAGTCGGCATAAAAACCTTATTGAACTACCTCGATAAGAAATCCTGGGGTAACCCATAAGGCATTAAGCTGAGATAATTAAAGGAGCCGATATATAAATCGGAATATTTAAATCTCGCTTAGTGAGTAAATTGCTAAAGGAGAATTTGATGAAGAAAGATGCGAAATCTAAAAAGAAGTCGCGCATACGCTTATTGCACCAGTATTATAGTTATACCGGTTTTTACAGCTTTGTTTGGAAAAGTGTAAAAAAAGCAATTTTACCCATAGTTTTATTTGTAGCAGCGCTTTGGGCAATAGATCGTTGGGTGCTGGATATTGAGCAAATGCTGGTAACAGTAACCGAAACTTATTCGCCGCTGGGTATTATAAGTGTTTTCTTTGCGTCAGAATCTTTACTGGGATTAATCCCACCAGAACTATTTATAGCCTGGTCTGGCAAATCTTCCAGTCCAATTCTATACCTTTCTTTACTGGCACTGGCTTCCTACCTAGGAGGTGTAATTTCTTACTTTATAGGCCGCTGGATGACTAAAATCCCGGCTGTACACGAAGCTATTGAGGTAAAAATGGCGCAACATATTAAAAACACCCGAAAATGGGGTGGATTTTTAATTATAGTAGGTGCCCTACTCCCAATTCCGTTTGCGATGACGAGTATTGCAGCCGGAATTATAAAATTTCCATTCCCAAGTTACCTTATGTTTGGTTTACTGCGTTTTGTAAGATTTTACCTGTACGCCCTGGTTATTTTTGAAATGGTTTAAAAATTTTTACTTTAAATATTTCGCTAACCAGATCTTTTCAACCCTATATTTAAAACATTTAAATTTTCCAAAATTCACAATTTTGAACCTTTAAAATTTTCCCAAGTCTTCGTTTAACCGTTTTCAAAGAATTAAATTTAGTTTACTAACCAAACAAATTCTTAAGAAAATGGACTCTAAATTAAAGAAAATGGCCCGGGTGGGTTATGTTGCTAAAGCTACTGTTTATGGCATTATGGGAATACTTACTTTTCTCGCTGCATTTAATATGGGCGGTCAAAAATCCAGTAATTTACAGGTAATCAAATTTTTGGAAAACCAGTCATTTGGAAATGCCTTACTGGTTTTAATAGGTCTTGGTCTTTTGTGCTACTCGGCCTGGCGATTTATTCAGTCCATTCAGGATCCTGAAAATATTGGAGACGATAAAAAAGGGAAAGGAAAACGTGTAGCCTATTTTATTAGCGCTATTTTGTATCTGGGCCTGGCGGTTTATGCATTTATGACGTTAATAAACGCCGGATCATCTTCAGGTGGCAGCTCTGGTGGTGGAATTACCGGAACCCTTGGTGTGGTGGTTTTTGCAATTATAGGCGTAGGCCTTATTGTGGCCAGTATTGCCCAATTTAATAAAGCTAAAACAAAGAAATTTCTTGAAGATTTTGGCTACGACTCTATTAAAGATGAAAAGAAACGGAAAACCGTAAAAAACACCGGCTACCTTGGTCTAATTGCTCGCGGAATTATTTTCGGGGTTTTAGCTTATATTTTTATAAGGGCAGCCGTAGAATCTAATACTTCAAATATGAAGGGAACCTCTGATGCTTTTTCATTTTTGCAGGATTCACCTTATGGTTCTTGGCTAATGGGATTAGTTGCGGCAGGTTTGGTTTGCTATAGTATATACGTATTTATGCTGGCCAGATACAGAAAATTCAAAGCATGATATTTTGTTAAACCCTTACCAAGAACCCGTTAAATCTAATTGGATGACTTGTATTTCTATGTAATTTCGATAGAAATAACCAATTAAAAAAAATATTATGTTAACGATCATTTTAAATATCTTATTACCTCCCTTAGCCGTTTTTATGAAACACGGTCTTGGAGTAACTTTTTTAATAAGTTTACTATTAACAGCTTTAGGTTGGATTCCCGGCGTAATTCACGCTTTTATAGTAAACGGTACACGCTAAGCTTTTAAACTAATTAACCAATAAAAAAGAGGCTGTCTGAAAAGGTAGCCTT
>NZ_DCAP01000003.1:0-12237 GCF_002311535.1 Salegentibacter sp. UBA1130 | reverse complement strand
ACTGCTATTTGTGGGAGAGTATGTTACCGCCTTTTTTTAGAAGACCCTTACATTAAGTTGTAAGGGTCTTTTTTTGTTTTAATAAGTTTGGGGCTGAAGTATACTCAGGCTCAGAAGTACCCCGTCAGTAATCTTTTCAGGTTGTTATATTGTGTCTTTCTGGAGCAATATCCACTTATTCTAAAATTGGGATTTTAAGCCTTCCTTATTACCAATCTTTAAAACCAACTATTACTTCAAAGTGTAAGCACTAAATTAAAGAAGCTTCCACCATTCTACCGGAGTTTTATCTTTCATTTTCTTCATTTAATTTTTTCTTAAGGATTGTTAAACCTTTTATAAATCATACTTTTTGAATAATAGTCCTAATTCACTTGCGTTAATAGGGCAGAACTTAAAACCAGTTTTATAACGAATAATTACTTGCGTAAGATGCGCTAATCAAATCTATTAATTACTAACTGTTGTGAAGACAACGAAAAACTAAAAACTTATGAATTTGAAGTATTTATTCAAAACAGGAATTTTAATGTTATCAATGGGACTTCTGGTCTCGTGTTCAGATGACGATGATGATGTGGATACCGGCGAGCCACAACCAGACACTTATAATACCGAGGTATATCTTACCGATGCCCCAATTGATAATGCAGAAGTTGATGCAGTATTTATTACCGTTACCGGGGTAAGCGTAAATGGTAAAGCCATTGAAGGATTTGAAAAAACTACGGTAAATCTTAGTAGTTTACAAAACGGTGAAACCGAATTACTGGGAGATGTTGAGTTAGAAAGTGGTACCACTTCAGAGATTGTGTTAAGCCTGGACAATGAAACAGATGCTTCGGGAGAGGCACCGGCTAATTATGTACTTACTAGCAGTGGGGAGAAGAAGGCCCTGGCTACTTCTTCCGCAGAAATTAGTATCACCGATCAGGTTGAGATTAAGGAGAATGATGATAATGAAATCATTTTAGATTTTGACCTTAGAAAGTCTATAGTCACTAATTCTGCAGGAGAATTTCAATTTGTAAGTGATAGCGAATTAGCTCACAGTATAAGAGCTGTAAATAGTATTAATGCCGGTGAGATTACCGGTACAGTTAGCGATTTTGGTTCTACAGAGTCTGAAACTATTGTGGTTTTTGCTTATGAAGATGGTGCGTATAGTGAAGATGAAACTTCGGCAAATGGCGAAGGAGTGTTATTCGCCAATGCTACCGCAAGTAGTAAAATAAATGAATCTTCGGGAGAGTTTGAAATTCATTTTATAGAAAAAGGAGATTATGAACTTCATTTTGTTTCTTTTTCTGATGAGGATGCCGATGGTGAGCTGGAACTAGATGGTGAAGTTGAAGCTACTACCACGTCAGAAATAGATCTTTTAGGCTTCTCAGTAGATGCAGATTCAGAAGTGAATTTTGATATTCTCCTTGTAGGTTTGCTGGATTTATAATATACCAATAAGTTAATTATTAAAACCACCTTCGGGTGGTTTTTTTGTTTTATTCAATTTGCTAAAATTCATTGTATACCCTGTTCTAAGTTGTATGAATAATCAAAAGCTGATAGATGTCAGGTTTACTTCTTTTTACCAGTAACATAAAAACACAATTGTTTTATTAACTTTATTTTTGCCGAACCAATTTACAAATTATGAACAAAGGAATTTATATCGCTACGCTGGAGTCCCACAGCGGAAAATCTATGATCTCGTTAGGATTAATGAGAACACTTTTAGGAAAAATGGTGAAAGTAGGTTACTTCAGGCCAATTATAAACGATGTCCCAAAAGGAGAAAAAGACAATCACATAGATACAGTTTTAAGCTATTTTGATTTAAAAATCCCTTATGAAGATACTTATGCATTTACCCGAAGTGAGGTAATTCAAAAAACAAATGATGGAAAATCGGGGGAGATTATTGACACTATAATTTCCAAGTATAAAAAGCTGGAAGATGAATTTGATTTTATACTGGTAGAAGGAAGTGATTTCTCTGGTGAGGGTAGTGTTTTTGAGTTTGATGTAAACGTAGTGATTGCTAAGAATTTAGGAATACCAGTTATAATTGTAGTTAGCGGCCAGTTTAAGAGCTGGGAAGAATTGTTAGGAAACCAACAAATGGCTTATCGTGCGTTTAGAGATAAAGAAGTTCAGGTTATTGCTATGGTTAGTAATAAAATCCAGGAAGAGAACCTGGAGCCTGCAGCAAAAAATATGCGAGGATTTTTACCTCAGGAAGTTGATGTTTTTGCAATTCCGTTAATTGATACACTGAATAATCCAACTTTAAAAGAGATAGTTAAAGCACTGGACGGGACGGTTTTATTTGGTCACGATTTTCTGGATAATCAAACCGGGAATTTTGGAGTAGGAGCAATGCAGCTTAGAAATTATCTAACTACTTTAAAAAATGAAAGTTTAGTAATTACTCCTGGTGATAGAGCTGATATTATTCTTGGTGCATTACAAGCCAATATTTCGAGCAATTATCCAAGAATTTCAGGAATTATTTTAACCGGTGGTTTAAGGCCGGAAGAATCAATTTTAAAATTAATTGAAGGTTTATCTGATATTGTTCCTATAATTTCGGTACAGGAGGGGACTTTTGCAGTAACAAATAAAGTTGGTGCCATAAAGTCTAATATCTATGCCGATAGTATTCAGAAAATACAAACTACCATTAGTATTTTTGAGCGGTATGTTTCTTTTGATCCCCTGGTAGAAAAACTTACAAATTACCAACCCCAGGGTAGAACTCCAAGAATGTTTCAGTACGATTTGGTGAAGAGAGCCAGACAAAGTAAAAAGCATATTGTGTTGCCAGAAGGTACAGATGAGCGTATCCTAACCGCAGCAAAACGCCTTATAGATATGGACCTGGTAGAGCTAACTTTATTGGGAGATTTTGATACTATTCAGAAAACTGTCGCTAAAATTGCATTAGATCTTGATTTTTCAAAAGTAAATATTGTAGATCCTGTAAACTCCCCAAATTTCCAGGATTATGCTGAAACTTTCTATGAATTAAGAAAACATAAGGGTGTAAATATGGATATGGCGAAAGATCGTTTAAGCGATGTTTCGTACTACGGAACTATGATGATCTATAAAGGTCACGCAGACGGGATGGTATCTGGAGCAGCGCATACCACGCAACATACTATTTTACCCGCATTACAATTTATAAAAACCAAACCAAATGTTTCTGTAGTTTCTTCTGTATTTTTTATGTGTTTAGAAGATAGGGTTTCAGTATTTGGTGATTGCGCGATTAATCCGAATCCTACTGCGGCAGAATTAGCAGAAATTACTATTTCTTCGGCAGAGAGTGCTTCAGCCTTTGGTATAGATCCAAAAATCGCCATGCTTTCTTATTCTTCGGGAACTTCAGGAAAAGGTGAAGATGTAGATAGAGTGAGAGAAGCAACTGCCATAGTTAAAGAACGAAGACCAGATCTTAAAATTGAAGGCCCAATTCAATATGATGCTGCAGTAGATATTAGCGTTGGAAAAAGTAAACTACCAGGATCTGAAGTAGCTGGACAGGCTAACGTGCTAATTTTCCCCGATTTAAATACCGGAAATAATACTTATAAAGCTGTACAACGTGAAACTGGCGCTTTGGCCATAGGACCAATGCTTCAGGGCTTAAATAAGCCCGTAAACGATCTAAGTCGTGGTTGTACCGTTGCTGATGTTTACAATACCGTAATTTTAACTGCCATCCAGGCTCAAGGAATTTAATTCAGAATGAAATCAGCAAGATGCTGAACTCAAACACAAACAAATGAAGAATATTTTAATTATAAATTCAGGAAGTTCGTCTTTAAAATTTCAATTAATACAAATGCCTTCAGAAGAAGTTTTAGCTTCAGGAATGGTAGAACGTATAGGATTGGAAGGTTCAAAACTTCATTATAAAACTAAAAACGAATCGATTTCAGAAGAACTTTTAGCAAAAGATCACGCCATAGCATTAAAGGCAATTACAGATCTTTTAATGGATTCGGAAAAAGGAGTTATTAAAAATGCCGAAGAAATCCCGGCAATTGGCCATAGGGTAGTGCATGGTGGCGATAGTTTTTCTAAAACCATAGTGATAGACGAGAAGGTAAAGGCTAAGATTAAAGAATACTTTTCTTTGGCACCTTTGCATAATCCTCCAAACTTAAAAGGGATTGAAGTAGCAGAAAAACTTTTCCCGAATGCCACACAGGTAGCGGTTTTTGATACCGCATTTCATAGAAGTATCCCCAAGCAGGCTTCGCAATATGCTATTCCTACAGAACTTTCAGACAAACACCACATTCAACTATACGGGTTTCACGGTACCAGTCATAAATATGTAACGGAGAAAGCCATTGAATATTTACAAAAAGAGAATTCTAAAATTATAAGTATTCACTTAGGAAACGGTTGTAGTATTACGGCGGTACAGGATGGAAAAAGCATAGACCATTCTCTTGGTTTTGGGCCCGTAAACGGACTTATTATGGGAACCAGGAGTGGAGATATAGACCAGTCGGTTATTTTTTACCTGGTGGAACAATTAGGGTATTCAGCCCAGGAAGTAAGTGATATTTTGCATAATAAAAGTGGAATGTACGGCCTTACCGGTTATAGTGATCTTAGAGATATTGAAGAACAGGCGGCAAATGGAAATAAACAATGCCAATTAGCCCTGGATATGAATGCTTACCGAATTAAAAAATATATAGGTGCTTACACAGCTGCCATGAATGGCGTTGATGCCCTGGTTTTTACAGCGGGAATTGGAGAAAATAGCGATGTTATTCGCAAATTGGTTTGTGCAGATATGGAGTTCTTTGGGATTAAACTTAATGAAGATAAAAATAAACAGCGTTTAAAAGAATTAAGAACTATAAATGCTGAAGATTCAAAAGTTCAGGTTTTAGTTATTCCTACCAATGAAGAACTGGAAATTGCACAACAGACTTATAACCTGGGGATTTAACGGCTAATTATATGAGGTATTTGCTTACCAGGTGTAATCTTTCCTGTAAAGCTTTAGATTTATGTTTGTGAGACAATAAGGTGTTACGCAAACTTCCATCTGTTAATACTTGAAGTGTTTGGTGCAACTGGTTAAAAAAGCGCCTTTCCATTTCGGTACAAATTTGTCCCGATTTTGGGTTGGTGTTCATTCTTAAATTCTGTTGCATTTTAAGCACTTCTTTTTTGCATTTTAATAAAAGCTGGTCCAGGTAATCCTGGTCTCTTGCTTCTAAAATATGCCGGTCTAAATCGTCTTTCAATGCTTTTTTATGATTGTATAAAGATTTAAACAGTTTTTTTAAAAAGATCTTTTTAGTGGTTAGAATACAGTGTTTATAGTATATCGCGGCAGTATAATTAGCAATATAATATTTTTCCAGGTGGTCTACTTCAGAAGGTTTCCTCAACATCATTTCCTCTCTTTCCTTTTTAATACATTCCTTAATTGGAAGTGGTAGTATTTGTAATGAATTTACTGGAAAACGGGAAAATTAGCTGTTAAATAAGATTAAACAATTATTAAAAGATACTTAATAATTGCCGAATTTCTAATGGGAGATTCGCTGGCATGGTATTTTTTTATTAAAAGATGAAGAAACAAATAGTATGATGAACAATTAAAATGTAGACTTTACCTAAAAAGATCCTTATACTCCACAAAGAAAGCTTCCATTTGTTTCATATTATCATTTAGGAATTTCATCGCTTCAGGCCATTGATTGCGGTTGTGAATACTAACACCATCTAATTGAACGTAAACCCGGGAAATTATTTTCCCTTCCGGAAGTTCGTATTCTTCCTCAAATATGGCATCTGACAGATATTCTGTAGTTAGAATTTTTTTCAAGGAAATTAGCTTTTCAAAATAATATGCGCAAATCAGCGGATCTTCATCTATAACATCTATAGAAACTTGGGCAAATTTTCGGTTAAACGTAAATTTTAATTCAAGCTCTTTAATTCCAGTGTTATAAAGCAACCATTTTTGCCGGAAAACGATACCAAAACTCGTCCAGAACTGTTGCCTTAATTTTTTGCTTTCGGCTTTGCTAAACATATTAAATAAAATAAGCCAGTAAAATTCCGCCCACAATCACTGCCAACTTGGAAATATTAAATTTATGATTTTTAGAAGCTTCAAATAAAATAGTAGTAGAAACGTGCAGAAAAATACCAATTACCAGCGCGTTTATATAAATTGAAATATCCTGAAGTAAACTAAATTGCGATTTAAAGAAACTTCCCAGCGGCGTCATTAAAGCAAAAACCGCGAGGAACAGTCCGACTTTAATTTTACTCAAATTAGAATGGATAAGAAAAACCGACAGTATGGTTGCCACCGGAATTTTATGAATTACGACTCCGTGTAAGATATGATCGCCTTCATCCATAGGAAAACCTTCCAAAAATGCGTGAATACTCAAACTAATCAATAATAGGATTGGGAATTTTTTCATTCCTTCCTGGTGGTGCAAATGCCCGTGTTCAACTCCTTTAGAAACAAATTCGAGGATTATTTGCAGCAGTAAGCCCAACATTATAAAAATACCCACTTCTTCGGTTCCGTTTAGATAAACTTCGGGCAGTAATTCAAAAATGGTAACCGCCAGGAGATAAGCACCGCTAAAGCTAAGCAATAACTTAAAACCAATAGAGGAGGAGGGTTTTAAGAAAATGGCAATAAGGTAACCGGCAATTACAGAAATTAAAGGTAAAATGTAGATCATTAATTAAGTCAAAAATAATTAGTAAAATTGCTCAAGGCACACTCCAGGGCCTCTACCGAAGCTAATCGGGAGTAAAAAATAAAAAATTAACACCAGCCACAACGATTTTCAATCCTCATTGTAAGGAGTTAAAAAGATAAGTCGTAAAAGCATTGGTAATATTTCAGCATCCCCAGCCGGCAATACTAATATTCAGCAAAATTACCCTATTTTTGTGGACTGTAAAAAACCGATATGGAAAATAATTTTAAAATGATTGCCAAGACCATGTATGGTTTTGAGCCAGTTTTGGCTAAAGAATTAATGGCACTTGGCGCTATGGATGTAAAAGAGGGAACCAGAAATGTAAGTTTTGTAGGTGATAAAGGCTTTATGTATAAAGCGAATTTATGCCTTAGAACTGCAATTAAAATTCTTAAACCATACCAAAGTTTTAAAATATTTTCTGAAGAAGACCTTTACAAGAAAATTTACGAGCTACCCTGGGAAGATTTTATGGATGTAGACGATACCCTGGCAATTGATGCCACAGTACATTCTGAAACTTTTACGCATTCCCAATATATTTCCTTAAAAACAAAAGATGCCATTGTGGACCGTTTTCGGGATAAGTTTGATAAAAGACCAAATGTGGATCTTGATTTTCCAACTTTGAGGGTTAATATTCATATTGAAAAGAATTTTTGTAATGTTTCTTTTGATTCTTCAGGCCAGTCTTTGCACAAACGTGGATATAAGACCGCGACCAATATTGCGCCCATAAACGAGGTTTTGGCCGCCGGTATGTTATTACTTTCTGGTTGGGACGGGCAGTGCGATTTTCTGGATCCCATGTGCGGTAGTGGAACTATTTTAATTGAAGCCGCAATGATTGCGTGCAATATTCCACCAAATTTAAACCGAAAGGAATTCGCTTTTGAACGTTGGAAAGATTGGGATGAAGATCTTTTTGAAAAAATTGAAGCTTCAGTACTTAAAAAAGTACGGGAATTTCATTTTACTATTCAGGGGTATGACACTGCACCTTCGGCAGTACACAAAGCCATTGATAATATTGAAAATGCCAATCTCACCGAATTTATTAAAGTAAAAAGGCAGGATTTCTTTGCATCAGAAAAAGAAGGCGAAAGGCATTTACATATGTTGTTTAATCCGCCGTATGGAGAACGTTTGGAGATTGATATGCCGAAATTCTATAAAGAAATTGGAGATACACTGAAGCAGGCCTACCCGGGAACCGATGCCTGGTTTATCACTTCTAATCTTGAAGCAATAAAACACGTTGGCCTAAGACCTTCTCGAAAAATTAAGCTTTACAACGGTGCCCTGGAATCTAAATTATTGAAATACCAGATTTACCAGGGATCAAAGAAAGCGAAGTTTCAGGAGTAGTTTAATCTAATCTCTATTTTTTATAAAAAGGAATCAGGTAACTAATGGTATAGCCATAACCAACTCCAATGTTACTATCGTCGTAGGTTCGGTTAAACCCTGGAATTGCGAGGTTGTCAAAATTATCTGGGGTGCTTTGAAATAGCCTGCGTTTCAGTTGTACATTCACTGAAAGGAATAGATTATTTAAAACTTCAACTTTAATCCCGGCTATTAATTCTATCCAGTTTGCCGTTAAGCCAGAATATTCTATGGTTTCAGAACGAATATCGGGTTCAAAAAACGGATTGGTGGTATAGATTTGGTATTCTTCAACATCTTGCGTAAAGGTTGAAAATCCATAACGAGCGCCAACAAAAATAATGTTTTCCATACCTGTCCAGTTTTCGTAGGCATTATAATCTGCTCCTATTTTTACATAACTTCCGCGAGATGTAATGCTAATATTATCTTCAGCATAACCAATACTTTCATTTCCTAATTCCGCGGCAGCGTAATAATCTTTATAAACCCGGTAATCTCCTAAAATCTCAAACCCGGAATAATCGTCCTGGAAAGCAGTTTTTAAAAGCTTACTAATATCGGCCCCAACCCGAAGCCCAAATTTTTCACGGTTGGCCAAACTATCTTCTATTGCTTTTTCCTGTACCGTTGTTTCCTGACTTAGCAATGGAGCAGCAAGGAACAGAAATAGGATGCTAAAAAAATATGCTGATATGTGATTCTGTATCATCTTCAATATTGGGTTCTTCTATAATATAAGAATCTATCCATTCGCCTTCTTCCCCACCTTCAATGGTTAATTTAAGGCTATTATAAATTACTTTATAGGCACACGCACGGTTTACATAAACTTCTTCAGTCCCGTAGGTAAATGTTAAAGTATCTGTATCTGGTGTAAATTCGGGATCTTCGTCGTCTTCTTCTGCATCAAAAAGCGTAAAGGTATAGGTGGTAGTATTTTGATCTGTTCTTAATGGAATTTGAATAGTATCAGGATTTATTCTTTGGTATAAAGTCTTTATAGAATCGCTTACCATAGACCTTACGCTTAAATTGGTAGGGCTTTTATAGCTTTCACGATCATTAACATCATAAAAGCTCAAGATGAGCATGGGCGTAGTTTGGGTGCTTTCAGGACAAATATCGTCGCGCTGGCACCCCATAATAAGCATTAGTAAAACTACACTTGGTACAAGAATTTTTAAAAAACTTCTATTCATTTATTTTCTTTCTAAACACACAACATTCTCCACGTGATGGGTTTGCGGAAACATATCTACGGGCTGTACCCTGGTAACTTTATAATATTCGTCTAATAATGATAGATCCCTTGCCTGCGTGGCAGAGTTGCAACTTACGTAAACAATGCGTTGTGGCAATATACCAATTATTTGGGCAATCACATCTTTGTGCATCCCGTCTCGTGGCGGATCTGTAATTATAACGTCTGGCTGACCGTGATTATTGATAAATTCTTCAGAAAAAACTTTTTTCATATCGCCAACAAAAAACTCTGTATTGTTAATTTGGTTGCGTTCGGCATTTTCTTTGGCATCAATAATCGCTTCCGGAACAACTTCAACCCCAATTACTTTTTTCGCTTTTTTTGCAACAAATTGAGCGATAGTTCCGGTTCCGGTATAAAGATCGTAAACTATTTCGTCTCCTTTTAGATCGGCAAAATCGCGCGTAATTTTATACAATTCATAAGCCTGGGCCGAATTGGTTTGATAAAAAGACTTGGCGTTTATTTTAAATTGAAGTCCTTCCATTTGCTCAAAAATATGGTCACGGCCTTTATAGCAAATAACTTCCTGGTCGTAAATAGTATCGTTCCCTTTTTCATTTATTACATATTGAAGCGAAGTAATCTCTGGAAACATTTCTATTACCGCATCTAAAAACAATTCCCGCTTTGCTTTGTCTTCATGAAAAAACTGGATTAGCACCATGATTTCACCAGTAGAGGAGGTGCGTATCATTAAAGTTCGTAATAAACCTTCCTGCTTACGCGCATTAAAAAAGCTAAGACCATTAGAAGTAGCAAATTCTTTTATAAAATTTCTAATGGCATTGCTGGGATCTTCCTGAAGGTGGCACTTTTTAATATCGAGTATTTTATCCCACATTCCTGGAATATGAAATCCAAGAGCATTTTTATCGTCAAAATCTTTACCGCTGTTTATTTCTTCAGGTGTGAGCCAGCGGCTATCACTAAATGAAAATTCCATTTTATTACGATAAAAATAAATTTCTTTGCTTCCTAAAATAGGGGTCACCTTTGGCAGTTCAACCTTACCAACCCGAATAAGGTTATTAAAAACCTCGTCCTGTTTATATTCCAGCTGATATTCATAACCCATATTTTGCCATTTGCAGCCTCCGCAAGTTCCAAAATGCTGGCAAACGGGTTCTACACGCTTCTCTGAAAATTGATGAAAATTAACCGCTGTGCCCTGGTAGTAAGATTTTCGTTTTTTAGTAGTTTTTATATCGGCTACATCGCCGGGAACCACATTATCTATAAATATAACTCTACCATCTGGCGATTTCCCGATTCCTTTTCCTTTTCCACCGGCACCGGTAACTTCTACGGCTTCAAATACCTTGTTTTTATTCCTTCTTCCCATAGCGCAAAAATAGAATAATTGTGAAGATTTATTCCCTGTGTTCCTAAAAATTCCCACAAACATTTAGTAATTTGCGAAAACTTAAATAATGGATGATTTCTCTCCCCTGTGACCTGATTTTATAGGTGCAAAAGAAGGAATTATAGAATTATTGATTTTAAAAAAATTGAACATGTCTTTACCAAAAATTACATCTTCAAAAGAAGCTATTGAATTAGAAGACCAGTATGGTGCTCATAATTACCATCCTTTACCAGTGGTGCTTAGCCGCGGCGAGGGTGTTCACGTTTGGGATGTAGAAGGAAATAAATATTACGATTTTCTTTCAGCCTATTCTGCAGTAAACCAGGGACACTGCCATCCAAAAATTGTTGATGCGCTTTGTAACCAGGCTGCTACGCTTACGCTTACTTCCAGGGCGTTCCATAACGACGTATTAGGCCCGTATGAAAAGTTTGCAACAGATTATTTTAAATTCGACAAGTTGCTGCCTATGAATACCGGGGCAGAAGCTGTTGAAACCGCGATTAAAATTGCGAGAAAGTGGGCTTACGAAAGAAAAGGAGTGAAAGAAACTGAAGCCCAAATAATTGTTTGTGAAAACAATTTCCATGGAAGAACAACTACGATTATTTCTTTTTCTAACGATGAAGGTGCCAGGAAGAATTTTGGCCCATACACACCCGGATTTATAAAAATCCCTTACGATGATATTGATGCGCTGGAAAAAGTGCTAAAAGAGAATGATAATATTGCAGGTTTTCTTGTAGAACCAATTCAGGGAGAAGCGGGAGTTTATGTACCTTCTGATGGATATCTGAAAAGGGCTCGAGAACTTTGTAAAGAAAATAACGCTTTATTTATTGCAGATGAAGTGCAAACCGGAATTGCTCGTACCGGGCAATTACTGGCAGTAGACCACGAAGAGGTGAAACCAGATATGGTAATTCTTGGAAAGGCAATTTCCGGCGGTGTTTATCCCGTATCTGCTGTGTTGGCAAATAATGAAGTGATGGATGTAATTCAGCCCGGGCAACACGGTTCTACATTTGGTGGAAACCCATTAGCCGGCGCTGTAGCAACTGCTGCCCTTGAAGTAATTCGCGATGAAAATTTAGCTGAAAATGCCGAAAAACTTGGGAATCTTTTTAGAAGATTACTCAACGATTTTATACGTGATTCCAATATTGTAGAATTAGTTAGAGGGAAAGGCTTATTAAATGCTATTGTTATAAACGATTCAGAAGATAGTTCTACTGCCTGGGATATTTGTATGGCACTAAAAGAAAACGGACTTTTAGCCAAGCCAACCCATGGCAATATTATTCGTTTTGCTCCGCCATTAGTAATGAACGAAGAGCAAATTAGAGATTGTGTAAATATCATTACCACTACACTAAAACAATTTGAGAAATAAATATTTATCAAATAATTAAAAAAGGAAGAGGCTGTCTGAAAAGGCAGCC